>QEUW01000074.1 GCA_003577005.1 Chloroflexota bacterium | reverse complement strand
GATCTGGCCGCCGCTGCATGAGAGGCTGCCTAAGGTGTCGTCATCTCCATCGTCCAACCCGGAGGGGCGGCTGGTGACGTTGCCCCACGGCACGGAGATGGCCGTCGTGGCGGTAAGGGCCGTTGCGGCCCATGCGGCCCGCAGCGCATAGGGGGCCGACCCGATCCGTTGGCGTGGAAGGGAGTCGCCGTCATTCACTGTTACCTGGAGATAGCGGGTGGCGCCATTAAAGACGCTCGGCGTCAGCGGCGAACCTTGCGTACCGAGCAGCACGGTAAAATAGCCCTCGACCACCGGTGTATTGGGGTGGCTCTCGGCCCACATCAGGTTGCCGCCTGTCGCTTCGTCATAGATGGCAAAATCCAATTTCACCGTCCCGCTAATTGGCTGGGCGCTGCTGTCGGTGAGAAAACCCTGATAGCTCATCATTTCTGGGGCATACTCGGTCGTGAGTGTGCCTGCAAGCAGACGGCCAGCGCCGGCCACAACTACCGCCAGACAGCACGCGACGGCGACCATAATCAACCAGAGGCGTATTGTACGATTCATACTGATCTCCTTCGTAAGGACAACAAAACATACAGACTCTCTGCGGTTGCACAACCCTTGGCGGCTCTGTACGTGGGTGCGAAACCTTTCAAGTGCTATCTCCGCCAAGCGCCAACCAGTACAACTCGAAAAACCAGACCGTAACCACCGTACCCTTTTGGCGTCGATCTGTTTAGGGAGCAGCTTCCTCATCGCTTGATGCCGAACCAGTTTCGACCTGTTCGCGCAGAAAGGCCACCAGTACATCAAAGCTCGCAAAGCCGCGACGCCCACCGGTCCGCGCATCGACCAACGAGAAACGCCAGGCACCTGCCGCAGGGCTCGGATCACTACGCCAGCAGCGGAGGAGATAGATTTGATAGGAGGCATGAGCGGCCGGGGACATGCGAGTCTACCTTGCTGGGAACAGGTTAGCGGTTTATAATCACCCTAGCAGATGGCCGCTAACCGAGCGCTAATTGAGCGCTAATCGATGGGATAGTGCATGGCAAAGCTGTTGCGTTTGACGCTGTTGGGAGAGAGTTCGATCAGCCTGGACGGGGAACCGGTAGATCTACCACTGACCAAGGCGCAAGGTCTGCTCTTTTACCTGGCAGTGACCGGGCGCACCGTCCCACGCAGTACATTGGTCGACCTGTTTTGGAGTGAGCTAGCTCCGGACGATGCGCGACGTAATCTGCGCGTGGCCCTCACCAAGCTGCGTCAGGTTGGCGGCGATCATCTGCAAACCACCCGCACTGCGGTCACTTTCAAACAGGATGCCAACTGTTGGCTTGATGTGCGAGAGTTTGTCCAGCTCTCACAGGCGGCTGCGCAGCCGTCTGATCCGCTGCTGCCCACAGCGCAAGCCACCGATCTGGCGGCGGCCCTTACGCTCTATCGAGGTGATTTTCTCTCTGGTTTTGCCGTCGCCAACGCGCCGGTTTTTGAGGAGTGGATGCTGCTCGAGCGCGAGCGTCTGCACCGTCTGGCCTTGCAGGTTGGCGATACGCTGCTCGCGCATTACTGGGCGAGCGGTGAATCTGCTGCCGGGATAGAACTCGGGCGGCGCCTGTTGGCGCTTGAGCCGTGGCATGAGGGGCTCCATCGGCGGTTGATGCAACTGCTAGCACAGAGCGGTCAACGCGCCGCCGCCCTGCAACAGTACGAGAGCTGTCGTCGCGTCTTGGCTGAGGAATTGGGTGTCGAGCCTGAAGGCACAACACGCGCCCTCTATGAGCAGATCCGGCGTGGAGTAGTGGAGCGCAGCGAGGATCAGAAGCAAACCCCACAACCTGTATTCTTCCCATCATCCCATCGCCCTACTGCTTCAGCCCTACCCCGTCACAACCTGCCCGCGCAGACCACACCCTTTGTCGGTCGCGCCGGAGAATTGGCCCAGATCGCCAACCTGCTGGCCGACCCGGGCTGCCGTCTGTTGACCTTGTTGGGGGTAGGGGGTATCGGCAAGACGCGGCTCGCGCTACAAACCGCTCAACAGCAACTGTCCGAAGGCGCTGGCGCCTGGGCGGACGGTCTCTTCTTTGTCTCGCTAGCTGCCGTTCCAACCATGGCCGAGGCGATCCCGGCGATCGCCGGAGCCCTGGGTCTTACCTTTGCCGGCAGCAGCGAACCAAAGATGCAGTTGCTGGATTTCCTCCGTGCAAAAAAACTCCTCCTTTTCCTTGATAACTTTGAACATCTGGCCGCTGAGGCTGTCTTCTTAAGCGAGCTTTTGCAGGCTGCGCCGGGTCTGAAACTGCTGGTCACCTCGCGCACCCGGCTTGATCTGTATGAGGAGTGGCTCTTTGATGTGGGGGGGCTGCCTTTCCCGCCGCCAACACCGGCGTTGACACCTGGTTTGAATTCTCAAGGGGCGGACAAACCAATTGAGGCTTACGAAGCTGTACAGCTTTTTGCACAACGGGCACGTCGCATCCGGCTCGATTTCGATCTGGCCGCCGAGAGCGAAGCCGTGCGCACCGTTTGCCAGTTGTTGGAAGGGATGCCGCTGGGCATCGAGCTGGCCGCCGGTTGGGTGCGCAGCTATCCCTGCGCCACCATTGCAGTTGCGATCAAGCGCAGCCTGGATTTTCTTGCCACTTCGGCGCGGAATGTCCCTGACCGCCACCGCAGCCTGCGTGCAGCCTTTGACCATTCGTGGCGTTTTCTGGCCCCAGCCGATGCCATGCTCTTCAAGCGCCTGGTCGTCTTCCAGGGTGGTTTTGATGAGCGGGCTGCAGCGGCTGTGGCTAGCGCGACGCCACTGGCGCTGGCGCGGCTTGCTGACAAATCACTCCTCCAGGGGATGCCCGATGGCCGCTATCTGATGCACGAATTACTGCGGCAGTATGGGCTAGAAAAGCTAAATGCAGCCGAACAGCATCTACTCCAGGCGGCGCACTGCCGCTATTATGGCGGCATCGTGGCCGGGCAGCAGCCGCATCGAGAGACAGCAGCCGAACCGCAGGCCCATGCCCGTTTGCGCACCGAGTACGACAATATCCGCGCCGGTTGGCAGTGGCTCGTCGAGCAGATCGGCGCACTGGCACAAGAAGAAAGACCCGGCGACTGGGAACAATTGGTCCAGTTGGTTGAGCAATACGCGCCGATATTGGCCCATTTTTTGCTGCGCGAGTGCCGTTATCGCGAAGGCAAGCAGATGTTCACAGCAGCGGCAGAGGCCATGATCGACGCCGGCTGGGTCGATGATCGGCTGGCACTGGCGGGGCGCAGCCCCCAGGCCACCCTTGCCTTGACACACTCGCTCCTGGCCGATTTTGCCTTCAACCTGAGCCAGTTTGGCGAAGTGGAAGCCTTGATCCGCCCGGCGCTCGCTCCACTGAAGGCGGCCGGCCAGGATATCGAGCTGGCGGATGCATTGGCGCGGTTGGGCCGGGCCTATCTGCGCATGGGGCGCTACGACCAAGCTGAAGAGATATTGCACCGGAGTCTCACCCATTATGAGCGGGCAGGCGAAGAGAGACGGGTCACGCTGGCCCTCAATGCATTGGGTATCGTCTACAGCAACCAGGGCCGTTTTGACGAAGCTCGTAAGCACTATGAACGCTGTCTGTCAATCTTCCGCATGAGCGGTTACCAGCGGGGCGTCGCCAACATGCTGAGCAACCTGGGCAGCAACTTTGGTCGCGCCGGCCAATTCGCCGAAGCCCTGTCGCTCTATCACCAGGCGTACGAAATCGCCCAGATAGTCGGTGAGCGACTGACCATCGCCATTACCCTAAGCAACCTGGGCAGCGCCTCGCGAGCACTGGGACAGTTCCCCAGGGCGCAGCGCTATTATGTGGAGAGTATTGACCTTTGCCGTTCGTTGGGTGAACGGCGGTGGACAGCAGCCAGCCTCAATGGGCTGGCGCTCACCCATATCGAGCAGGGCGAACTTGAGTTGGCTTACACCTGTGCGCACGAAGCGCTCGCCATTGCCCAGGCCATCGACAGCATACCTGACCAGTTGGACAGCCTGGCTTGTCTGGGCGAGGTCCTGGCGGAGAAAGGCGATGCGGCCAGGGCATACAGCGTGCTGTACTTTGTCGCTCACCATGCCGTCACGCAGTCGGCGACGCGGCAGCGCACACAACACCTGTGCGACAAACTCAGCGCCATGCTCTCTGCCGGCGCTGAGGCGATGGCCCGGAACCGTTTGCAGCAGCTCACGCTTCCCGACCTAGCCGACTGGGCGAGCGTCCGCGCTGATTTCGTCACATCTCCTGCTACACCGATAACCAGCCTGAGGCGCTGATGGGTAGTCTACCTCTCTACCTGTAACTCCTGTTTTCGCATCGCCCTCTCTTGCTGCTATACTTGGACATACTTTGAATCATCTACAAAGTCATGCACACAAAGGAGTGGCTTCATGAGCGACATCAAGTTCGGTACGGATGGCTGGCGAGGCCGTATCGCTGACGACTACACCTTTGCCAATGTCCGGCGCTGCGCCCAGGGCTTTGCAGATTATCTATTGGACCAGGGCAAATCTGGTAGTCTGGTCGTCGGGTATGACCGTCGTTTTATGGCCGAACATTTTGCCGCCGCCACTGCCGAGGTGCTGGCCGGCAACGGATTTCACGTCTACCTCACCGAAACGGCCACGCCTACCCCGGTGATCAGCTTTAGCGTGGGCGCCAGGGGGGCTGCGGGTGCGGTCAACATTACCGCCAGCCACAATCCGCCCGAAGATTGCGGTTTCAAGGTACGCGACTCGCGCGGCGGCGCCATTGCACCCGAGGGGCTGGCGCAGATCGAAGCCGCCATTCCGGCTGCCACCAACCGCGACGCCATCAAGTCGATCAATCTGGCCGATGGTCTCGATCAGGGCAAAGTGGAGATCTTTGACCCTAGGCCCGCCTACCTGGCGCAGATCGCCAAACTCATCGACGTCCAACCCATCAAGGATGCCGGTCTCAAAGTGTTGGTGGATAGCATGTGGGGCAACGGCGCCGGCTGGCTGAGCGAGATTCTCGCGGGCGGCAAGACCGAGATCGTTGAAGTCCATGCCGAGCGCCACCCGCTCTTCCCCGAGATGCAGCGCCCCGAGCCGATCCCGCCCAACGTGGATGCCGGGCTGGCCGCAGCTCGCCGTCACAAGACCGACTGCGTCTGCATCACCGATGGCGACGCCGACCGCTGCGGTTTTGGCGACGAACATGGGCAATTCGTCGACCAGTTGCGCGTCTATGGGTTGCTGGCTTACTACCTGCTCGAAGTACGGGGCGAACGCGGTGCGATTGTCAAAACCATCAGCACGACCTCGATGTTGGACAAACTGGGCCAACGCTACAACGTACCGGTGGTCAACACCGGCGTCGGCTTCAAATTTGTAGCCCCCGCCATGGTCGAGCACAATGCGCTCATCGGCGGCGAAGAGAGCGGTGGCTACGCCTTCCGCGGCCACGTGCCTGAACGCGATGGCATCCTTGCCAACCTCTATCTCCTCGACCTGATGGTGCGCACGGGTAAAAAGCCGACCGAATTGCTCGAGGCGCTCTTCGCCAAAGTAGGCGCTCACTATTATGACCGCATCGATATCCGTACCAATGAAGAGATGAAAGCTGCCGCCAAAACGAGGCTCGACGCTGCCACAGTAGCAGATCTCACCCTGGGCGGCCACCCGGTCACCGAAAAAGTAACCATCGACGGCTACAAGTTTATCATGGATGACGGTGGCTGGCTGCTCGTCCGCTTCTCCGGCACCGAACCGCTCATCCGTATCTACACCGAGACCACCGACCAGGCTGCCGTCCAGGCGATCCTGGCCGACGGGCGGAAATTGGTAGGCGTTTAATTGTCAATGGTCAATTGTCAATAGTACACGCAGGACGGGTTGCCCATCCTCATTAACAATCGACCGTTGACCGTTGACAATTGACAATTAGTACTCGTCCTACTTTTGTTAGTTAGCGTATGTGATAAAATGAACAATCGGCATCTGCGCAACGGTTCACTGCGCAGGATTGTGAAACGGTTGTTTGAATCTGGCACACGTAATGCTTGTTGATAGCCACTGCCATTTAGACCTTGCGCAGTTTGATGCGGATCGGGAAGATGTTTTGCGCCAGGCGCGCGAGGCCGGGGTGAGACTGATTGTCAATCCCGGCATCGACCTGCACCATAGTCGCCAGGCAATTGCCCTGGCCGAACGGTACCCAGAAGTCTATGCTGCGGTGGGGGTTCACCCCAACAGCAGCGGAGATTTTACGGCTGCTACCGTGGATCAATTGCGCGCCCTGGCTGCACACGACAAGGTCGTCGCTGTGGGTGAAATTGGGCTGGATTACTATTGGAAAAAGGTGGACCCGGCGCAGCAGGCCGTCGCCTTCCGCACCCAACTCGAGCTGGCCGCAGAAATAGGGCTACCTGTGATCATCCACAACCGCGAGGCGACCGAAGACGTGGCGGCGATTCTTCGCAACTGGGTGAGCGATGACGCAACCCGCGCTTCACCGCTCGCTATGCGCAGCTTTTGGGGCGTCCTCCATGCCTTTGGCGGTGATTTGACTCTGGCCGAAGAGGCGTACACCTGGAACTTTGTGTTGAGCCTGGGCGGGCCGATCACCTTTGCCAATGCCCGGCGGCTTCACGGGCTTGCGCCCCACCTGCGGCTGGACCGGCTCATGCTTGAGACCGACGCACCCTATCTCACGCCACATCCACACCGCGGCCAGCGCAACGAGCCGGCCTATGTCGCGCTGGTTTGCGAACAACTCGCCCGCCTCACCGGGCGCACGGTCGCCGAGGTGGCACAGATGACAACACAAGTCGCGTATGATTTCTTTGGATGGAAAGATGATCTGCCTGGTGAAACCCAGCCCAATGACACAGCCGCCCTCGCCTGAAGTCGCACTACAGATGAAAACCATGACCGCGACAGGGCCAGCCGGACGACGCACGACAGTGACAAATATTGGTGGGCTGCTGGCTCCAGTGCAGAGTGGTCTGGCGCTAGTGGAAGCAAAGATGAAGGCAGTCGATGCGTCGGTCTTTGCCCCGCTGGCGAGCGCTTTTCTCGAACTCATTGGGAGTGGCGGCAAACGCCTGCGCCCGGCCCTGGCCCTGTTGACGGCGGCGAGCAGCGGTCAGCCAGAGAGGGACCCCAGTAGTGACCAGGTGGTGGCGCTAGCCGCTGCCGTAGAAATGCTCCACACTTCGACCCTTGTGCATGATGATGTCATCGACGGCGCGCTCTTGCGCCGCGGCGCGCCTACCCTCAACGCCGTTTGGAACGGTGGAGCAACAGTGTTGGCTGGCAATTACATGTTTGGCACGGCGGCTCATTTTGCCGCTGAGACGCAACACCCTCGCGTCATCCGGCTCTTCGCCGATACGCTACGGGTCATCGTGGATGGCGAACTACGCCAGTTGGCCGCACGCCACGATTATCAGCAGGGGAAGGAAAGCTACGCCCAGCGCATCTATGCCAAGACAGCCAGCCTCTTCTGCGCCGCCACCGAAGGCGCGGCGATCCTGGCGGGGGTGAGCGAGGCATCAGTCAAGCAGTTCCGCAGTTTTGGCTACCATTTTGGCATGGCCTTTCAGATTGTGGATGACATTCTCGATTTCACCGGCGATGAGACGACGCTAGGCAAGCCCGCTGGCAGCGACCTGCGCCAGGGCACCCTCACGCTGCCCTTCTTTTATTACCTTCAACAACACCCGCACCCAGAGACCGTCGTGCGCCGGCTCGAAGCTGCGCAGGCCGAACTAGAAACAGGCGATGCTGGGCAGTGGCAGGAGACCATTCTCCAGACGGTAGAGGAGGTGAAGAGCAGCGACGCAATCACCGCAGCGCAACGAGAGGCGCACTGTCTGCTTGCCCGTGCCCGCACCGACTTGAGTCCCCTTCCCAATACTGTCTACAAAGAGTCCTTGCTTGGTTTGTGCGATTTCGTCGTCCAACGGACCTACTGAATGCGGAGGGCAGCGTGCGGAATCTCGACCTGTCCATTATCATTGTCAGTTGGAATGTATGGGATCTGTTGCGCGGCTGTCTGGCTTCCATCGAGCGGGCGAGCTGGCCCGGCCAGACTGGCGACAGCACGATCCGCCACTTTGGTCCCCACGGGACCCCCTTCGCCCTCGAAGTGATTGTGGTCGACAATGCCAGCAGCGATGCGACGGTCGATGGTGTGCAGGCGCTCTTTCCCTGGGTACGGCTTGTTCAAAGCGGCACGAATCTTGGCTTTACAGGGGGAAACAATCTCGGCTATCGAGAAAGCCGCGGCTCATTTATCTTCTTTTTCAACCCTGACACTGAACTGCCTGCCCCCCGCTCTCCACTCCCTGACAGTCTCTGGACTCTGTTCACCACGATCCACAGTGAACCAGGGATAGGTGTCGTGGGACCCCAATTGCGCTATGGCGATGGTTCGCTCCAGAGCAGCCGGCGGCGCTTTCCCAGCCGTTTGACCGGTTTTTTCGAGAGTACCTGGTCGGCTCAGGCATGGCCACACAACCCGTGGGCGCGCCGCCTGCACATGGCCGGCTGGCCGGCCACCGTCCGCCAGGATGTGGATTGGCTGGTGGGTGCGGCGCTGCTCTGCCGGCGAGAGGCGCTGGAAGCTGTGCGCCAGCCGGGTGATCCTGGCCCCTTTGACGAGAGCTTCTTTATGTATAGCGAAGAGACCGACCTTTGCCGCCGGGTCAAGCAAGCGGGCTGGCGGGTCGTCTACCAGCCGGATGCGGTGGTCATCCACTACGAAGGGCGCAGCAGCGAACAGGTGTTGGCGGCACGCTATATCCGCTTCAATACGAGCAAAGTGCGCTATTATCGCAAGTGGTTTGGCTCACGCTGGGCGGAAGCATTGCGGCGTTATCTGCTGCTTGAATTTCGATTGCAACTGCTGTTGGAGCAACTCAAGGGCCGGTTGGGTCACAAGCCGGCGTTGCGAGCGGCGCGGGCGCAGGTCTATCGGGAAGTGATCGACAGCCAGTTACGCCCGTGAGCAAACGGGGAGGAGAGCAAGGGGGGTCAGGCGTTTGCCTGGCCCTTTTTGTTTGTCGCCGCGGGCAGCAAAAAGGGAGCCAACCCTGTTTAGCGAGTTGTGTTCAACGCAGCATCAACGCAGGTAGCCTATGCTGACGGGCAGAAAATCACAGCAGCGCTGGTCGTCGTCCATTGGACTGAAAATTGTTCGGCAGTCTGGCTGATTTTGGCGTATTGTAGATATACGAAATCGAACCCGATGGCAGTACGGCGGTCGGGCAAAAATAGAGATGATGGGGGAGAGATGAATACACAAAATCAACACTTGAACTACCCACTCGGGCGGTTGCTATTCGTAGTTCTGATCGGTTTGGGCGTAACGCTGTTCTTTCTGTGGGGGGATACATCGCTTGCCCTGGCGCAAGATTCGACCTTTCCCCAGCCGGAGAATCTAACAATTACCGTGCAGTCAACCAATATCATAATCGAATGGGTCTACACGGTGGAGCCAGCTGCGCTTACGTACACCCTGTGGCGTAGTGAAAGCGCCACCCGCACCGAGGCGATTGCAGTCGAAGCGCCCCTCCTGGCGGCCACCGGCGACGGCAACCCGGTGCTGGCCTACTATACGATGATCGACAGTTCGGGCCAGCCTGGCCACCCCTACACCTACTGGCTGGATGCGACCGACGCCCAAGGCAACACATCCACTTTTGGCCCATTCATTGTAAACCAGGTAGATGATGCCAGCCAGCCCCAACACCGGCTCTTTTTGCCGATCATCGCGGCTCGGTCTTAACAGGTGAGGGCGTTATAGCTCGCCTTGTAATAGCGCCAGCAGTGTGGGCGGATCATACACGGGGAGTTGGGCTTGAGGAAAATCAGCGAGATTGCGTGAAACAATTGCATCGGCCCCTGTCACGCGTGCTGCTTCATGCAAGACAGCATCTTCATAATCGCGAAAAGGTAGTGTCGTGGCGTTCAACAATACGGATCGAGAGACAATAGCAATGTCAAACAGGTGTAACAACCGATCAATGGCAAGTGCTGCCTGCTTCGCCCCCAATTTCTTTGTTACGATATAGTGGATAGTTGTCACAGTGGTGGCACACAGGCGCCCTTCAATATCGGCTTGTTCTACTTTGGCAACCAATTGAGTTGCTGCATTCGCAAACGGTTCGCGCGCCAATAAGAGATCCAAGATAACGTTGGTGTCAAACAAGACCTTCATCTGGGTTTGTCGCAGCGTTATGAATATTTCTCTTCTAAATGATCTCTGTAATCTTGCTCATCAATGGTTGTACCCTGCAAGAGACCGTATAATGATTGGGTGATCGGTGGAAGGGTTTCCTTTGCTACAGGTGGGCTCGAGTCAAAGGTTGCTGGAAGCAGCGCAAAAAAGTCCTCTACGATCTGTGAAAGTGATCGATTCCGCTGGCGCGCATAGTGCTTTGCCTGATCAATCAAGCGCTTGTCGAGCCGTAGTGTTAGCTTGGTTTGCATGATAGGACGTACACCTTGTTTGACGTACAATGACATCATGATTATACGTCAAACAAGGATTGGCGTCAACTCTCCAACAGCTTTGCCAGCGCATCCGGCTCGGTCACCGGCAGGCGGCAGGCGTAATTTTCGCAGACATAGGCCGCCGCTTTGCCGTCGACCAGGTCACGACCTTCGAACACGGGCAGCACCGTTTCCTCGCCCGGGCGTTTGAGCGCCAGCACCGTGTAAGGCAAATACCGCCTACGCACTTCGTGGAGCAGCGCCTGGGTGGTCGGGTCCGCCGGCTCGCCGACGAGGGCGATCTCCTGGCTGGGCGCCAGCAGCGCGCTCGCCACCCCCAGGAGCCGGCCAAACCCGGTGGGCTGCTGCGCCATGGCCGCTTTGACCGCGGCGCAGATACGGGTTGCCATGCTGCGATAATCCTGGTTGTTGAGCAGCACGGCCAGCCGCAACAGTGTCTCCGCCGCCAGTGAATTGCCGCTGGGAATGGCATTGTCGATAAAGTCTTTGCGCCGCACCACCAGTTGCTCGTGGTCGAGACCAGTCTGGAAGAAGCCGCCAAGCTGGCGGTCGCCAAACTGATCGACCATCAGCCGGGCAAGCCGCGTCGCCTCGCCCAGCCAGCGCAGGTCGAAGGTGGCCTCATAGAGCGCAATGAGCGCCCGCACAAAGGAAGCATAATCTTCCAGATAAGCGTTGAGCCGCGCCTGGCCATCTTTGTAACTGCGGAAGAGTTTGCCATCGGGCTGGCTCATGCTTTCCAGGGTAAAGTTGGCGGCGTTGACTGCGGCGTCGAGGGCATCTTGCCGTCCTAGCGCCGGGCCACACTCGGCCAGGGCGTGGATCATC
The DNA here is from genome assembly GCA_003577005.1 of Chloroflexota bacterium. Next base: position 11,292 of record QEUW01000074.1, on the reverse strand, counting down.
AATCCGTTCCACTCGGTGAGGATCTTCTCGTCGCGGCCAGGTTTGACCCGCTTTTTGCGCTCGGCAAAGAGTTTGTGCCGGCTTTCGGCCAGGCTTTGCTCGACCTCTGCCGGCGTAATGCGAAAACGCTCGGCCACGCTCTCGACGCTGCGCACGACCGATAGAATATTCTTGCCTTCAAAGTTACCCCGGTCTGACACGCCGTAGTAGCTGGCAAAGATCCCGCCCGCATGCGCACCCAAAATCTCCTCCATCTCCTCCATCTCCCACACAAAGAACTTCCCCTCATGCCCCTCGCTGTCGGCGTCCTGTGTGCTGTAGAAGCCGCCGGTGGGTGCGGTCATCTCGCGCAGCACATAGTCGATGGTCTCGTTCACCACGCGCTGGTAGAGCGGGCGGTCGGTAAGTTGCCAGGCGTGGAGATAGGTGCGCAGCAACTGGGCGTTATCGTAGAGCATCTTCTCGAAGTGGGGCACCAGCCAGACGGCATCCACGCTGTAGCGGTGAAAGCCACCGCCAAGTTGGTCGTAGATACCGCCGTGCGCCATCTTCTCCAGCGTCAGCTCGGCCATGTACAGCACATCGAGATCACCGGTGCGGACATACTCCATCAGGCAAAAGTCAAGGGTCATCGGCTGGGGAAACTTGGGGTGGCTGCCAAAGCCGCCGTCCTGGTTATCAAAGTGCTGGAGCAGCGTGGCGGTCGCTTCTTGAAGCATTTCGATGCTCAACTCTGTCTCTTGCGCGCCGATGAGCGCCGAGCGTTGCAGCGCATTGGTGAGCCGCTGCGCCTGGCCCTGCACCTGGTCGCGGCGCTTGTGATAGGCGTCCGCCACCGACTGGAGCACCTGTTGGAAGCTGGGCATGCCGTAACGTGGTTCGGGTGGATAATAGGTGCCGCCGTAAAAAGGCTGGCCAGCGGGTGTCAGAAAGACGCTCATGGGCCAGCCGCCCTGGCCGGTCATGGCCTGGACTGCATCCATGTAGATGGCGTCCAGGTCGGGGCGCTCTTCGCGATCCACCTTGATGTTGACAAAGAGCCGGTTCATCAGCGCGGCGGTCTCTTCATCCTCAAACGATTCGCGCTCCATCACGTGGCACCAGTGACAGGCCGAATAACCGATGCTGAGGAAGATGGGTTTGTCCTCGCGCTGCGCCGTGGCAAGCGCTTCGTCGTTCCACGGATACCAGTCCACCGGGTTGTGGGCGTGCTGGAGCAGATAGGGCGAAGTTTCGTTGATCAGGCGGTTGGTGTGGCGGTGGTCGGCCATAACAAGCGTTTCCTTTCGGCGTTGCCAAGACAGCTTTTGCTCTATCCTACTGGTCATCGACCGGGCGATGTTGCGATTGCGATTACGATTGGAATGCGGATTTGGTCTGTAGGGCAAGATGACGTCTTGCTCTACAGACCAAATCCGTATTCCGGGAAAGGGCCAGAGAAATTTGGGTCAAACGATGCGTCTCTGGCCCTTTCCCGGAATGCTTGGACTGCGCTGCCCCAAACCGTCGATGTACCCGAAAGCAACGGATTACTATCTCCAAACCCAACATGTATGATACAATGTAATGGTCATATTGCATCCCTACACTGGCTATACCTTTGCAATCATTCACGTCTTCAGCAACGATAGACAACAACGATGTGGAGGAACATTATGGAGCAAGAATTGGTCGCTCAGTTCGACTGTGTAACCGGTGAAGGTCCCCTCTGGCACCCCGATGAGCAAGTCGTCTACTGGACCGATATTCCCCAGGGAAAACTTTTTCGCTATGACCCCAAGAGCGGCAAGAGTGAACAGGTCTACAGCGGCGAACAGGTGGGCGGCTTTACAATCCAGGAGGATGGCGCGCTGCTGCTCTTTATGGCGCGCGGTGCGGTGGCGGAGTGGCGCGATGGCAAGCTGACGCCGGTCATCGACCGCATTCCCGGCGAGGAAAACTCACGTTTCAACGATGTCATCGCCGACCCGGCTGGCCGTGTCTTCTGCGGCACGATGCCCAGCCCCGATTATAAAGGGAGTCTCTACCGGCTCGACCCCGATGGCTCGCTCCACAAGATCCTCGACCGTACCGTCGGTGTCTCCAACGGCTTTGGCTTTACGCCCGACCGGCGGCAGATGTACTATACGATCTCCATGGACCGCAAGATTTATCTCTTCGACTATGACGAGCAGAGCGGCGCTATCAGCAACCAGCGCGTCTTTGTCGATTCGACCAACGAACCCGGCGTCCCCGACGGCATGACCGTGGACGCCGCCGGCCATGTCTGGTCCGCCCGCTGGGATGGGTTCTGTCTCACCCAGTATGCGCCCACCGGCCGCGAACTCCAGCGCATCATGTTTCCCACCAAGAAGGTCTCCTGCGTCATCTTTGGCGGGCCAGAGCACATGGACATGTACGTAACCACCGCCGGCGGCAATGACAAGGCCGAGAACGGCCCGGCAGCCGGGGCGCTCTACCGGGTGCGGGCCGGGGTGAAGGGCGTGCCGGAGTTCAGATCGCGAATCAAGGTGAAGTAGCGGTCAATCAACGTGTGCCGGTAACGGCTCCTGGGAAAGCTGGTACTACGATTTGAAGGAGCTGATCGTCATAACAGACCACAAGATACGTGTACGGCGGGTGGGAGCGGAATAAGTAAAGCCACAGCCACGTCAAAGGAATTGTTGCGATGATGAAGATCGACCTGGCCTATGGCCGCAATGGTTTGAGGATTGGTCTGCCGGATCATGCTGACGTGATCACGGCGCGCTTTGTGCCGGGGTTGGCCGATGAGACTGGAACCTTGCGCAATGCGCTGCGCGACCCCATCGATTCGCCGCCGCTGGCCCAACTGGTCAAACCCGGCGATGCGGTCGTGGTCTGCCACAGCGACATCACGCGCGCTACACCCAACGACCGCATCCTGCCGGTGATCCTGGCCGAGTTGGAGGTGGCCGGCGTGGACCGGCAGGACATTACGCTGCTCAACGCGCTGGGCACCCACCGGCCCCAAACCGAGATCGAACTGCGCGCCATGTTGGGCGACCTTGTGGTGGACAATTATCGCTGTCTGCAACACAACGCTTTTGACGACGACGAGCTTGTCCCTTTGGGTGAAACTTCGTTTGGCAACCCGGTGCGGCTCAACCGGCTCTTGATGGAGGCGGATGCCAAGATCCTCACCGGCTTTATCGAACCGCACTTCTTCGCCGGCTTTAGCGGCGGCCCCAAGGGCGTGCTGCCGGCGCTCGCCGGGCAAGAGAGTGTGCTCACCAACCACGGCCGCGAGATGATCGCCCATCCGCAGGCGACGTGGGGGGTCTGCGAGGGCAACCCTATCTGGGAAGAGATGCGCGAGGTGGCGCTCATGGCTCAGCCCACCTTTCTGCTCAATGTGACGCTCAACTCCGCCCGGCAGATCACCGGCGTCTTTGCCGGCGAGATGCTGGCCGCCCACAGGCGTGGCCGCGACTTTGTGCGCGAGAGCGCAATGGTTGCGGTCGACGAACCCTACGACATTGTCATCACCACCAACAGCGGCTACCCGCTCGACCAGAACCTTTATCAGTGCGTCAAAGGGATGAGCGCGGCGCGGCAGATCGTGCGCCAGGGCGGCGCCATCATCCTGGCCGGCGCCTGCGAGGATGGGCTGCCTGACCACGGGCGCTACGCCCAACTGCTGGCGGAGGGTGGCTCGCCCCAGGGGGTGCTCGACCTCATCGCCCAGCCCGGTTTTAGCGCCCAGGACCAGTGGCAGGTGCAGATCCAGGCGCAGATCCAACTCCACGCCGATGTCTATGTCTACAGCGATGGGCTGACGGCTGCACAGATCGAAGCGGCGCTCTTCAAACCCTGCCGGCATATCGAGGAGACAGTTGCGGCGCTGCTCGACAAGTTTGGTCCCCAGGCGCGCATCTGTGTCCTACCGGAAGGTCCGCAAACGATTGCGTATGTAAGGTCCCGGTAGTGCGTATCGTCACAGCCCTTGCTTGTTTGGCAGAACGGTGATCACCTACGAAATCGTCGATGAACGACATCTCATTCGGATTTTAGCGATTGAAGATTAAGGCCAACTCTATTCTGTTCCTTTAGAAGCTGTTTGAAAAGCTGCCACAAAGGCGCCGGTTTTCCAAATCAAATTCACTCCCACCGCAACGAGGAACAATCCATGAAGATCACCGACCTCAAGTGCGCCCTCATCGGCCAGTACCCTATCGTGCGCATCACCACCGACGAGGGCATCGACGGCTACGGTCAGGCCGAGTCACCCAAGCCTTATCTCGTGCCCCACGTACTCTTTTACCGTGACTTGATCCTGGGCGAAGACCCCACGAATGTCGAGAATGTCATGCTCAAGATCCGGCGGCTGGGCGCTTTCAAACCGTGGGGCAGCGCGGTGAGCGCCATCGAGGTGGCGCTGTGGGACATTGCCGGCAAAGCCGCCGGGCTGCCGGTCTACAAGCTGCTCGGCGGCAAGATCCGCGACAGGGTGCGCGTCTACAACGGCGCCGTCCGCTTTCCCTTCCGCGGCCAGTCACCCGAAGCCTACGCCGAGAACATGCAGCAGATGAAGGAGCGGCCTGAAGGGTTTAGCATCATCAAGCAGGGCATCGCCTTTCACAGTGCCATGGTGCGCGAGACACCCAACTTTTTCTACAGCGATGTGCGAACCGGCGGGCGCTATCCCAACCACGGCATGTTGACCGAACAGGGGCTGAAGCATCTCGTCGCTTGCGTGGAGGCCATGAAAGAGGTGTTGGGCGATGAGGTGGGTCTGGCGCTCGATTGTGGACCCGGCTTTACCGTCCTCGATGCCATCCGGCTGGCAAAGGCGATGGAACCGTACAACCTCATGTGGCTGGAGGATATGATCACCGGCGACTACACGCCCCACGTCTCGGCTGACCTCTACCGCGAGGTGACCCAGAGCACCATCACCCCCATCCACACCGGCGAGCAGATCTATCTGCGTCACAATTTCAAAGAACTCATCGAAAAGAAGGCCGTGCGCATCATCGGGCCGGACCCGCTCGACATCGGCGGGATCGCCGAACTCAAGTGGGTGGCCGAATACGCCGACCTGCACGGCATCCTCATGGCGCCCCACGGCACGGCGGACGGGCTGATCGGCCTGGCCACATTGGTGCAGGTCTCGGCCACGTTGCCGCAGAACTATATCGCCTTCGAGTATCCGGTTCCTCACGCCGAATGGTGGTACGACATCGTGGATGGATTACCCGATCCCATCGTCAAAGAGAGCCACATCGAAGTGTGGGACAGGCCGGGGCTTGGTGTCACTTTCAATACCAAAGCCGCCAGCCGCTACCTCACAGCCGGTGACGAAAAATTCTTCGATTGACCATCGCAGGGCAATCGAGCGGACAACCAAGTACTACATAAAGAGGACGGTTCTTGCGGCTATAAGAACCATCATCTTTATGCCACCTTACGGATGGGATAGGTGTAACACCCTCTACAGAAAGATAACCCTGGCTGTGCCATGATGTTTCTGTTTGCGGCGCACGAGTGGGTAGGTAAAAATACTCTAGCCATCGAAACAAGTTTCATGCTATGAAGCACTTGAACCTTGACCTGTTCCGCTGCGCTTCTTCAGGCGGCGCCAAAAATCGCAAGAAAGGAATTCCATGCACTGGTTACTCATAAAACTCATTCCGGTGCGGTGGGGGATCGCATTGATACTTCCCCTGGCGCTCGTGGCGTTGCTGGTTCTGGCCGGTTGCGCACCGGCAGGTAGCCCAACCGGCGCCCCTGCGCCCGAAGTCTCCGCCCCCGCAGCGGACGCCCCTGCCGGCCAACCCCAAGGCGTGATGCGTCTGGGGGTACAGCCTATCGTACAGACCGACCCTGCCCTGATTTCATCTGATTCGGAAGTCCTGGTTGCCAACCTGGCCTATGACTACCTGGTCGATATCGATGGCGAAAACAATATCGTTCCTCGCCTGGCCACAGAGTGGGAGATCAGCGAGGATGGACTGACCTGGACCTTCCAACTGGCTGAAGGAGTGACCTTTCACGACGGCTCGCCGCTGACTGCCGCCGATGTGGTCTGGACCTTTGACCGTCTGCGTGACCCCGACAGCGGCTTTCCGACCAGCACCCTTTACCAGAATATCAGCAGCATTGAGGCCACAGGTGATCTAGAAGTCACCTTTACGCTGGCACAGACCAATCCCTTCTTCCTCTACGACCTGAGCGACAACCATGCGCTGGTAATGAAGGCAGAGACCGAAGACCCTACCAATTTCAACGGCACCGGCGCCTTCCGGGTGGTGGAGTTCTCGCCGGAGGACCGGCTGATCTTAGAGGCGAACCCCGGTTACTTTATCGAGGCCCAGCCCCGATTGGCCGGTATCGAGATCATCTTTTTCAATGACCAGACCGCCTCGTTTGATGCGCTGCGCGGCGGGCAGGTCGATCTGGCCTGGAGCATGCCTACTGCACTCTTTGTCACGCTGGAAGACGAGCCGGGGCTTGTGGCCCTGCAAGTGCCCACCAATGGCTTCGACGTGATCCGCTTCCGTTCGGACCGCCCGCCGGGCAACGACCCGCGCGTCGTCCAGGCGCTCAAGCTGGCCACCGACCGCGAAGCGCTCTTCCAACTGGTGGCCCAGGGGTATGGCGCGGTTGGCCGTGATAGCCCCATCGGCCCGCTCTACACCCAGTATTACACCGAAGAGACGCCGATCCCGCCGCGCGACCCCGAAGCCGCCCGCGCCTTGCTGGCCGAAGCCGGCTATCCCGACGGGCTGGACCTGGTGCTCCATGTGCCGGATACGGGCAACCGCCCCGCGCTGGCTGCCGCCGTACAAAACCAATGGGCAGAGGCCGGTTTCAACGTCGAACTCAGCGTCGAGCCCCAGAGCATCTATTACGGTGAAGATGGCTGGCTTGAGGTTGATTTTGGCATCACCGGTTGGGGGTCACGGCCCTATCCCCAGTTCTATCTGGATGTGATGCTCGTCACCGGTGCGCAGTGGAACGAATCGCGCTATTCAAATCCTGAGTTCGACCGGCTAGTTGAAATTGCCGGCACGACGCTCGATGAGGAAGAGCGCATCGCCGCCTATCACGAAATCCAGCGGATCCTGATCGAGGAAGGCCCAATCATCATTCCCTATTTTGGACCACAGCTTGCCGCCATTAGCGATCGTGTCCAGGGGTTTGAACTCAGGCCCTTCGCCGGGCGTAGCGAATTTCGCAACGTGACGCTTACACGCTAACACTACAGGTAGATAGGTACACAGGTGACAAGTACTATTGCTGTGCTTCCCTGTCTACCTGTCTACCCCAATCTATTCTCTCGCTACCGTCTGGTGATTGCACCATGCAAATAATCGCCGATGCGCCGGTCGCCGAGCTGCACCCTGGCGCTGCCCCATCGGGCTGGCAACGCGGTTTAACCTTCATACGAGCGCTCTATAGCCGCCCGATTTCCGCTATCAGCACGACGCTTGTGCTGGTCTTTTTATTGTTGGCCCTCGTTGGACCGGTCATTGCGCCCTACGGTGAAAACCAGCAGATCGTGGCCACCGCCCGTCAGGGGCCGTCGGCGCAGCACTGGTTTGGCACCGACCACTTGGGTCGCGATGTCTTTAGCCGGGTGATCCTGGGCACCCGTGCGGTGATCGGCCTCTCTGGTGGGGGAACGCTGCTGGCCGTTCTCATCGGCGCCACGCTGGGGTTGCTCAGCGGCTACCGGGGCGGCTGGTTTGATGAGATCCTCATGCGGCTCTTTGACAGCCTCATGTCAATCCCGGTGCTGCTCCTGGCGCTCTTGCTGCTGGGCACGCTGGGCCGCTCGCGCAACGCCATCCTGCTTGTGATCGTGGTGGTCTATGCGCCGATTGTGGCGCGGGTAGTGCGCAGCGTGGTGTTGGGTGTCAAGACCAAAGGTTTTGTCGAGGCGGCCCGTCTGCGCGGCGAGTCGCTCTTTTACATGCTGTCGCGCGAGATCCTGCCTTCGGTGCTGCCTGCGCTGGCTGTAGAGTCCGCCTTGCGCTTCTCCTACTCGATCTTTCTGGTGGCATCCCTGGGCTTCTTGGGAATCGGTGTCCAGCCGCCCAGTTCTAACTGGGGGATGATGGTCAACGAAGCGCGCGACCAGGTGCGCCAGATCCCCTGGTCGATGTATGCCCCGATCGGCGCAATTGCGCTGCTCGTTGTCAGCGTCAACCTGTTGGCCGATAGCCTCAAGCGCATCTTTCAACAGACCGATGTATAACCCCGGATCACCCTCCTGTTTCTTATGACAAGCGAGCCATTACTCGACCTGACCAACCTTTCTATCGCCTATCGCACCGGCAACCGCTGGATCGAAGCAGTGCGTGATGTGACGCTCCGCATTGCCCGCGGGCAGACCTATGGTCTGGTCGGCGAGAGCGGCAGCGGCAAATCGACGTTGGCCCTGGCCGCCATGCGGTACCTGAGCAGTAACGGCAAGGTGACGCAGGGTACGATTCACTTTGGCGGTCTCGACCTACAGACACTCCCGGAAGAGGAGATGCGTTCGCTCTGGGGCAAAGAGATGGCGCTGGTGCCGCAAGACCCGCTCTCGTCGCTCAATCCGTCGATCCGTGTGGGCGAGCAGGTCGCTGAAATTTTGCGTCACCATCTCTCCATCTCAGCGGCGGAAGCGCAACAGCAAACGCTTGACCTGTTGACGATGGTGCGTCTACCCGACCCCGAACGCATCGCCCGCAGCTATCCTCACCAGATCAGCGGTGGGATGCAGCAACGGGTGCTGATCGCCTCGGCGCTGAGCCTGGAGCCGCAACTGCTGGTGCTCGATGAACCGACCACCGGTCTCGATGTGACCACCGAAGCGGCGATCCTTGACCTCTTTGGCGAGTTGATCGCCCAGGGCGACACAGCGGCCCTGTTTGTCACCCACGATCTCGGTGTGGTGGCGCGCACCTGTGACCGTGTGGCAGTGCTCTACGCTGGCGAACTGGTGGAAGACGCACCAACCACCCAACTCTTCACCCACCCGCTTCACCCGTACACCCAGGGTCTGCTGGACAGTATCCCGCGGCTGGGGCAGCGCAAGGACCGCCAGCGTCTGCGCGGCATTAGCGGGCAGATCCCGTCACTAAATGCACGCCCGGACGCGTGCGTCTTTGCCCCCCGTTGTCCCCTGGCTATCGACCGTTGTCATGCCGAGCGACCCGAGTCGGAAAGCCCGGCGCCCGGTCGCCAGGTGCGCTGTCACCGTTGGCCAGAGATCATGGAGGGCAGCGTCGATGCGCATTCTCCTGATGTGGCCGCCTCTAATGGAGACCGCCCGGCGGAGGGCCACGCACTCGACATCGATGGGTTGAAGGTCCATTTTCCGTTGTCGCGCGGATTGGGCCGGCGTCCTGGCGTGATCAAGGCGGTCGATGGCGTTGACCTAGCGCTGGAACAGGGCCAGACCTTAGGGCTGGTCGGCGAAAGCGGCAGCGGCAAGACAACCCTCGCTCGCGCCGTTGTCGGTCTGGTGGAGCGGACGGCTGGGGAGATCAAACTGCTGGATGTGCCATTGGCGCGCGAACTCAACCGGCGCGATGCCACGGTGCTCAGACAGCTACAGATGGTCTTTCAGAACCCGGATGAGGCGCTCAACCCCTATCTCACCGTGCGCGAGAGCGTGAGCCGCCCGCTGATCCGGTTGCTGGGCTATACGCGCGACCGGGCTGAGCGGGCGGTGCTCCAGTTGTTAGAGGCAGTCCGCCTTGCGCCGGAGTACGCGGACCGGTTGCCCAGCCAGCTCAGCGGCGGCGAGAAACAACGGGTGGCAATTGCCCGCGCTTTTGCCGCCAACCCGGCGCTGTTGCTGTGCGATGAGGCGGTCTCTGCGCTCGATGTCTCGGTGCAGGCCTCGATTCTAAACTTGCTCAATGAGTTGCAGACCACGCACAATATCGGCATGGTCTTTATCTCGCACGACCTGGCAGTGGTCAGCTATCTGGCCGACCAGATAGCGGTGATGTACCTGGGCCAGCTGATGGAGGTGGCGGACACCGACGCACTCTTGCAGCCGCCTTACCATCCCTACACCGAGGCATTGCTCTCGGCGGTGGCGATCCCTGACCCGACGGTCCGGCAGGCGCCCATCCGGCTGGAGGGGGATGTGCCAAGCCAGCTCGACGTGCCCAGTGGCTGCCCTTTTCATACCCGGTGTCCCCGTTTCTTGGGCGAGATCTGCCGCAGCGAAACGCCTCCCTGGCGGGTGGATGAGACGACCGGTGCGCGCATCTTTTGCCATATTCCGCTGGCAGAGTTATGCCGGGACCAGCAACCGCTTGTTCCGGTTGAGCCTGCCGCCAAGAGTTGACTGCCATGCTGCTTTATCTTCTACGCCGTCTCGGCTTTCTGATCCTGACATTGTTGCTCACCTCGGTGATCATTTTCGCCATCACCCAGTTCTTGCCGGGAGATGTCTGCCGGGTGATCCTGGGGCGCGAGCCGGGCGAGGCGGCGTTGGCGAACTGCCGCGCCCGCCTGAACCTCGACGACCCGGCGCCGGTGCGCTATCTGCGCTGGCTGGGCGACTTTGTCGCCGGCGACTGGGGCGACTCGTTTAGCACGGGCGACCCGATCCGCAGCATGGTAATGGCGCGCGTACGCAACACGCTGATGCTCAGCGCGGTGGTGCTGGTGCTGGCCTTGCCCGTTTCTTTGGCGCTGGGGGTGGTGTCCGGAACCCATGAGAACAAACCGGTCGATGCAGCCATCAACCTGAGTTCATTGGCGCTGGTGGGAATGCCCGAATTTGTCACCGGTGTGGTACTGGTGCAACTGTTCTCGTTTGGGTTGAACCGCTGGCTCTACCCGCTCTTTGGCATTCGGCCCTTCCCGGCCAGTTCGTCCATTGGGCTCTACACACCTTTTTGGGAGGCGTTGCCCAGCCTGATCCTGCCGGCGTTGACTGCTGCGATCGTAATGGCAGTCTATGTCGTGCGCGTCACACGAGCCGGCGTCATCGAGGAGTTGCGCCAGCCCTACGTGCGCACGGCTACGCTCAAAGGGCTGCCGTGGCGCACCGTCATGGTTAAGCATGTCCTGCGCAACGCGCTGCTGCCGACGATCACCGTGATCGCTATCAGCCTGGGCTGGCTGATCAGCGGGTTGATTGTCATCGAGAATGTCTTCAACTACCCAGGGCTGGGCCGTCTCATGGTCTATGCCATCGACCGCCGCGACCTGCCGCTGATCCAGGCCATTGCCATGATTACGGTCACAGGTTTTGGCATTGCCAACCTGGCCGCCGACCTGCTCTACGGCGTGTTGAATCCGCGCATCCGCCTGGGGGGT
>QEUW01000630.1 GCA_003577005.1 Chloroflexota bacterium | reverse complement strand
ATCAACCGCCTCGCCGTATTGGCCGAAGGCGACCAGATCACGCTGCTGGTCAACAACAATGCTATCGCCCAGGTGACGGACGATTCATTTGCAGCTGGGAGCGTTGGCCTGGCCGCCGGCACTTTTGACGAAGACCAGCTCGCTGTCGCCTTTGATAACTTTGACCTCTGGGTGTTGGGTGAGAGCGAGGCTGCCACCCCAGCTCCCGCGCTGGCAACATTGGACAGCGCCGCCATCGCCGGGCAGATTGCTGCCATCCGCCAGACAGAGCCCATGTTTGCCGATGACTTCCGGCGCAACACCGGTATCTGGCTAGACCCTGAAGACAATGATGCCACCTTTGCGTTTGCGGCCGGCGCCTATCGAGTCACGGTGGATGCGCCGCACATCATCCCTGGCAGCACCGGCGATATCACGGTTGATAACTTTCTGCTCGAGGTGGACGCAGCACAACGTTCCGGCCCCGGTGGCCAGTATGGTCTCTCTTTTCGCCGGGTTGATGACGCCAATTTCTATCTCTACGCCATCACCCCAACCGGGCTCTACTCTTTTGGGAAGATGGTGGAGGGAGAATGGCGCGAGTTGATCACCTGGACGGAAAGCGACGCTATCCTCCAAGGCGAAGGCGAAGTCAACCGCTTGGGCGTGCTGGCCGATGGGGCTATCTTCACTTTGTTGGTCAACGACCAGCCCGTGGCCCAATTCGAGGATGGCAGCTTTGCGAGCGGCCAGATCGCACTCACTGCCGGCGCGTTTGACGAGACCGGCGTCGAGGTGGAGTTTGACAACCTCGCAATCTGGACGCTCGAGTAGGACGAGCTGGTATCCTGCCTCAGGGCTTCTCAAGAGTCACACGGGCGAAGACTTCCGGGAGGTGGCCGGCGAACACCTGCCAGACCGAGAAGCTGACCAGCCACCTCCCGGAAGTCAGAATCGAACGATCATCATCGACTTTTGAGAGGCCCCGCCCTGCCTTTATCCCAGTTGACAGCTTTCCGCTGGCGTACTACAATAGGGTTGATTCGTATAACAGAACTGTTTCACCATGTGGAACATGTTGTATAAAGTAGTCACCAGATTTAATGGCTGAAATTCAATCCGTTGTCCGAGCCTTTGATATCTTGCGCGCCGTCGCCGGTGAGGCCGACGGACGTTCGCTGGCCGACATTGCCCGTACGGTGGAACTGCCCAAGAGCACCGTCTCGCGCATGCTGTCGACCCTGGAAGCGATTGGCGCCGTGGAGCGGGTTGCGCAGCCCGATGGTTTTCGCATCGGTGCGGAGATCATCACGCTGGCCGCCCAGGTTGCCTACCCACGCAGTCTCATCGCGGTCGCCCACCCCTACTTGCAAGAACTGGCCCAGGCCGCGGGCGAGACGGTTTCGCTTGGTGTACCCGATGGCGACCAGGTCTACTACATCGATCAGGTAGATAGTTGGCACAACCTCCGTCTCAAAGATTGGACCGGCCACCGGCTACCCCTCTACGCTACTTCTGACGGCAAACTCTATCTGGCGCACATGCCGGCGGAGGCGCTGGAGCGTTACTTGAGCCACCCGCTCCATCCCCATTCCGAACAGACCATCACCGATCCAGAACTGTTGCGCCATGAATTAGCGCAGATCCGCCGCCAGGGCTACGCCTGGAACCATCGTGAATACGATCCCGATATTGTCAGCCTCGCCGCACCGATCTGGGATGCGGGCGGGCAGCTTGTGGCCTCGATCTGCATCTTTGGGCCCTTCTTCCGTTTTCCACCTGAGGAGCGGTGCGGAGAGATCATCCAATTGACCGTCACGGTCGCTCAGAAGATCAGCCACCGTCTGCAAGGCTTGACCCAACGCATGAACGAGAACGGTATCACGCCAGCAATGCCCACCGGGGTGTTGATTTCTGCGACAGAGGCAAATTGAGCCACACATGACCAACATCCGTTTTCCCGAAGCGCGCCGCTGGCCTGGCAGCGAATGGCTCAAAGATCACCCGCACGCATTGGAGCGCATCTATTTTTGGGCCGAACGTCTCATCCGGGCACTCTACCCTGGGTTGAAGCGAGCCAGCCCGGCCGCCACTGAGCGGCTGTTACGTTGGTCGGAAGAGATCGGCAAGGGTTACCTCTTCAACTGCCAGATGTGTGGCCAGTGCATCCTCCATAGCACCGGGATGACCTGCCCAATGAATTGCCCAAAAAATCTGCGTAACGGCCCTTGTGGCGGCGTCCGCCCCGACGGGCGCTGTGAAGTGATCCCCGAGCGGATGTGCGTCTGGGTGCAGGCGTGGGAGCGCAGCCGAAAGATGCCGCAGTATGGCGACGAGATCTTGCTGATCCAGCCGCCGGTGAACCGGGCGCTAAAAGGGACTTCGGCGTGGATCAACTTGCTCGAGGGCGTCGATACACAGACACCGCCTGGGTGGGTAGCGCCGTCAAAAACAGATGTATTGTACACGGATGAACGCAGATAGATACGGATTTTTTTGGAGAATGTATGCTATCGAAACATGGGGAAGGTACTGAACCGATAATCAAGGCATTCTATGCTGTATACAACACGCTTGGAGATGGATTTTCTGAATCAAAAAATCCGTATCTATCTGCGTTCATCCGTGTGCAAATTCAAACTCTATGTCCATCCTCCAACGACCGCTATATGCCAACAGCCGTCTTGAACGGGTTCTCCGTTCGGGCCGCTTTGCTGTGACCGCTGAACTGAATGCACCCGACAGCGCCGACCCGGAGGATGTCTACCGCAATGCGCTGGTGTTGGCCGAAGTGTGCGATGCCATCAACGCCACCGACGGTTCCGGGGCCAACTGCCACATGAGCAGCCTCGGGTGCTGTGCGCTGCTCGTGCGCGCCGGCTATGAGCCGGTGTTGCAGGTCAGTTGCCGCGACCGCAACCGCATTGCCATCCAGGGTGACCTGTTGGGCGCAGCGGCGTTGGGTGTCAAGAATGTGCTTTGTCTCACCGGTGATGACGTGACTGCCGGCGACCAGCCACAGGCGAAGCGTGTCTTCGACTTTGACAGCATCCAACTGCTCAACACGGCGCGGGTCATGCGGGATCACGGCGTCTTTCTCAGCGGGCGCAAGTTGACCACACCGCCGCGTCTCTTTTTGGGGGCGGTGGAGAATCCGTTTGCGCCACCCTTTGACTTCCGCCCGTTGCGGCTGGGCAAAAAGGTCGAGGCCGGCGCCGACTTTATCCAGACGCAATATTGTTTCGATGTGCCGCGCCTGGTCCAGTTTATGAGACGAGTGCGCGACCTGGGGTT
>QEUW01000073.1 GCA_003577005.1 Chloroflexota bacterium | reverse complement strand
GCACAAACCGGCGTGCCGAGCAAGACCATCCGCTACTACGAGGACATCGGCTTGCTCCCCAAACCACAGCGGGCGGAGAACGGGTACCGGGTGTACAGCCAGGATGACGTGGAGCGGCTGCAGTTCATCCGGCGGGCACGCGCGCTGGATTTTGCCCTCGATGAGATTGCGGAAATCCTGGCCTTTCGCGAGCGTAACGAGCCTCCCTGTGCGTATGTGATGGACCTGATCGGTCACCAGATCGGCGCGATTGAGAGCCGGATTCGCGATCTGGAGCGTATCCGCGACGAGCTGAAGGCGTTGCATGCAGCCGGGCAGGGCTTGCCGGAAGATGTCCGAATGCGAACGTGCATCTGCCATCTGGTCCAGATGGGGATTACGTCATCCTAGCCGGGCGACTTCCCCCGTAACACGAGGAGAACAAGCATGTCAAAGGACAAAGAACTGCACGAAGTGAAACAGCGGCGGGAACGCGATGCAACTCCGTCCGGCAACGGGGATGCGGCGGTTCGGCGGGCTTTGCGGCAGCGATCAAAGGGGCTGAACTCGGTAAGCGTGTGGCGCTGATCGAAGCGCTTTAAGGCTGCATGTTCAGTTTAGAGCGCTCAGGAATCTGGAGGATGTCGTGACGAAGAACTTTGATTTGATTGTCATCGGTGTTGGAATGGCGGGCTTAAATATCGTGCGCAAGTGCCGGTCTGCCGGTTGGGAAGTGGCGGTTGTTGACTCGCTGCCTTATGGAGGGACCTGTATGCTGCGCGGCTGCGACCCCAAGAAGGTGTTGGTTGGAGCGGCAGAGTTGGTGGATTGGCAGCGCCGGATGGCCGGGCATGGCGTCACCGGTGATGTGCGGATTGATTGGGCAGACCTGATGCGCTTCAAGCGTACCTTCACCGATCCGGCCCCGGCAAATGTTGAAAAATCCCTGCAAAAAATGGGCGTAGCGACTTATCACGGTCACGCCCGCTTTAGCGGCCAAACCACACTCCGGGTTGGCGACGAGGAATTGATGGGTAAACACATTGTCGTTGCGACGGGTGCAGTGCCGCGCGCTCTCGGCATTCCCGGTGCCGAACTGGTGACCACCAGCACCGAGTTTTTAGAGCTTGCGGCATTACCAGAGCGGATCGTTTTTGTTGGCGGTGGTTACATCTCGTTTGAGTTTGCCCATATTGCAGCGCGGGCAGGGGCTGTTGTAACCATCTTGCACCGCGGCGAACGGCCCCTGGAAGGTTTTGATGCCGATCTGGTCGAGCAATTAGTGGCCGCCTCACGAGACATTGGCATTGACATCCGACTTCAAACTGAAGTCACAGCGATTGAACGAACTGATGCGGGGTTGATTGTTCACACGGCCCATGATGGCGAGCGCTATGAGGCGGATATGGTTGTACACGGTGCGGGCCGTGTGCCTGCCATCGAGGGATTGGGCCTGGATAGCGCAGGGGTTGAATATGGCGAACGTGGTATCGTGGTCAACGAGTATCTTCAAAGCATATCCAATCCTGCCGTGTATGCGGCTGGCGATGCTACCGTGATCAACGGAATGCCGCTTACACCTGTGGCGGTAACCGAAGGGCACGTGGTGGCAAGCAATCTTCTGAAGGGAAATCATCGTGTACCGGATTACACCGGGGTGCCGAGTGTCGTGTTTACCATCCCGGCGCTGGCAAAGGCGGGGCTTGGGGAAGATGAAGCGCGTGCGCAAGGCCTGGAGTTTGCTGTAAACCATCAGGATACTTCGGGTTGGTACTCCGCGCGAAGAACCAACGAGAAACATACCGGTTTCAAAGTGCTCATTGAGGAGAAAACCGGGCGTATTCTGGGGGCTCACTTACTGGGTGCTCATGCCGGGGAAGTAATCAACCTCTTCGCTCTGGCTATCCGCAATGGCTTGACTGCTACGGACATCAAGAAAACGGTCTTTGTCCACCCAGCAGAGGCTGCCGACATCAGCTATATGGTTTAGGAGTGACAAGACGATGAAACGCGCGAAGTGGGGCACGGCGATTTTACTTGGCGCGATGCTGCTAGGCGCGGGCCTTATCTATCGAGTGTTCAGTGCGAACGGCGTTGTTCCCTCGGCATCCAGCATCAGCGGAGCGGAGCAAGAAGCGGTAGGACCTGTCATTCCCGAAGTTACGCTGCCGACGCTGGATGGTGGGCAGATCAATCTGCTAAGGGATCGCGGAGAAGTCACGATTCTGTTTGCCATGTCGTATTGGTGTACGACCTGCGTGCCCGAAGCGCAAGCGCTGGCGCGGTTGTACGAGGAATATGAAGCCGCAGGCTTGAAAGTTGTCGTCATTGATCTGGATGATGTTTCCCCGGAGCATTTGCAAACCTTCATTGACGCTGTGGGTGAAAACCGGCTGACGTGGGCCTTCGATCCGGAGGTGCAGTTCATGCGACGTTTCAACGTGCAGGCATTGGATACCACCATCATCGTTGACGCCGAAGGGCATGAAGTTTACCGTGACATCCGCTCAACTTCCTATGATGTGCTCCGGCGTGAAATCGAGAAGGTGATTGGCGCATGAGCGGCGCGGCTATCGTTTTTGCGTTTTCGGCAGGGGTGCTGGCGAGTGTCAATCCATGTGGATTTGCTATGCTCCCCACGTTCATCACCTACTATCTCAGCAGTGGGGATGATCGCGAAGAGGCTAACCTTAATGAGCGGTTATGGCGCGCTGTGTGGTTAGGGCTGGTAGTAACCGCAGGTTTCCTGGTCGTGTTTGTGATCGCCGGGGCGATCCTATCGGCAGGTGGTCACGCGCTCGTGCAAGCCACCCCGTGGATCGGCGTTTGGGTGGGCGGATTGCTTGTAGTCTTGGGCATATTATATCTTCTAGGGCGAAACGTAGCGGTGCCTATTCCAATCCCGGAATGGGAGTATAGAACCCAGGGTCCACGAGGCATGTTCCTGTACGGCGTGGCGTATGCGGCGGTTTCGTTGAGCTGCACCTTGCCTGTGTTCCTCTCGGTGTTTGCCACGTCGCTGTCCTCAAACGACTGGCTGTCAGCCAGCGCGTTGTTCCTGGCTTATAGTTTGGGAATGGGAACAGTTATTACCACCCTGGCCCTGACAACGGCGCTGTTCCAGAGCACCGTCACACGCTATGTGGGGCGATTGATGCCCTACGTCAAAACCGTCAGTGCGCTGGCGTTGATTTTGGCGGGTGGTTATCTGATTTACTATCAAGTCGTGCTAAATCCCTTTTTCGACTTGTGAAGCTGCCAGAGTGTGGTCAGGGCAGTGTCGTTGCTGAATTGTTGAAACTCTGTCAGTGGCGGTAGTTGTATATCCACGTGGCCGGTAACAAGCGAGAAATGTGGACCAAACTTGTCGTCGTTGTCACGGATCAAAAACTGAGAACCTTCCCCAAACAGGGTTACATGGCGCCGCCACTGCTGGGCGACCCAGGCACCATTGGGTGACCGTGTGACGCTAACGAGGACCACCTGCCGCGATGCCAACTCAATGATGAGGAAGACAAAAATCGTACGGAAGAACAGGTCATAAGTCTGCACGAAATCATACGCCCAGATCTCGCCGGCATAGTTCTTCGAGAAGGTCACCCGGGTTTGCCCGGTTTATCCTGAATCCGCCTGGTACCTCCCGTTCGGTTCTCGACAGCCATCCCGTGGACCAAGACGATCGCTTCGGGCGAAATCCGTGGTTCACGCGGTATGCCCTTTGGCTTGCGCCGCCGCACAACCGAATCCCTCGCGATGCCGTTTTTTGAACGTTTCCGGTTTCACATGGATGCAACCCTATTTAACTGCTTCTCAGATACAAACGGGGTTGCCGATCTCTTTGGCGTCTGTCACGCTTCTCTATCAAACATCATCATGAAATGTCTTTATTGTAAAGTTTCTAGTGAGCGAGTTGGCAATTTGTGGGTAAATATACGATTCAACCGAAGTAATCATCGGAAAAACTTGACACGGTGGGAATGTTCCAGTAATCTTTTTTAAATGGATGAAGGCAGCATTTGCCGTGACAAATTTATCTGGGTCCAGAAATAGTAACGTCTTCGCGACAAATCCTCGCGCCCTGATCGTGACGATCGAGGGCCTTCTTTCATCGCTGTCTCCGGCCAACAGGGCTATCGCGGATGTTCTACTTAAACTGCAAAGAGCCGATCCATCTATGGTGCGAATGGCGCATATTGCTGAGGCAGCTCAGGTATCGGAGGCCGCGGTTGTCAAATTTGCTCAGCAGCTCGGCCTCAGCGGTTTCAGAGAGTTGCGAAGTATTTTCCTGCGCTATCAGGAGATGGAGGCGGTCGAGGAGTACGAGGAACTTTCTGTTGAGGATGGTAGCGAAGCGCTTATTCGGAAAATATTCAACACATCTATTCGCTCGCTCAAGGATACGCTCGCAGTGTTTGACTTTGCCGCTTTCGAACAGGCGGCGGAGGCGCTTGCGCAGGCGCGGCAGCGAGTCATTCTTGGGCTTGGAGGCTCCGCGCCTCTCGCTCGCGAATTCGAACATCGGCTCCTCGATGTTGGTCTAACCAGCCAGGCATATGACGAACCTCAACTTCTGACAAGAGCTGTGGCGTTGGTGAACGCGCGAGATGTTGTGGTGGCAATTAGCCATTCCGGATCGACTGAAGCGATTCTGGATGCTGCCAAGACGGCGCGGGACCGTGGTGCGACGACCATTGGCCTCACTAATATGCGAGGCTCGGCGCTGACTTCGATTTGTTCCTATTCGCTTATTTCGGCTGCGCGCGGCTCAGAGGTCGTCGGTGTGAAGACAATGTCCAAAGTCGCTCACCTCAATATTCTATATGGCCTTGCGGTACGAGCGGCGCACTACGCGTTGACAACGGCGGACGATGTGAACGCGCCGGACTAGATGCGTGTTATTTCCGCCTCACCTCAAGAAGCATTCGCCGGCGGGAATCCAGGATGATGAAAGGAGGAGATCGAGCGTACACCTATCGAACGATGCAGTAACTTGTGAAGCGATTAGAGAAGGAGCGTCACAATGCAATTGTCCCGCCACCCACTCACAGCCTTTGTCTTCGTATTACTTGCAGTTGCTCTGTCTGGCATTCCGGCGGCTGTCACGGTTGCGCAAGACGACATCATCGAACTGACGATGTGGTTTGGGCGCGAAAACTTCATTCCCGGCGATCAATTTGAAGCGTTCCATGAGATGTACCCGAATATCCGTGTCACCACGGATGTTATTCCGCTGGAGCAATCCGTGGCGGACTTCCTGCGCGCCGTCCAGGCCGGGCAGGCGCCCGATCTGGTGCAAGTGCCCGCCGATGGCCTGCCACCTCTCGCCGTCCAGGGTGCCGTTATGGACGTGAGCGATTTGCTGGCGCAGTGGGAAGAAGAAGACCCTGAAACCTACAATAATCTCGCGCCAGCGGCGTTCTCGATGGCGACGTGGGAAGGGACCCCGTACGGCGTTGCCCTGCATATTGGCCCCTTCTGGTACACCTATCGTCTCGACTGGTTTGAAGAGGCTGGCATCGAAGTCCCGCAAACTTGGGACGAGGTGCTCGAAGCAGGGCGCCAGCTCCGCACCGACGATCGAATCGGGTTCTCTATCATCGGCAGCCGGGCGCACGACCCTGTCTGGATGTTGTCACTGTTTATGGCGATGGGCGGGCAGTGGGAAAATGGTGTGCCTCAACTCGATTCCGAGGCTGGTGAATACCTTTTGAGCTTCTACCAGACGCTTATGCGCGACAACATTGCTGATCCCGATACGCTGGCGTGGGATTCCGGCGCGATGCGTGCAGCGTTCATCAACGGCACCGCGGCGCAAGCGCTGATCGGCGACAACATCTACCCGACAGTCAATGAGTCGCTTGAATACGGCACCGAATGGGCTGGCGGGCCTCTACCGGCGCGCCCCGGAGGGGAAGATGAGAACCGCACCATGACGCTTGGGTGGCCGTACCTCATCAGCGCAACGACCGAGCACCCCTATGAGGCATCTCTCGTGCTGCGCTACCTGGCCCAGCCCGAGATTGTCGGCGAAGTGGCCCAACGTTATCAACCAACGACCGTGCTACCCGTGTTGAATAGCGAGAGCTACGTCGCAGCCAAGCCGTGGGCGCCTGACTTTGAGCAGGCGTTTGCCGAGCTTGTGCCGCTGCCGAGCCATCCGCGCCAACCGCAGATTTACCAGATCCTTTTGGATGCCATGCAAGATGCGCTCCAGAATCCTGGCGCCGATCCTGCCGAGCTGGCAGCACGGTATCAGGCCGAGATCGATGACCTTGTAGAAGAATAATCCGGGACGAAGAACGAAGGTAGCGAGCCACACAGGCTCGCTACCTTCGTTCCGCAAACAAGCGCTGGAATCGCGATGGCCTCACGAACCGCATCGACCCCTCGCGCTCGAAGATCGCAGGGTGTCTGGGCTAATCCGGTACTTCCCTACCTGCTGACCGCGCCGGCAATCCTTTTTGTGGGTGGCGTTTTAGGGTATGCCGTGGTCAGCGGTTTCGTAACTTCTCTATATAAGGTCGAAGTCTGGTCGATCGAACAACCCTTTGTCGGCTTCGACAACTATCTTGACCTGTTTCAAGACGACAAGTTCATCAACTCATTGACCCGCTCTTTCATCTTCGTGTTTGGCACAATTGCAATCGGGTTTTTCCTATCACTGGGATTTGCCCTTGTGCTATCGCAGGTGAGGGTAGCGCGTGGCCTCTTTCGAGGAATCGCATTGATTCCGTATCTGGTGTCAGGCATCGCTACGGCTGTGATGTGGCGTTTTCTGTTTGTCGGCTCCAATAGCCTGATCAACCACATTACGACGGCTCTTGGATTCGGAACGGTATCATGGTTGGGTGATCCTACCAACGCTCTGATCGTCGTAATCCTGGCGAATGTATGGTTTATCTCGCCGTTTGCCACCCTGATTCTGTTGGCGGGCCTGCAAACGATCGACAACGAACTCTACGAAGCCGCTTCCATTGACGGGGCGCGGTGGCACCAGCAGTTTATTCACATCACGCTGCCCGCGATCATGCCGATGATCGCCCTTAGCATGATGTGGCTGAGCTTCGCCAGTTTCAATATGTTCGACATTATTCTGCCCTTGACCGGTGGGGGGCCTGGCCGTGCAACGGAGGTGCTCGCTGTCTACATGTACCAGCTTGCTTTCAGGAGCCTGGACTATTCCGGTGCCTCGGCGGTGATGATGGTTCTGCTGGTCATCAACTTGACGTTCAGTGTTGTATATCTTCGCATCTTCCGTGAGCGCTAGTCATGGGTGTCTCGAGCGCAGCCAGGTCAGCACAATCCAGTCTTGATCTCCAGTACTTTAGCCGCTTTCTCCGGCGCAACTTCTACTGGATTCCGCTGCTTGTGTTTACAGTGTGGTCGCTCTTGCCGATCATCTGGTCGATCTCGGCATCTTTCAAAGGAGCGATTGACGTCTATGCGAGCCCTCGCCTGATTCCTGAGCATCCAACGCTGGACAACTACGTTCGCGTCTTCACCTACCCCAATTTCTCGCGTTACCTGTTTAACAGCCTGTTTCTTTCGCTCACTTCCACCGTTCTGGCGGTGGCCGTCAGCAGCTTGGCGGCATATTCCTTTGCCCGATACAACTTTCGGCTGCGCAATGTATTGCTGGTCGCGATCCTGATCCCGCGTATTCTGCCGCGCGCCAGTCTGATCGTTCCGCTGTATCGCATGGTAGAACAAGCGGGGCTGCTCGATACGTACATCGCGTTGATTATCGCGTATACGGCGACGGCGATTCCGTTTGCAACCTGGATTCTGACGGGGTTTTTTGCCGCCGTACCGAAAGAGCTGGAAGAAGCGGCTGCGACCGATGGCGCGTCGATGTGGCAGCGTATTCGCCATATTGTGCTTCCGATCGCTGTTCCGGGTTTGGTTACAGTCGCGGTGTTTTCACTGCGCGAAGCGTGGAACGAGTTTCCCTTCGTGCTGGCGCTGACGACATCTTCCGAGATCCGGACGCTCCCATATCAGCTGTTTCTGCTCCGCGACGCCATTGGTATTCAGGATTGGCCGCTGCTGAACGCTTTCACCATTGTCACCATTTTGCCGATTCTTCTGCTTTACCTGCGTTTTGAACGCAATATCGTCAGCGGCATTACGCAGGGAGCGCTCAAGTAGAGAAGTAGAAAGGAAATCGATGCTGTTCAACAACAAACTCCTTAACATCACCGGACGCGATGGGAAAGCGCTGGTTATCGCGATGGATCATGGACGTACCGAAGGCGTGTTGCAGGGGATTGAGCGACCTGACAAGATTTTCGACCAGGTGCTTGATGCCGGGGCGGACGCTCTGATGACGACCTTCGGGATTCTGAAGCATTATGCGCCCGTCCTGACAGGCCGCATCCCGACGATCATGCGTGTTGATGGGGGTATCAGCCTGTTTCAACACGACTGGCTGGACTATTCCGACTGGCGACTGATGTACAGCATTGAGGACGCACAGAGCCTGGGCGCCAGCGGCGTCATCGTGATGACGTTCATCGGCAATGAGGCCGAGCTTGAAACGCTTGAGATCACGGCGAAGGTCTCAGCCGCTGCTCTGAATACAGACCTGGTCGTAATGTCCGAAGCTCTCCCCGTCAAGTCTGCGCGCATCCCGGATCCGCTGGACGCCTTCGCAATGGCGAGCGCCGCGCGCCTGGCGTTCGAGCATGGTGCGGATGTGATCAAGAATTACTACACTGGTTCCATCGAAAGCTATCGCACGGTGGTCGAAAACAACCCGATCCCCATGATGATCGCGGGGGGCATCCGCTCGGATTCCGTGCGTTCGGTTCTGCAATCTATCAAAGATGCGATGGCGGCTGGCGCGAGCGGGGCGGTGATAGGCAGGAACATCTGGCAGCATCCTGACCCTCCTGGCATGACCCGCGCCATCTCGCGGATCATTCACGAAGATATCCCGGTCGACGAAGCGCTGGCCGAGGTTGAGGACGCGACGCGTGTCCGATAGCCCCATCCTGATCGGAGTCGATGTCGGCACCACCAATGTCAAAGCCGCCGCATACGATGCCGGCGGCCGTACGCTGGCCGTCGTTTCGCGAGCGCTAGAAACCTCCCATCCACAACCTGAATGGACTGAATACGAGCCTCAGGCGTTGTTCGACAGCGCTGCCGACACGGTGCGCTCAGTCGTTGCCCGAATCGAATCGCGCGCGATTACCGGGATAGCTGTCTCAAGTATGGCGGAGACGGCTGTTCCGGTTGATGCGAAGGGGCACTCGCTTCGTCCGGCGATAGCGTGGCATGATCCCCGGACAGCCCCACAGGCCGCCTGGTGGGAGCAGCATCTCGGCGCCGAGGTCGTCTACAGCATCACCGGGCTGCCGATCCTGCCGATCTTTGGTATCAATAAGCTCATGTGGATCAAAGAGCACGAGCCAGAGGTTTATGGTCGGATCGCGCACTGGTTGAATATCGCTGACTATATTGCGTTCCGCTTGTGCGGCGTGCCGGCTACGAATCTCTCGCTCGCTTCGCGCACGATGGCCCTGGATCTTCGGGCGAGGCAGTGGTCATCTGAGCTCCTGTCTGCGTGCGACATTGCGCCAGCCATACTTGGCGACCTGGTCCCTAGCGGTGAGAGGATCGGCCAGGTTCATCAAGCCGCCTCCGAGCGCACCGGTCTGCCAGTTGGCACGGCGGTGATGGCGGGCGCGATGGATCACCCATGCGGCGCCCTCGCGCTCGGTATACGCCAACCCGGCGACATTCTCGACTCGATGGGGACGACGGAATCCATCCTTACGGTTTTGTTGGAGCCGGTGCTAACCTCCGAAATGGCGCGGTCGGGCTATCAACAGGGGATTCACGCCGATCCGGACAAAGTGTACTGCAGCGGGGGGCTGTATACCGCCGGAGCCGCGGTCGAATGGGTCAAAACGCTTCTTGCGGGGTCGAATAGCCCGTATGCCGATCTGGTGGATCTCGCGAACGTCGCGCCTCCGGGAAGCGGTGGTGTGTTCTTCCTGCCGCATCTCCGCTTGGCGACACCGCCGATCAACGATGCGTCTTCCAGGGCGGCGTTTATCGGCCTGGACGCAAACACCTCCCCAAGCCACCTGATCCGGGCAGTAATTGAGGGACTGGCGTATGAAGCGCAATTCTCCATTGACGGACTCGAACAACTTCTAGGCTTCCGCGCCGAGCGACTGCGCGCGATTGGGGGCGGAACGCGAAACGCACTTCAGATGCAGGTCAAAGCGGCTCTGCATGGACGTCCGATTGAGATATCCGATGTCGAGGAAGCGACCACGCTCGGTGCCGCCATTTTGGCTGCGGTCGGTACCGAGGTTTTCCCGAATATGGATGCAGCCGTAGACGCTATGCAAGTCTCTTATCGAAACATCACGGCTGACGATCGGTCTGGGCAATTCTACCGGCGAAGCTACGAAACGGTCTACCGCGATCTCTATCGTACGCTGGCGCCTCTACACCATGCCGTGGCTGCTATGCAGCCGGTGTGAAGGGGAGCATTGCGGCAACTGTTAACGTTTGACTCCGATTCTCCAGATCGAGTTGTCGCCCACCATTTCGGCGCTCTTGACGGTCAGGTGCTCTGATACGTGGGGGCAATGGCGGCAGCCGTAGGATTGGCGTGAAGCGTTTCCAACAATCGAATAGCCGCCAGCGCGGACGGTAGAGCTTCAACCTGCTTCCTCGACAACAAGCGCCTCACACAGCGAATACGGATGTGCTCAGCGGTGCATCAAGAGTATAAATAACATCGAGCGACAAAAGTGCGACGCGGTGCGCGCACACTCTGAACCAGGCCGCGCGTAGTTGTCCGGCAGCTTGTGATCGGGCGGATTCGGCCCCTTGCAGAGAAGCTCATTGGCACGAGTCGCATCTGGTACAATCGTCAGGCTTTGAGCAGGGAGGTCGCCTCCGCACTTTCTCGCGGCCCGGCATCGGCCAGCGGCGATAACGAAGCGTGGAATCCATGACACAGACCAAATCGGTTCAGAAGAGCCGGCTTGTCGAGAGGTCTCCTCTGTTCTACGGGTGGGTTATCTGGGCAGTCGCTACCCTCGGAATGTCTGCAACTTCCCCAGGACAGAGTTTCTCGGTATCGTTGTTTATAGACCATTACATCGCCGATTTTGGCCTCAGCCGGACAACCATCTCGGGCCTGTATGGCGTGGGTACATTTCTGGCGGCGCTGACGCTCACCTGGGTGGGGCGGCAGATCGACCGGCGTGGGAATAGACGCGCAGGGACGGTAATCGCCGCCCTGTTTGCGGTGTCTCTGATGGCCTGCTCGCTGCTCGCGGGGCCGATCTCCATCCTGATCAGTTTCATCGCGATCCGTGGTTTGGGACAGGGCGCGCTGGGATTGAACAGCTCGACGGCGATCGCGCAGTGGTTTCAAGCGCGTCGCGGGTTTGTGATGGGGCTGTCGCTCGTAAGCTTTGCCTTGTTCCAGCGGGCCTATCTTCCCTGGCTGCAGAATTACATTGAAACGCACGGCTGGCGTCAGGCCTGGCTTTTGCTAGGTCTTGTGATCGGCCTCGTTGTCATGCCGCTCACCTGGCTGCTGATGCGTAACCGGCCAGAAGACTTCGGTCTGCGGCCCGACGGCAAAAGCAGTGACTCGAAAGCCGGGCGGCTTGATCTTGACGCAAGCTGGACATTGTCAGCCGCTATGAGAACTCCGATTTTCTGGGTGTTTATTGCAGGACGTGCCTTGAGTTCGGCGTGGGGCACCGGCCTCGTTTTCCATCAGATATCTCTGTTTGAGCATCTGGGACACAGCCCTCTGGCGGCTGCTGAGACCTTCGGTTATGCGGCTCTCGTCACGGCGGGCTCTACGTTGCTGACAGGCTGGCTGATTGATCGTTTGCGACCGAATCTTGTTATGGTCATGCAGCTAACCGGACTCATGTTCGCCACCGGATTGGCTACGCTTATGGCGCCTGAGCTGCTGCTGATCGCCTATGCGATGGCGTATGGTTTCTTCATGGGTATCGGCGCTGTCTTTGACGGGACAGTGTGGGTGACGCTGTATGGGCGCAAGCATCAAGCGACCATCCGTGGTTTTGTTGCAACCGGGCTGGTGATCGGCACTTCGATCGGACCTGTCGCGTTCGGGTTTGCCTACGATACCCTCGGCAGCTATAATGCCGTTCTCTGGCTAGGCGTTGTTCTGGCCGGTGTAGTGGCATTCCTCAGTTTTATCGTCCCTTTGCCGCGTCGTAAGACATAACCTTGCTTCAGGAATGGGCGGTTCAAGTGGTGGCTCCAGATTAGGGTGTGTATGCAAACTGGGGCCAGAGAACGATGGCCGCTCAGGTAAATCATGGCCGCCTAGTTCTCAGCTCACTTTTCGAGCCGGCAGCAGACAGGGAAGTATCCGCGCTTGGTTATTCACCCTCGCTGAGTTTGAAGCGGTTTGCCTGTCCGCGCCGGATTCCCTCTTAGATCCGGCTTGAATCTGTCCAAGATCCCGATTGAAGTACACTCTTCGCGCTATTCTTTTAAATCGACGATAATGACTGCAAGGAGCAGGCGTGAAACTCCTACATGGACCAACACGCCTGCTGTGCAACTCAGGAGATTTCGTCTTTTACCAAACCTTAATCCCCACAAAGGCTGCGATAAACTTCACAGCCACGTACAGGAAATAAACTCCGAACAGCAGTTTCAAGGTAGTCGGTTTGAACCGTTTGATGACAGCCGCGCCGATCTGCGCCCCTACGATGGTGCCCCCGGCAAGCAGCAGACCTGCGCCCAGATCGACATAACCCTGGTAGAGTTTTATACCTCCTCCCACGACTGCTAGTGGGAGCATGGTAGCCAGCGAGCTTCCCATCGTAATGTAGACGGGCGCACCAAAAAGGTAAATCAGCCCCGGAACCAGCGCATAACCGCCACCCAAACCGGCAACACCGGTTGCCAATCCTACTGTAAAACCGAAGAGGGAGAAGCCCCAAGCAGGGCCTGAGATGGTGTTACCTTCGCGCTGGGGGAGTTTGGCTTGCGTTATTCCTTCCCAGATCATGCGCATGGCGGGCCAGAGGAAAATCAACCCCAGGATCAAACCCAGCAGTTTGGACTGATCGGCTAGAAACGTGAATATCCATGATCCCAGGATCACTCCCAAAATGCCCGCCCCCCCTAAATAGGCCACAGCTCTTTTGTCCAGGTTTCCCCTAACCAGGTGTCCGTAGCCACCCGAAGTGGCGGTAAAGATGACCGCGAACAGGGTGGTACCCACGGCAATGGACGCGGGATACCCCATCCAGAAATGAAGCACCGGAAGCATTACGCTGCATCCTCCGGTCCCGATCAATCCGCCTAACAGCCCGGCGAGAAAACCTACGACCAGTAGGGCAAGCCCAAGGCTAAAGGTCAATTCAGGGGTATCTTTGGGGGCAGTTATGTCGCTCCAGGCAAAATACCATACCATAACCGACAGGATCACCAACAGAATCACGACAGTTGGAGCCTGGTTCTTGAGGATATGTGTGGACAACATTCTGTTATTTCCTTTCCTTGTCGGTGATTTACAAGTAAATCTCCATCGGTAGGATAAATCCAACCTGACAAGGAAGGGGGCGGACGTTTAATACCCTGGCCGCGCCCGCGTTGGCACATACAGCGGGCGACAGCCCTTAATCTACATTTCATTGACTTGCAGTTTTCCTCTCAGGCGTGCGAACTGCTTTGGCGCAGGCAGTTGAGCACACCTCCCATAAGATATGCAATAACTCCTTTTGGGGTGTGGGTGAGCGGCGATGGTAGCAGCGGCGTGTTATCCTGCGAGGATTATACCGGTCCGGTTGAGCTAAAGAAAATAATAGATGTAATTTCTTGCAACAACGAATGTCATGTGATGCGATTAGAAGTGAAATTGGGAGTGCACGGCGGGCACGATTCAATCGGGTATTTCGTGAGCGTGATCCCGTTCAACCGCGTGTTCCTGACACGCCTGGCAAAGCCCAAAAATCGCCATGTGATCGATGCGCGGTTCAAAACCATATGTATCCCGCAAATGCACACGCAGCGGAGCCATCGCCGCATCATCCAGATTTTGGATATGCCCACAGGCCAGGCAAACCAGGTGATGATGGGGTGGGGTGGACAGCAATTCGTAGACGGTCCCGGATTGGCCCAGATCGGTTTGAGAGACGAGCGCCAGATCTTTGAGCCACTGAAGTATGCGGTAAATGGTTGGTTCGGGCACGGCAATATCCTGAGCATCAAGATAGTGCTCAATACTCTGCGTTGTCTGGTGCCCACCTAACTCGCAAAGCGCCTGAATCACCGCCAGACGGGGCATTGTGATCCGTTCGCCTGTTTGTTTGAGATACTTCACGATTTCTTGTTTGGTATGCATGGTATCGACCTTTTACGCATTTCGGAGACGGGGCGAGACTTGGTAAGCTACGGACACCAGGCCCGTGCCAGATAGTGTTCGTCGGTATCATCCACCCAGACGTTGAGGTACCCTGCTTGAACCAACATCTGGCGCAGGTCTTCGCCGAGCGGCAGCAGATCAAGCGCGATGGGACCATCCGCGTTAGTATGAATGGCATTCACCCGTTCACGCGGATTGTTATGTAGAATGAGAAGCTGTCCACCGGGGCGCAGTACTCGCCGGATTTCTCCCAACGCCCGCACTCTGTCGGCGAAGTGTGGGAAGCTGTTGTGGCATACCACGACATCAAACCAGGCTTGTTGTCCCGCTGCAAACGGCAGGTGGTGCGCATCAGCTTCCACCAAACACGCATATGGGCAGCGTGCGTGCGCTTGCACTAACATGCCATGCGCGAGGTCAATGGACACCAGCCGCATATCCGGCGCACAGGCCATCAGGTGCGGGATGAGCGCACCCGTTCCTGTGCCAATTTCCAGCACCGCCCGCGCTGCTCTAAAAGAGTCAGCAAAAGGGGCCACCATCCGGCGCAGTGTTTCGTCGAGATGGTCCGGCATCATGCTGTTCCAGGTTGGCGCGCGGCTCTCAAAATAATCGCGGATAGCACTTGCCATCAACTTTGGTCTTTCGATAGTAGCGCCCGCCCACCCTGGGTAGGCGGGCGCTGCACTGGTTTACAATCGGGTGCTACTCGCGGATTTCCAGCCCGGTGGGCAGGCCCACGATAAACTGATGTTTGTTGTAGGGCATGGGGATACCACCGCCCCAACCGCCGGGGGTATAGTACCAGTTGTCGAACACGTCCGCGTTGAAGACCACTACGCGCGCTGTGTAATACAGCGGCAGCACCGGCAGGTCTTCGGCCAGAATAGACTGCATTTCGAAGATCGCGTCCCGGCGGGCTGTCGGGTCGGTCAAACTTAACTGGGCGCCTGCCAGCGCATCAAAGTCGGGGTTGTTATAGCCCAACGCTCGCGAGAAACCGCGTGTCTGGCTCTGGCTGGCGAAACTACGCCGCAGTTGATCCGGATCACCCCCCAGACCGCCGAAACCAAACACGCCAATCTCGTAGCTGCCCTCGACTGCTGCCGCATCCAACGACGTCTGGTCCAGCGACACCCGCTCGATCTCCAGCCCGATAGCCTCCAACCCGTTGGTGATGATCTCGATTACCCGAGCGGTTTCGGTGTCACCAGCGGCGTAGAAGAGCTTGATGGGCGTGCCATTATAACCGGCTTCCGCCAGCAGCGCTTGCGCCTGAGCCGGGTCATAGACGTAGTCGATCAGGTCTGGGTTGTAGAACGGGTTGGCTGGGGGCAAAAAGCCCATACTGCCCACATCACCGAACCCGTACAGAATCCGCTCCAGCATGGCTTGCCGGTCTACGGCGTGCGCAAGTGCCTGCCGGACGCGCACATCTTGCAGCGGCGTGTCTTGTTCTAGATTGAAGAACAAGAACATGCCCCATTCGCCGGGCGCGGTACGGACCTCGAACGGATCACTCTGGAACGGTTCGAGCATTTCATCCGTTACCCCGCCAAACTTATCGAACGCGGCAATATCGCCATTGATCAACGCCAGAAAGTTGTCGCTGGTGGGTACGAACTCGATGCGCTGCACATATGGCTCGCCCAGGAAAAAGTCCGGATTGGCTTCAAAAAGATAGGTGCCTTCGGCTTCACTGTATTCGATCATACGGTACGCACCGGTGCCGATAAAAGCATCGGGTTTCGTGTAAGTCTTGGGATCGTCCACGTTTTCCCAGATATGCTGCGGGAAGATCAGCAGCGATTCGGCAGTAGTTTGGATGAAGGGTGCAAACGGCTGCTTGAGAGTCAGCGCCACCTGGGTATCACTCACTTTTGTCGCCGACGCGATCTGGTCTACCTGCGACATGAACCAAGCTGTGCCGGGATTGTCCAGGTAATACTCGATCGAAAACACCACGTCATCGGCGGTGAACGGTTCACCATCCTGCCATTGGACACCCTCGCGCAGCGTGAAAGTCCAGGTTATACCGTCGTCGGCCAGCCTCCAGTCTGTCGCCAGCCAGGGGATCGTCTCGCCGCTGGCGTCACGCCAGACGAGCGTGTCAAAGACCAACGAGGCCCGCATGTAACCCGGCCCACGATTGAAACCAAACGGTGACGGGTGCCCCCAGTAGCCGCCACTGGGCAACCGCAGCACCTCGACGTGTTCGATGGATGGGGTTGCAGCGATGTGCTGGGCGGTGCTGAAGGGGGCGAGTCCGGCCAACAACACGACTGCCAAAACGACACGGAAAAACAGTGATTTGAACATGCACAAACTCCTCAAAGATACACGAAAGACAATCAACCAGATACAGGCACTAGGGGTCGCTCCCAAACCAATCGAAGGCTGGAGCTGCGCCCAGCAGCGCGCGAGTATAGTCGTGTTGGGGATGGGTGATGATCTGGCTGGTTGGTCCTGCCTCGACGATTTGGCCTTCGCGCATCACCAGGATACGGTCGGCCACTTTGCGCACCAGCGCCAGATCGTGCGAGATGAACAGCAGGCCCATCCCGCGTTCGTTTTGGATCGCCTTGAGCAGTATGATTAGCTTGGCCTGCTCGCTGGCATCCAACATCGAAACGGGTTCATCCGCGATGATCAGCTTGGGGTGCAGCACCAGTGCACGGGCGATCACCACCCGCTGAAGCTGGCCGCCGCTGAGTTCGTGCGGGCGGCGTGCCAGGAAATCCTCGCTGGTGGACAGGCTCACAGCGGTCAATGCGCGCTGGACTTCCGCATCACGTTCAGCCCGTGTGCCAATACCCTGCACGTCGAGTGGCTCACGCACGATCTGTCGCACGGAGAACTGCGGGTTGACACTGTCGAACGGGTCCTGCGGGATGATCTGGATGCGGCGGCGCTGCTCCTTCGTCGTTGGACCATTGAGAGGGTGCCCCTCAAGCTGGATAACTCCGGCGTCGGGATCGAGCAGCCCCGCCAGCAGCTTGCCCAGCGTGGTCTTGCCGCTGCCGGTTTCACCGACCACCCCGACTACTTCACCCTCCAATATCTCTAGCGATACGCTGTGTACGGCGTGGATCAGTTCCACTGGGCCGTGGTGCCCGTTGGTCGAGAAAGTTTTGCGCAGATTGTCCGCCTTGAGCAGCGTTTGCACGCCACCCAGGTGACAGGCGACCAGCCGTCCATGGTGGTTTTCCAGCGGCGGATCGCTGGTGTAACACTGATCGACCGCCTGTGTGCAGCGCGGGCGAAAGCGGCAGCCGGTCGGAGGGTGGGCCGGGTCCGGCATCTGGCCGCGAATACCGCTCAAGTCGCGCGCGGTGGTCATATTCGGGTAGGCGTTGAGCAGACCCCACGAGTACGGATGGCGCGGCATAGTGAGCACGTCCCGCGCTGTGCCCAGTTCGGCCAGCTTGCCCGCATAAAGCACGGCTACCCGATCCACCAGTTGG
This sequence comes from Chloroflexota bacterium, assembly GCA_003577005.1. Next base: position 4,946 of record QEUW01000073.1, on the reverse strand, counting down.
GCCACTGCCGCCAGGTCGTGCGAGATGATCAGCAGACTGGTGCCCGTTTCCTGGCGGATGCGGCGCAGCAGGGCGATGATGTGCGCCCGCGAGAGCATATCCTGCCCGCTGGTTGGCTCGTCGATGATCAGCAGGTCAGGATCACAGCTCAGCGCCATTGCCAGCATCAGACGCTGTTTTTCCCCACCGCTGAGCTGGTGCGGATAGGCATGCAGATGACGTTCAGACAGCCCGACTTGTTCCACCAGCGCGGTAGCGCGTATCCAGGCGTCCGGTTTCGAAAGTCGCAGATGCTCCCGGATCGGCTCCACGATCTGTTCACCTATACGGTAAACGGGATCAAAGGCGGTGCCCGCATTTTGTACGGCCAGCGCGATCCGCCGCCAGCGCAGGGCGCGCCAGCCCGTTTCATCCAGGCCGGTTAGTTCTTTCCCCTGCCAGCGAATACTGCCTCTAACGCTACCTGCCGGGTGGAGGCCCAGCAGCGCCCGCGCCAGCGTCGTTTTGCCAGAGCCGGTTTCGCCCACAATGGCGAGCGCTTCGCCTGCACCGAGTTCAAATGAAACACCGTCCAGGGCGCGCACTGGCCCGAACGTGACTCGCAAATTCTGTATAGCGAGCAGTGTCATCGTTGGCGCAGCCTTGTGTCGAGATGGCTTTCCATGCCCATGCCAATAAACGTCAGGGCGAGAATCAGCAGCGTGATGCAGATGCCGGGCGGCAGCAGCCACCACAGCCAGCGCTCGGTCAGGAACAGGCCGGGCAGGTTCAGCGCGTACCGCATAATCAGGCCCCAGCTTTTGGCGGTTGGATCGCCCAATCCCAGAAAAGCCAGGCCCGCTTCGAGGGCGACGGCGCGCCCGGCGGCGGTCACAAGACCGAATACGATCAGCGGCGCGATTTGCGGCAGCACATGCCGTACAAAGATGTAGACCGGGCTGCCGCCGAAGCTGCGCGCCATCCTGACGTAACCACGCTGGCGCACACTCATCACCTGGGCGCGGATGATGCGCGCCGTACCCGGCCAGAACAGTAGCGCGATGGTCAGGATCATCTGGCTCAAGCCCGCACCAAGCAAAGCATTGATCAGGATAAGCAGTGGCAGCCGAGGCAAGGCCATTAGCAAATCGACCAGTCGCATCAGCAGCATATCAATCCACCCACCTGCGTAGCTCGCTGTGCCACCGATGAGGACAGCCAGGATCACGGTGCCGGTGGCTGCTCCTGCCGCGACGGTGATCGACACGCGCGCGCCGTAGATGAGTTCGCTCAGAATGTCCTGCCCCACGTCGTTGGTTCCCAGGCGGTGCGCAGCGCTAGGGTGTTCGAGCGGCCTGCCGGTGAATTCATCCGGGTCATAAGGAGCCAAAAATGGAGCCAATACAGCGGCGGTGATCAGCAACGTGAGCAACGCCAACCCGGCAAGCCCCTCAATTCCCAGGACCGTACGCAGGCGTGCCCATAGCGCGGGGCGATAGGGTGAGTCGGTCAGCGCCATTTGGGGCGAAAGGATACGCTGCATGGTGTTTACGCCTCTCGGAGGCGCGGATCGAGGCGATGCGACAGCCAGTCCGCCAGCAGGTTGGCACTCAAGACCATCACCGACACGACCAGAAATACGCCCTGAATCACCGGATAATCACGTGCTACCACCGATTCGAATATCAGGCGGCCTACACCGGGATAGTTGAACAGGGTTTCGATGAACAGCGCGCCGGTCAGGGCAAAACTGGTGTGTGCCGCCAGATGGTGAATGAACGGCAGAATCGCATTGCGCAGCGCGTGACGGTGTTTAATCCGCCCGGCGGTGAGGCCCTTGGCCCGCGCGACGAACATGTAATCCTCGCCCAGGACGCTGATCATGGTATTGCGCACCAACAGAAACTTGCTACCAACCAGCGCCAGGGTCAGCGTCAGGGCAGGTAAAATCAGGTGCTGGCCATAATCCTGAATCGCGCCCCAGGTGGTGTCATAACGTGCAAAGGGCGTGCGTCCACCTGCCAACGGCAGCCAATCCAGTTTCACACCGAAGATAATGAGCAGGATCATGCCGGTGAAAAAGACCGGGGCATTGCTGACAATGATGCTGGCCGTTACCAGAGCTTTGTCCACCAGGGAACCGCGCCGCCAGGCTGCTTCTGACCCGCCTGTTATCCCCACCAACGATGCGATGCTCAGGGCGGTCAACGTCAGCAGCAATGTCCACGGGAGATGCTCCCGCAGAAGATCGCTGACAGGTTGGTTCAGCCGGATGGATTGACCGAGATCGCCGGTGAACGCGCCGGTCAGGTAGGCGGTGTATTGCTGCGTGAGGGGTTGATCCAGGCCGTAGTAGGCTTCCAGCGCCTCACGCACCTGGGTGTTAAAGACGTAATATGAACTTTCGGGATCCAACAGGGCAGCGAGAGGATCGCCGGGCAGCCACCGGGGGAGGAGGAAATTGAGAGTTAAGATGGCCCATAGGCTGATAATGTACCCTAGCGCATGGCGTTGCATTCTTTCCTGCTGATTTTTTTGACTTCAAATAGATTCTGAAACGCTTTCAAACGGATTATGCCATACCACAAATCTTGTTGCAAGAAATTGTATCTGTAAGTTAATTCAATAATGAGTGCGCCTAAATAGGGCTTTCGACCTCGCGATTATGCTCCATCGGCCGATCCAAACTGTCTACTGATTTGGGTACAGAATCGACGGGGAGAATATGTGAGAGGCGAGAATGATCGCGCCCGCACTGACCGCGTTTTAGCTCAGAGTCTTAGTTGTAGTCTAAACCTTCTTGCCAAACAAGAGGGTATAGATCAGTAGAAGGAGAGGAGGCTTAGACTACACTTTGTTTCTGCGAGCGTCTGGCGGCGCACAGGATGGGAACCAGCCTCGCGCCGCCAGGTCGCTACAACACTCTCACCGGCTATCGGACGGCCTCACAACAGGATCGGCGGGGCAACCAGCAAAAAGACGCTCCAGGCGAGATAGGCGATCGTTGCCTGGCTAAACACAGACTGCAGCGCCCCGATCCACTTGTCAGGATCTGTGCGAAGCTGGGTGACGAGCAACGTGATCAGGATGCCGATGTTGATGGCGTTCCAGCCGATGACTGTCAGGCGATTGAGCGTCAATTCGCCCTCCAGCGTGCGATGCACGACCGCTGCCAGGGCGTAGATGCTGACCAGGACAGCCAGCCCTGCCACTGCGATGATTCCGTTCCGCATAACCCTTTGCAGCTTCGGCGACAGATCATCACCTTTGATGGGAGTCGCGCCGACCAGCAGGCCTACAATGGCGAACAGCATCGCATTGTAGACCATCAGCACGTCGCGATTTTCAAAAGGCGCCATAAAGTTGAATGGGATCACGAGCAGGTAGATGACAAGCACAATCAGCGTCAGGGGCAGCAGCAGGCGCATCATGGTGGCGATGAACCGGCTCAGGCCCTGGTCGAAGTCCTGGGCCGACGGTGGAACGGTCGGATCGTAGACCGTGGCGACCGCCATCACCGGAATCAGGCCAAACCCGCCCGCCGCAATCAGGCGGAGCAGCGCCTCTGGCAGCTCGATCGAGAGCGCCGCGAACATACCGATGGTGATCCCACCAAACGCCATCCCGGCCAGCAGATAAAGTCCGGCGACAATCGCCACCTCGATAGATTTAATCAGGAAGGCAAACCGATCGGCGGCGCTCGACCGTGGCCCGAACGCCATCACGCCTAGAGCCGCCCAACATAACAGCGGAATGTGGATCGCAGCGACGATCAGATATTGCTCGCGGGCCCAGGCCTCTCCGAAAGCGGGTGCGACCAGGATGCTGTACGCAGTGGCCACGAACACGCTCGCCCCCAGGGCAATGGCTCGGGTCAACTGCGTCCCGGCGGTGACCGCCATGAAGATCAGGGCGCTCATGGCGGCGATCGGCGACCACCACAGCAAGAGATGCGGAATCAGGTCGAGCACCTGTAGGTTCTCGACATCGCTGAGTGCCCAGAAGATCAACCCCGTGACGATACTCAGCGGTACGGCAATCAGCCAATTGGTCTGACGGGCGGGCTTTCGGGCATCTTCCGCGCCGTTTTGCAGGCGATAGTACCACGCCGCCAGCAGCACATTATCCGGTGCGGCTTCGTAGCGGGCGATTAACGCGTTTCGGAACGCCCCAGCCTGATCGCTCCGCCGCGCAAGCTGGTAGATTTCCTCCAACTGCTGCGGGTCCGATTCGGCCTGGCGGATTTCTACGTCGTATTCCATATAGACATGCCTTTCGCGCAGGTGAGCCATGATCAACAGGACGGGCAGGGGGCGCAGCTCGCGCCACATGATCTGCAGCGAGCGCCACAAGTTCAGGGTTGGCATGCTGTCGAGTTGCATCTGAAAGACGAGCAGCATCTCGTCGGCGTAGGCTTTACGGAAGCGACGCGGATACAGCCCCAATATCCAGCGATAGAAGGCGCTCAGGCAGACGTAAAATGCGCGCATCAGGTGCCCTCGGGGAGATGCAGGCGGGCGATTTGCACTAGCCCGTTCAACCGCGCGACCTCAGCGCGCAGCACGGCGAGCCCGTCTTGCGTCAGCCGGTAGGCTTTGCGCGGTTTGCCGCCGGTTTGCGCTTCGTCACTGGCGACGCGTTCGATCAAACCCTGATCCTGCAAGCGGGTCAGCGCGCCGTAGAGGGTGCCGTTGCTGAGCCTGATCTTGCCTCTGCTGAGCGTCTCGACATCCTGGAGAATCGCGTAACCGTGCTTTTTCTCCGTCGAAATGCTCAGCAGAATAAAAAAGGTTGGCTCCCGAAGTGGGGGGAAGTCGTGCGTCATGGTATGATACCTTGTTTATGTCGGCAAACGACAGTCGTGTGCCGTCATATTAGGGCAAGTGATGGGGTTTGTCAAGCAACACTCAGCTTCGAGCAGTTTCGTCTCCAGCGCGGCTGGTGTGGATCGATCGGCTGAACTGGCG
>QEUW01000072.1 GCA_003577005.1 Chloroflexota bacterium | reverse complement strand
CCGGGTTGACCCTATGCGCCGCCGGCATCATTCCGATCCTTCACCGCTTTGACCGTGATGACAACAGGGTACTGCGGGTCCCGTTGCGCCAACTCTTGCGCGTCGAGCTGGTCCGCTGCCAGGCCGTGAAAGAACGCGCTGGCTGCCAGCACATTGCCACAGGCCTCCACCTTGACCAGGTCGCCGGCAAAGCGCTTTGTAAACAGGTTGCGGAGCGTGCGATCGGTGAAAGCCCAGTAACCGGTATCTTCGTTTGCGCCTGGTTTGACCAGACCGAGACCCGGCGCAGTCACCAACACCACTCCACCGGGTTTTAAGAGCCGGTAAAGCGCATCCACTGCCCCTGTAAGATCATAGATGCGATGGCCAGATCATCCGCCAGCCATAGTGGGCCAGCCATTTCAAATAAACGCTCAACGGCAGTCGCGCGTGTACCGCCTAGTCGCTCGGTATAACCACAAGTGCCGATCTCCAACACGCGGCCGCGCACATAATGCGCCTGGTCAGCCAAAAAGGCGGTAACGTAGTAGTGATCGATGTGTGCGGCGTGCTCCTGTGGATCGATCACGCCTAGCGGCGTGCGGCTGCGCAGATCGCCCATGCGCACACGCCCAACGCGCGGGGCGGTGAGCCGGTAAAGCAGATGGGCGATACGGGCGCGGGCCGGCGGCGAGAAGGAGCGGTAGAGCAGCCAGTATCCCTGGTCAAAGACCCATTTTGCGGCATGGTAGCCGGCATAGAGGGGCACCCGCCTGACCGCCGCCAGCAGCGTGGTCGCACCGCGCTGGTGTTCGCCCTGCGCCCGCAACCTGGCTGCCTGTGCAAAGAAGGCGCGGCCATAGTAGGCTTGCCAGGCGCGCACACCGCGCCGGTATGCGTACAAGCGCGCCGGGTCACCCTTGAGATGAGGCCGCTGCGCCCGCAGCACATGGAGCACCTGGTCTAGCATCAAATTGGGGTTGCCGGACATGTTTGCGCCATGTTGGCGATACTCGGCGACCACCTCGTCGTGGCAAAAGACGGGGAATTGCCGGGCAATCCGCAGATAGAGGTCGTAATCTTCACAGGCGCGCAGGGTCGTGTCAAAGCCCCCCACCTGGTCGAAGACCGAGCGGCGATAGATGACCGTAGCATGCATGCCGATATAGTTGCCGCGCAGGAGTGCCAGATAATGGTCTTCTGTCACCCGATTTTGCGGATGCTCGACCAGCAACGAGCCATCGGCCTGGACATAGCGATAGTGGCCGGAGGCAAAAGCACACTGCGGGCGCGCCTGGAGACAGAGCAACCCAACTTCGAGCGCACGGGGCAGCAGCCGGTCGTCAGCGTCGAGAAAGACCAGAAAAGTCCCCTCGCTGTGGCGCATGCCCGTGTTGCGCGCCGCCGATAGCCCCTGGTTGCGCTGCCAGATATATTTCACACCCGGATAGCGCGCCGCCACCGCCGCTGTATCGTCGGTGGAGCCATCATCGACCACAATGATCTCGTGATGCGAATAGCTCTGCGCCTGGATGCTTTCGATGGCTTCGCCCAGATACCGGGCGTGGTTATAACAAGGGATGATGACGGAGATCAGCGCCTCTCCCGTCCCCTTGCCCCATTGGAAAGGCCTGACTGCTTGGCTCCTGGCCATGCCCGTCAGTTCGTGGCGCACGCTGTCCATCATGTTGCTGACTCTTCTATCTGTGATGAAGCTGGGCCGACTTCCGGCGCGACTCGACCAGTTCGTAGATTCGGCGGTAGGCAGCGTGGCTCAACTCTACCTGCCGCGCCGCCGCCGCCAAAAGCTGGGGCCGGATCTGCCCGGCGCATTGCCATGCCTCATCGATGGCACACGCCAGCCGGGCCGGCAGATCTGGGTCATGCAGAAAGACCACCCCGCAGCCGGGGCCAAATTGATCGGCCAGACCCAAAAATTTGTCCTCATAATAAGCAGAACCGGCGAGACCAATCGCCGGGATGCCCATGGCAAGCGCAAAGACCGCCGCATGATAGCTGCCCGAAACGACAACCCGGCAACGTTGGATACGCCGGATCACCTTGAGGGGCGTGTCCACTTCCTCATCGCAGTCAACCGGCTGCTGCTCATAGCCGTGCAGTAGTTGGCGGATCGTTTCGGCATCGGCCTCACCGGGCACGCCTGAAATCGGCACGGGGATCATCGGTGCGCAATACCTGCGTGCGGCGCTCTGCAGCAATGGACGAAGCTGTTTTACCAGTTGCTCATCCACTCCTGCATAACTGGAGAGCCGCAAGTTGACGCCAAAGCCATCGCCAATGAGGGGTTGCCGTTGTGCATAGGCCAGTTCGATTGCATCATCCCCCGTCGTCAGAATGCGTTCCTCTGCGACGCCCAAGGCGCGGAGGAGCGGACGCCCCGCCCGCTCCTCGCGCAACGACAGGAAGTCCACCTGCGGCAGCACCCGTTGCGCCTGTGCCCGCAAAGCGGGGTCGCACAGAGGACCCATCCCCTGCCCGACCATCGCCGTGACCACACCGCGCCGGATGGCAAGCTGCAAGGTGTCGAGCAGTTCCGAGGCGTACTCTGGAAACGTGTCGGTAATGCCTCCCATCCCATTGGCGATTACCAGATCCGCCTCGGACACTGCCGTCAAGAATTCGTTCAACGCCTGGTCATCATAGCCAGCCCAGCGCAGCTTGCGCCGCAGGATGAAGGCGACCAGCGCAGGCCAACGGCGGCGGAGTGATCGTTCAAATGTGCGAATCCGCTCTCGCAGCCACCCGGGCAAATAGGCTTCCAGGCGACCGGCCAGATAGCCCGGTCGATGCCAGATCTGGCGGCCCGCCGAATCCAGCGCCCGTGCATTGGGCGCAAAAGTGGGCATCCGGTCAGGAACATCGCTCAAGATCTGGATCGACGCATTGGGCCAGAGTACACTCAAACGCTCTACCGCGATCTGCATCATTGCCATATCCCCAACATTGCGGAGAATATAGTCGCTCGGTTCAACCAGAATCCGCATTGGTAATACTCTGCCGATCAACGCTAGACTGGCTTTCCTCTACCATCTCAGTCGTCCACGCCAATACCGGGCGGATGGTGCCGGGCCACTTTCCATACCAGCCATTGCGGCGTTCAGCGGAGTCCTGTATATCAAAAACCAGCAAATCTGGGTGGCGATAGATGGCGCGCTGTTCTTTGCTCACGACCAACTCGATGCGATACATGCCATCGTTCAACAGATTCCCTGGGATGTGGCACCTATCGCGCAGGAGCGCAAGGGGTAGCTGATTTTCCGGCCACGCCGGCCGGATCGCCCGGCCAACGTCAAAGACCAGGGCGCCTTGCTCGTTGTAGAGTTGAATGCTCAGATCCAGATGCGCGGCTGTTTGTTGATTCCAATACTCAAATTCGACCACAAGCGTATCGTGAACGGTGAGCGGCTCTGCGGACGTGCCATGAAGCGGGCGTACACAGGCGCGGCGCAGGCGGATTTCGTCATTGCCCGGCGCCTCGGCCCGGTCGCGCCAGATACACTCGGTGGCCGTCGAGTACGAAGAATTCAAATAATGGGCGATCACACCGGCCGGCGCTCCTTCTTCCACCACCTGGCCGCTGTCGATCCAGATAACCAGGTTGCACAGATTCTCAACCGCCGTCATATTATGGCTGACAAAGAGGACGGTTCGTCCTGCTCTTGCCACTTCATCCATCTTGCCCAGGCATTTTTTTTGAAAGGCAACATCACCCACCGCCAGCACTTCATCGACGATGAGGATCTCCGGCTCCAGGTGCGCGGCGACGGCAAAGGCCAGACGCATGTACATGCCGCTGGAGTAGCGCTTGACCGGGGTATCGAGAAACTGCTCGAGCTCGGCGAAAGCCACGATCTCGTCAAACTTGCGCTCGATCTCGCTGCGTCTCATGCCGAGGATGGCGCCGTTGAGATAAAGATTCTCGCGCCCCGTCAGTTCAGGATGAAAGCCGGTGCCCACCTCGAGCAGGCTGCCCACACGGCCGTAACCTTCCACCCGCCCTGTGGTCGGCTCGGTGATGCGCGAGAGGATCTTGAGCAGCGTGCTCTTGCCGGCCCCGTTGCGACCGATAATCCCCACCACCTCGCCATGCTGAACCTCAAACGAGACATCCTTCAAGGCCCAAATCGTCTTGCCGGCGGCCGCTTCCTGCCCGTTGCGGCGGGAGCGGAGCTTTGCCAGTGGCCGCTGTACGCTCTGTACCAGCGCTTCGCGCAGCGACTGGTAGGGCTGAAGCTGGCCGATCCGATACTGTTTGCTCATTTGCTCGACACGGAGGGCAAGGTGGGTCATGATTTAGATGATATCCGCAAAGCGCTTCTCGACACGGTTGAAGTAAAGCAACCCGCTGAGCAGCAACAGCATTGTGACGGCAACCGATACCATAAAGGATGGGCCAAGCGGCTGTATCTGGCCCAGCAACACCCAGCGAAACCCTTCCACCACGCCCACCATTGGGTTCAACCCATACAACCACTGCCACTGTTCGGGGATCAGGCTCGCCGGGTAGGCAATAGGGGTGGCGAAGAGCCAGAATTGGGTCAAGAACGGAATCGTGTACTGCACATCTCGATATTGTACGTTCAACGCCGAGAGCCAAAGGCCGACCGCCGTGGCCACTGCCAGCGCCAGCAACACGAGGAGAGGCAGGACGAGGATCGCCGGTGTCAATGCGATCTGGTAATAGGCCATCATCCCCAACAGCACCAAAAAAGCAGTGGCAAAGTCGATTATGCCGACCAGCACCGCCGCTAGCGGCACGATCAGCCGCGGAAAGTAGACTTTGGTGATCAACTGCTGGTTCAGGATCAGGCTGGTGCTCGACGCCGCCAGGGCAAAGGCAAAGAGTTGCCAGGGCAGGAGCGCCACAAACGTGAAAATGGGATAGGGCACACCATCCGAAGGTATCTCGGCAAAGCCACCAAAGACAACGCTAAAGAGCAAGGTCATCAGCAGCGGCTGGAGCACCACCCAGAGGACGCCCAGCGCCGTCTGTTTGTAGCGCACCTTGACATCGCGCCAGACCAGAAAATAGAGCAGTTCGCGATAGACCCACAACTCCTTGAGTTTGAGCGCAAACCAGGCGCGTGAAGGCTCCAGCACAAAGGTGGGTGCGGCCGGTACTGCTGTATCAGGGCGTTGAAGCCGCTCGACAATCGATCCCATCTGCATGGTCAGTGCGTTGCTTTCGCGCTGAGGAGCGATTCGAACTCGGCAGCCCGGTTCTGCTTGACCGGTGGACACACCGAGCCGCTGCGCCCCTCACGCGCCACCCGCCGTCGCGAGCGCCAGAGCGCAAAGGCGCCGGCCAAATTCCCCCTGATCTCAAGCAAGAGCAACGACAGCGAATAGTTGTTCGTTCCACGCACCTCGTTGATCAGCAGCCGTATGATCTGCCAGACCCGCCAGGGGGGCATCAGACAAAAAACATGGAACAGCGCCCGGATATCGCCATCGCGCAGCCACGTAGTCAGGTGATAGGCGACATGACCTTTGCTGTAATCGTAGAGCTGCCGGCGCAGCGCAGCCATCTCCCGGCGGTGTTTGTGCAGTACAACTGCGGCTGGCTCGTAGACCATCGAGAACCCTGCCTTGAGCACCTTGTAGAAAAGATAGGTATCTTCGCCCACTCCCGATGGCATACCGGGACCGAGCGCTTCATCCATCAGCCCGATTTCGGGGTGACCAAAAATCGTCGCCCGGAAGGCGGCATTGGCCGTAGCGCCCAGCCGCCAGGTCGGCACCGCCTGGCGGCGAAAGGAGCGAAACCACTCGCGGCCCACCTTGCGGAATTGCGAACCACGCCCCAGCCCGCCATAGGCTTCGAACAGTCGTTGGGCCTCTGTCTCCAGCGCCAGCGGCAGTGTATTCCCAGTGACGACCATGACCTCTTCGTCGGCAAAGGGCGCCACCAACGACTCCAGCCAGTCGGGCGGGGCGAGCACATCGTCATCCGTCGTCACAACAATGTCTCCCCGGCTGGCGATAAAACCAGCATTGCGGGCATAGGCCAGCCCCTGGCGCGGCTCGCAAACCAGCACGACACCGGGGAATTCAGCCACGACGGGCGGGGTTAGGCCCGAGACCGGGTGGTTGTCCACAACAATGATCTCCACCGGGTGCGTCGTTTGTTGGTTGACGAGACACTGAAGACAGTTGCGCAAGTCTGCCGGCCGATCGTAGGTTGCCACGACAATTGAGATCGTGTGCCTAGGGAGCAACCCATCTGGTGCAGTATACTCGCTGCGTTCTGGGGTTACAAGCGCTGAGCGATTAGAAAGAAATGATCCTTGGTGTGCGCTCATTGGGTCGCCCCGACTTGCGCCACTCCTTGTAGATCCGGTAGAGACCGCATATCTTGCGACCCACAGCAATGCGCAAAAAACAAGAGATGGGGGAAGACAAGCATCAGTGCGGCCAGCAACACCAGGGTGCTGGAGAAGCCATCAGATGAAAAGCGATAAAGAGTGCCAGCCAGTAGGAGCGCGGTTATCAGTGTCTGTGGTGTTAGCCACCAAAGGTTGAGACGGCTACTTGGCGTCTTGGGCGTTGGGCGAAAGGCCAGTGGGATCCGCAACAACGCCATCAGCCAGGCCAAGGTATAGATCGGCCAGGTGGCATAGACCAGCATCACCGCTTTCCATGTGGGCGCTGGCAGCGAGGGGTGACGCCATCGTTGCAACGCCAGCCAGTGGATCAGGACATTGCTTGCGGCCAGCGGCATGAGAGTCAGGAGGTATTGCCCATAGCCCTCCATCACCTCTTGGCTGCCCCAGAACAGCACAGCCACTGTTGCCAGCAAATGGGCGCAGATGACCGGCCCCAGCCAGTACATAGTCATACGCACCCCGTAGGCAATGCGTTCGCCCCAACTCAGTTGTGACCAGACTCGCGGGAAGTCGCTCAACAAGACGGAAAAGACACCTCGCGCCCACTTGAATTGCTGTGTAAACCAGCTTGCCAGGTCAGGCGGGGCGATCCCCGGCGCCAGCGGTTCTGCCACATAGACCGAGCGCCAGCCCGCTGCGTGCAGGGCGAGCGAGGTGGCCAGATCTTCGGCCAGCCCCGGTTGGTAATTGCCGATGGAGGTGAGCGCCGTGCGCCGGATGAGCGAATTGCTCCCCATCATGGTGACGCTGTCCAGTGCGTCCATTCCCTTTGAGGTGGGGTTGTAGAAATCCAGCGAACTTTCGGCTGCGGCCTGCGCCACCCAACCGTCCTGGCTGTTGCCAAAGGTCACTATGACCTGGACAAAGCCTACGCCAGGGTCGGAAAAGTGATGTACCGTCCGCTCCAGATAGTCTGGCGCTGGCACATGATCGACATCGAAAATGGCAATGATATCGCCATTTGTACGAGCGAGCGCCGCATTGAGATTACCAGCCTTGGCATCGTTGCGGTTCCCTCTGATAAGATAGCCAGCGCCAAGTTCCTGTGCCAGTTGCTCCAACATTGGGTCGGGGCCATCATCCAGAAGCCAGACCTTGTGTTCACCACGCATGGCGCAGGTGGCAGCCAGACATTTGCGGATCAAGGCATGGTCTTCGCCGCACACCGTAACAAAGACATCGACGGTGAAACAATGCGCTGGATAGATCTTTCTCAGTGGTCGGAAGGAAGCGGCCAAAAAGAGCGACCAGTTCCCGACCAGTTGGAAGCTGCTGTAGGCCAGGGCAGAGACAAAGACAAGCAGCAACACAGGCGATGTGAGGAACCCGCTGTTCAGCCACCAGCGCAGGTAAAAGACGAGTGCAGCCATCCCAACTACAACTGCCAACAGGATCGACCATTCCGTATATCGTCGAGCGGCGCTTCTGCTAGATGCTATCCTGTGTTCCTGAGCAACCTGTACCATAGAATTCTTCATATTCCCTATCTCACCAAGAATGTGATATGGGTTGATGTTGCGCCACCCTCTTCTCGGTGATTTCGGCTACGAATCGCGTGAGGGAATCCACAATAGACGGCACGGTCTAGGGGATCTACGGCAGGCCAATAGACCCGGTCAATGTGCTTTCTCCACCAACTGGCTGGTGAGAGAATCTCTTTGACTAGACCGGCTCTTGATAAGTATCGTGATGCAATAGGTTTTCCTTCGCGCCGATGCTGTCAATTTTGTTACGACGTCTGAGCGAGATACTCAACCATATGGAGGACAACCCGGCGTTTATAAAGTAGTACGATTATCAACTCGGTATTGCAGATAACAACGCCGGGCATGGAGGAACAGATAAGAGGGCCACAGTTGCCTGTCAGCCAAACCAAAGCGGATTCTCCCCTGGGAGAATCCGCTCTTGTGTTAACCCTCGCTCAGTTCGAGCAGCGCCTAAATCTGCTCGAACTGTTCTGTAAATCTGCTGTCAGCCCCTCACTCATTGCTCACCAGCGGCAGGAACATGTGCCGGTCAAAGAGCGGCGTCGTGTCGTTGTCCGCCTGGGCCACCCAGGCGTTGACCCGAATACACGCCGCGCCGCCAATGATCGGCCCGCTGCCCTCCGCCGCCGCCAGCCGCACGATGCCCGACTGGAAGCCGGGCGTCAGGTTGCCCTGGCTGAGCGCCACCTGCACGGTGTCACTGACGACGCTGGCGGTGATCCACGGCGCGTCGGTGCTGGCTTGCAGGTTGAGCGTCCCGCCACCGGCGTTGAGCCACTTGATCGACTGCGCCGGCGCCTCGCCGCCCGGTTGCAGCTTGGGCTTGAAGGTGAGCCGGTCGTGCTCCAACAGTAGACGAGGTTGGAGCACCTCGCCGCCGTATTCCAGCGCATTGGCCGGGTCGGTGCCGGCGGCCTGCTCCTCGAAGTCGCTCAGGCCGTCGCCGTCGCTGTCTTGCCGGCGGGGGTTGCTGCCCTGGGCATATTCCTGCCCATTGGTCAAGCCATCGTTATCATCGTCGGCGTTGGCGTTGGTCACGTCGTGGGCTGCGGCCCAGTCATCGGCCATGCCGTCGCCGTTGGCATCCACCCCGTTGGTGACCAGCACACGGATGGGGTCGCTGTTGGCGCTACGCCAGCCGTCGGCGTTGGCCGCATTGGCCATGACCTGATAGACCGCGCCGGTCTCCAAATTTGGGATCGTCGCCGCTGTGCCGGTCACGTCGAACACACCTACTTCATGGCCGGCCCCCAGCTTGACGTAGGTGAGCCGGAAGCTCGCCGCCGAGGGACCCGCGGCGGGCATCCAACTGAAGCTAGCGCTATCGGAGGTGCGCCCGGCAAGGGCAAAGTTCTCCGGCGCCAGGGGGATGACACTGGCCGTGCTGTCGTTGACTGCCTTGACCGCCTCGCTGAAGGGACTGGCGTTGCCGTTGATGTCGAGCGCAGCTATGTCCACCCCGTAGCCCAGACCAGTCTTGAGCGCGCCGATGCGATACTGCGGTAACTCAGACGCCGCCACCAGCGCCTGGTTCTGCACCAGGAAGCCCACCGGCACATCGGGCCGTAACTGGCCCCAGCGGATCAGATAGGCGTTCACATCCGGCTCGGGCGATGGATTCCATTTGGCGAGCAGCGCACCGTCACCGGGCACGACGGTCAGCCCGGTAGGGGTTGCCGGCGGCAGCACGTCGTTGATCTGGATCGTGCCGGTCGCGGTAAAGACCTCGGTGCCGGGGAAGCGGTTGGGGTCAAAGGCTCGCAGCCGCGGCACGCCGTACTCCATGGGGAGACAGGCGTCGTCGGGTACGCTCACCTTGCCGGTGGGCAGCTCGTTGATACCGTCGTCCACCACGGCGGTCACGCGGTAGCTGCCATTGAGCAGCTTGCTGGTGTTCCACTCGTAGCTTCCGGTCACAAAGGGCAGGTTCTTGACGATCGGCATGCCGATCTGCAAGTTGCCGGTGATCACATCGGTGCGCGCATAGTAGAGGCTCACCGTGGCCGTAGCGGGCGTGTCGGGCGGCGCCTGCCAGTTGATGGTGTAGCTATTTGTCCCCGGCTCGTTCTGCCCCAGCGGGTTGACAAAAGCGCCGCGGTTGCCCGGCGTCCCTGGCGCGCCCTTGCTGGCAAAGTGGAAGAAGCGATAGTGCTCGATCCCTTCATCGCTCAGGTTGCTGATGCGCGCCTGCCAGACGCCCGCCATGGGGCCTTCCACGCCAAAGATCATCGTCTGGCTATGCACCTCGGTCTGGGCGCCGTGTTGGTTGGCGTTGGCGGTGGTGATCTCCACGCCGTCGGGTCGCACCAGGCTGAGGCTCGGCGTCCCTGCCTGCCAGCCGATGCCAACCAGTATCTCCTCGGCTTGCGTTGAGACGGTAAAGGTGATGGTCGCCACCCCGTTGATGGTGGCCGGCGCGCCCTGGACCGTGACCGGGTCAGAGAGGTCAGCCATTTCTCCGGCGGCAAAGACGGGCGAACTCTTGGCGCCGTTGTGCTGGTCGATGAGCACGTGGTTGTCATTGCCCAGGATGAAGTCCAGCCCTTCGTCAAAGCCGTAGTAAAGACCCACGTCGAAGCCGGCGATCTCGAACTTGCCCTTGACGCCAAACTCGTAGCGGGTGCAACTGCTGTTGGTGCAGAACTCGCCAAAGGCCAGTTCGACGCCAAAGCTGATGTCGTCCCACGGCACGCCCCAGAAGATGGCGTCCTCTTCGATGGTGATGGTAGCGCCCAGCGCGGCGGTGAAGTGCATCTCGTCGTTGTCGGGCAGCCAGGTATAGTTGTTGAAGCCGCGGCCCTGCCACATGTGGGCGCGGGCAAAGCCTTTGAGCCAGCTTCCCAGCCGCACATTGACCTCGAAGCCGATGTCCATGGGGTTCCACGCTACCCAGAGCTTGCCGTCGGCGTTGACCACACCCAGGATCTTGGCGTCGCCCTGGAAGGCAAAGAGACCGCGTGTGTCGATCACCACCTCGCCGTGCGCCTTGAAGATGCCGCCGTTGCCGCCCGGTGCGGCCTGGAAGTCCAACCCGATACGGATGGTGGTGTGTTCGGGGAAAATGTCCACGCTGCCGCTTAGCCCGGTCAGGAAGAGACCGCTGCTGCCGATGGGCACGCCCACAGGCGACTGGAAGCTCAGGTGGACGCTGCGCAGCGAGGTCTGGCACAGTTTGAACTTGGCGCTGATGCCGGCGTTGGGGTCGCCCGCCGAGCCGATGTTGGGCAGCGCCAGCCGCGTCTCGCCGCGGATCACCAACACCTTGGGGCCGCTGGGGTTGCCGTTGGCGTCGGTGGCGCAGTAATCCTCCTCGACGCTCACCGTGGCGTTGAAGGCGTCAAAGCTAAAGCTCTGGCTAATGTTGGGCGCATTCATGCCCGTCGCATTTACCTGCGGGTGGTCGGTGCTGTAGACGATGGTGCTGCCGGCGGCATTCATTGCCATCATACCCGCCTGGACATCGGTGTGGACATCGGGCATGGCCCACTTGCGGTTGGGCGCGGTGGGGGTGTCC
The DNA here is from genome assembly GCA_003577005.1 of Chloroflexota bacterium. Next base: position 11,821 of record QEUW01000072.1, on the reverse strand, counting down.
GACGGGGCGCGCACATCGACACAACTGCCGGCGCAACTCTTCTGTGGTTCGCTGGGCAGTTTGACCCCACGCGGTAACAGCAGCGCCTGGACCGGTTTGCTGGCGCCGCCCAGGCTGGCGTGCTGAGTTACGGTCGCTTTGGCCGCCCGCACGGCACCAAAGTAGCGCGCCGAGTATTTGTCCTCCAACACGGGATAGGTGCGCCAGTCCAGACTGAAGTCGTTGCCAAGCGCCAGGGCCAGGCTGGCAATGTCGAGCGTCGCCAGATTGCCCGCCGCGACGATCTCCCCGTTGAGCGAACTGTAGCCGCCGATGTTGCCGCTGTAGGTCACGTCGAAGCGCAGATCGGCGGGGACGAGCCGACGCAACTGCGCCTTGCCCTCGATGGAACCCGCTGCCGGCAGCACGCGGTATTCGTGCTGGCTCACATCGCCAGCGTTGAGGTCGTCGCTGTACCAGGGGTTGAGCCCGCGCGCCCCCACACCGCCAGGAATGAGCGCGGCCATTGCAACAGGCGGCTGGCCGGCGAACTCACGCCGCATGGGGCCGGTGTATGCCGTGAACGAGTCGGCGGGCGTGGCCGGCGGGTTGTTGAACTGGCCGCAGTCGACCAGGATCACCGTCGGCGCGACCAGGTTGTTGGGATCGGGCCTATCGACGCGGATGTCGTTGCCGTTGATGCTGACCGTGCCTTCAATGACCGCCACATGGGGCGAGATATTGCCGGCCCCGCCGATGAGCGGGGCGATATTCGCCAGATTGGTGGTGGCCGGGTTGCCGGCGGCGCTCCACCCAGCGGCGCTCCAGACCTGGAGACCGGCCAGGTTGTCACGCCGGTTCGCTGCGGCAAAGGCGCTGGTGGGGCACTCGACGCGCTGGCAGCCGCCTGTGCTGGTGGGGTATTCGCCCGGCCCACAGGCGGTGATGCGCAGATTGTAATGATATTGGACGACGAGCGGTTCGCCCCCCGCCGAGGCAGCCTGCAACGACGGAATCTCAATCTTGTCGAACAGCACTTCCGGCCCTGTGTAGCCCAGGGCAAGCGCATAGTTGCCGCCGGGCACGCTGACGATCCCGCTGGTCAACTGGACACCGCCGACGGGGATACCGACCAGCCCGCGGTTGGCGATCGTCTGCACGGCCACCTGGGTGTTGGCGCCGGTCAGTTCGGCAAAGAAGTCATCCGCGTTCTGGTAGAGCGTAAAGTTCTGCGTGGTGTCCTCGGCGTTGGTCGCCACGATGCGGACATCGACGCGGCTGTTGCTGCCCGGCGGCAGCGCGACATTGTAGAGGTGCAGCGGCTCGAGGCTGGAGAACCAGACGTTGCGCTCCACCGATCCCCCTAGAGGGACGGCCAGGCTCTCGCGCTCGCCGATGAGGCGGATATCATAGCCACTGGGCAGGTTTTCGCCCGTCTGCGGCTTGACCAGGGCGCGGAAGCCGTCGGTGTTGACATTGCGCCCGTCGATGACATAATGGTTGACGTTGCCGGTCTTGCCCGGCTGGCGCGTTGGTTTGCCGTTGTTGACGTAGATCTCAAAATCGACCGAGCCGCGCAGGTTGCGCCCGCTGGGTTCGTCAAGCGTGGGCGGATTGGGGCCAAAGGGATCGCCAAAGCCGCGCGTCGCCACTGCATACCAATTATTCATCGGCAGCGCCGCCAGCCTATATTCCTGATCAGTGTGGTAGTAGGCTGGTTCGCTGCTGGGCAGGCCAAAGTTATTGAGAAAGAGGTTGTCGGTGGTGATGACCTGGTCCTTGTTGAGCGTCGGGCCGGTGTAATAGGCGATGAGCCGCACACCGCCGCTTTCGCTGACGACGTGGTGATTTTCGTCGGGCGTACTGTTGGCCTCGATCTCGGCCAGTTCTTCGTCACGCCAGGCGCGCGTGTTGTCCAGGTCAAAGCCGCCACAGGGCCAGATGTAGGCCTCGACAAAGTTGAGGTCTTGATAGCAGAACTCGCGCTGGGTCGCTACCATCAGACCGTGGTTCTGCCCCGGCGTCAGCCACTGGCTGGCGAGGTCGGTGACATCCCAGACGGCGCTGAGCGGCTGTTTGGGATTGCCGTTGGTGTAGAATACCAACCGTTCGGCGGGCGCCAGCGGTGCGGCATTTAGGATGTGCTGCTTGTTAGAACTCATCTGCCAATTGTCGTTATCCAGCGCAAAGCCGCGCACATTGAGCATCTGCACATTGCCAAACATCGTACCCAGCCATGCGACCGGGAAGGCACCAAACGAACCGGCGTTTTGTCCTGTGGGTGTCACCACAAAGTGAGCCTTGGTGACGGTTGTGCCCGGCGGCTGTTTGGGTATATCGAACTTGACCAAGTAGCGCTTGACACCCTGCTTGAACTGGCCGAAGCCAGGCTTGCTTGAGTAATCGACAAAAGTCTCAAAGAAATCTTTGTAGACCGGTGTCAAACTAAAGGTGCCCGAGCGCATCTGAAAGACCGGGTCGATGATCACCGGGAAGCGGCGTTCGGGCGCCGCCAGCCAATCCCACGGCGTGCGGACGCGCAGTTCGACCACGTTGGGATCGGCAGTGGCGCTGAGTACGTAGCTCCCGGCCGCCGCATTTTCAGGGTCCTCCTGTTCGTAGGTGATGGGCGGCTGCAGGAGCATGGCGGCGCCGTTGCCAGTGACAAAGGTGAGCGCGTGACGAGTGAGGAGTGAGGAGTGAGGAGTGAGTGTGACTGGTTCGCCGTCGATTTCGATAGTCGTGCCGGGCGTGAGTCGCAGCAAGACACGAAGGTCGAGATGCTCGACCTCACCCCCCTCCCCCCTCTCCAGTTTGGAGAGGGGGAGATTGGGCAGGCGCATGGCGTATTCGACCTGACCGCGACCGCTCTGCCACTGGTCTTGTAGACCCTCCAGACTCCAACTGGCGGGGTAGCGCACGGTGTTGCCATCAGCCTGCTGAACACCGGGTGCAGCCGACTCACCGAGGTGGGGTTGGGCCACGGTCTCTTTGCCGCCGTTGGCCTGGACCACTTCGAGCGCGACCGGGCGCCATTCGACGCCGACGCCGTCGCCGCTGATGCGGGCCAGGCTGGTGCGCTGGGCCAACGCAGTGTGGACCGTGTTGGCCGTATTCTGCCAGCCGGTGGGCGTGCGAACAAAGGCCGGGTCGATGTGCCGCCAGGCGCCCGTCGCATCTTGGTAATGGATAGGCTGGAGCTCCTGTAGCACAGCGTACTCGTTGTCGCCGACGGCAAATGTTGCGCTGTGCGCCGTGCGCAGCGCGGCTACCTCCGGCTTGCCCACGAGTTCGGCAGGTAGCGGGTAGATGGGCCGGGCGGTCGCCGGTGGTGGCGCAGTGGGGGTAGCCACGTCGGCCGTCGCGTTTGCTACGGCGACGGTCTCATTGGGCGCTGGCAGGCTTTGCGGCGGCAGCATCGTGATGATCGGCTGCAAGAGCAGGCTGATCACCACGAGCAGCGCCAGCGCCTTCTCCTTGAGGCCCAGATCAAGGCATGGCGCTTCGAGAATCGATTGAACGTACATAAGGTTTGTCCCCTTCATATATCAAAAACGCGCTTGCAGCAGGTTTGGGGCAGCGTAATGGGTTGATCGCTGGGAGTGAGTGTAGCCATCAACCGGTGTGCGACAGAAGGGTCAAAAGATACATTGGGGTGGTTGATATTGGGAGCGCGGCCGAGATGAAAAGCCGTCGATCATCCGGGTTTTGTATCGCCGGTTAGAGGGACCCGGTGCGCCAGCGTTGCGTAAATCCCGCTTTCATGATATTGATCTTGCGTGACAATCAAGATGATTCACCTCAACTGGCTGAACAGTGCTTTGTCATCGTTTGTTGCGCTGTGAAGGGGAAGTGGATGCAAGCGACACCTGCTCAGCGGGACCAACTGGTCGAAAAGCTTCAAACCAGCTCATTTTTGCGCGGGTTGGACCCAGAGGTCCTGGCGCAGATGGCACGCAGCGCCGTCTGGCGAGCCTACGCGCCGGGCGCCGTGATCTTTTTGGAGGGCGATGCCGCACCGGCGCTCTACTACGTAGATACCGGGTGGGTCAAGGTGGTGAAAATGTCACCTGAAGGCCGCGAACAGGTTCTGCAAGTTTTTGGTCCCGGCGAGATCTTCAGCGGCATGGGCGTCTTTGTCGATCGACCCGCGCCGGCCACGGCCATCGCGCTGGAGCAGACGAGGATCTGGCTGCTCCAGCGCGATGCGGTGCGCCGGATGTTGGCGGCCAATCCGGCGCTGGCGGTGCAGGTGATCGAATTTATGGCAGACCGGCTCACCGAGCTGGTCACGCTGGTGGCAGACCTGTCGTTGCACACGGTAACAGAGCGACTTGCCCGCCTGTTGTTGGAGGAAGCCGAGGACGATGTAGTGTACCGGCGGCGCTGGGCCACCCAGGCCGAAATGGCTGCCCGTCTTGGCGCCGTACCCGATGTCCTCAATCGCGCCCTGCGCGCACTGGTTGAAGAAGAGCTGATCGAGCTTGACCGCCAGCAGATCCGGATCCTGGACCGTCAGGGGTTGGCGGCTAAAACCACCCTCACCCGTCAGTAAACCCCAAAGCCGACAAAAGTCGAAGACTTCCCGCTGCGCAGATGCTATGGTCTAACCATAGTGTCTGCCCGATTTTCCACTGATGCAAGGAGCAAAAAATGACATCACCTGAATCGAAGCGTTCGCGCTGGATGAGCGCGCTGGCTATCGTTGCCATCCTCTTTGGGTTGCTCACCATCATCTCCGGTGGACGCACCCTCTTTGACACCGAGGTTCAGCGCCTTGCCGGCAACTATGTACCCTTTGTGCTTTGGTTTAATTTTCTGGCCGGGTTCGCCTATGTCGTTGCCGGCGTTGGGCTTTGGTTCTGGCAGCGCTGGGCAATGTGGCTCTCTTTTGCCATTGCAGCCGCCACCCTCATCATTTTTGTTGCCTTTGGCGTACAAATCTGGACCGGTGGCAGCTACGAAATGCGCACCGTGGCCGCGATGGGTTTGCGCACAATTACCTGGCTCGTCATTTTCGTGGTGGCCTATAGAAAGTTAGCCAACACGCAATATCAAGTAACAGTATAGGAGGAGAACCTCGTGGAAATTACAAAAGATACCTATGTTTCGGATCTGCTGGAAGAATACGGCGAGATTGCCGATGTAATGGAGCTCTTTGGGGTAAAGCGTGTTGGACGTTATTCGCTGCGCAAGTTGCTGACGAAAGCACTGACCGTTGAATGGGCCGCCCGCATACACCGCGTGCCACTGGACGATTTCTTAGAGATTTTGCGTAAGGCGGTTGCAACCAAAGAGCAGCAGCCCAAGCGTAATGAATAGGCGAAGAAGGTTGCAGAAGGCGGACGACCATGTCTAGCTCACAAACCAATGAGCAGCCTGTGACGATGATGGAAAGCGGATCACTAGCTACGGACAAAATGGTTGATTCAGATACTAGCTCCGGCGAGAGCCATCGGGCCGAAGTACGTCGGGGCATGACTGTGCTGACCAGCGAAGGGCATACAGCAGGTCACGTTGCGGCAGTCGTGCTCGATAGCCGGAACGGCAAAGTCACCCACTTGGTGCTCGGTCGCCTGACACAGACAACCGAGTACCGCCTGGCGCCCGTCGACCTGGTCGCGGCGGTGGGTGATGGGGAGGTCTTGCTGCGCATCTATCATCCACTGGTGGAAAGTTTGCCCGTGTGGCGCGGCTCTGATGCATTGTCTGAACAGGTTGGAGGCAACCCATGACCGTTTTCTATTGGATGGCAGCATTCTATCTCCTGCTGGCTGTGCTCAGCCTGCTCGATCACATATTACTGCAGTTTGGCCTCGCGCCCGGACTGACCAATCTCTACTGGCTGCGTCTGCACCTGTTGACCATCGGCGTCCTGGCGCAGGCCGTGTTGGGAACGCTGCCCAGTCTGCTGGCTACGCGTCTGAACCTCAAACGGCCACAGCCCACTGCCCTGTGGACCATTTTTGGCCTGTTCAACGTGGGTCTGATGCTGTTGGCAGTGGGCCAGGTGCTCGGTGTAGTCTGGCAGATTTACAGCGGTGCGACTCTTCTGCTGCTGGCGGTGTTGGTTGAAACCGGCCTGCTCGGGCAGATGTGGCGCCGCGCACCCCGGCCGCGAGCGGTCGTCGCGGGTTTCTACCTGGCGGCTCCCCTCTTTCTGTTGCTGGGCGTTCTCATGGCCCTCACCATGCTCATGAACTGGTGGGCGCCGGTAAACTATGTGGGCGTCAAGGAAGCGCATGTACACGCCAATATCTTTGGCTTCACCGGCATTGTGGTGGCAGGGGTGATACTGGATCGCTTGCCACCGCTTTTTGGGCGCAACCTGGCCCGCCCGACCTGGGTTGCGCCAACGTTGTGGCTGATGGTGATCGGCGGGGTTGGGCTGTGGCTGGGTCCCTACGTGGGCAGCCTGGCCATCACCGGCGCCAGCCTCGTGGTCTATGTCGCCGGCACAGGGCTGATGCTGGCCAACTTCTTTATCACCACCCATCAGCTCACATCCGTGCGCATTGTCAACGGCGCGCATGTGTTCCTCAGCTACATCTGGATCGCCGCGCCGGCCGTTGCCACCGTTTTCTATGTGACCCTGGGACCAGAGCGCGTACCACTGGCGCGTCTGGAGTTCGGTATTACACAAGGGCTGATATACGGCTGGATTCTGCAACTGGCACTCGCCTTGTTGCCGTTGATGATCACGCGGCTGCCGTCCGAACGCCCGGAGCGGGTCATCCGGCGTAGCGAAGGCAGTTGGTTTAGCCTGGTCGTGCTCAACGCTGCGGTCGCCGTAATCTGGCTCTCCAGCCTGTTGCTGCCTTGGTCGCTGGCTGGGCCGGTAGTGGGCATTGCTTATCTATTTGTCATTGTAGCGATGCTGCCTTATCTGCGGATGCTGGTGCGCGCACTGCTCCAGGTACCAAAGGTGGCGGAACTGGCTGGGAGAATTGCGGAAAGAACGACTGTTTGAGTCATACGAGTGTAGATGAAAGGACAAATCAAAATGACGCAAAGCACAAGCAAACAAGTGGCCTTTTACGCTGACGTCAAGGAAAAAACGATTTTTGGCGAGCAGGGGCCGCAACCGCAGTTTCTGGTGGATGAGGCCAACTTCAAAGTGATTTTGAGCGGCCTCGAACCCGGGCAACAGATTCCTGTTCACCCCGAATCACTGGCCATATACCATTTTTTAGTCGGGATCGGCACGATGACGGTCGATGATGAACACTTTCCGATCACACCGGGCGCCACGGTGATCACACCCGCCGGCGCCCGCCGCGGCATGCAGGCAGAGACGCGTGTGATCTTCCTCGCCGCCAAGCCCGCCTGACGGCGCCTGGCTTCAGCGACACGGCTTGAACGCAACAATTGACAATGTGGAATAAAACCGGGAGGACAATCTGATGCTGATCCCCTATTTTCTGATGATGTTGCTTTATCTGTTCGTGGCGGTGCTGGCGGCGCTCGATGCTTCGCTGATCAGCTTCGAGCTGTTGCCCTGGTTCAACGGGGTACGCTGGTTGCGTGTCCACTTTATCACGCTGGGCATGGTGACCCAGGTGATCTTTGGCGCGTTACCGGCGCTGGTGGCGGCCCGGCGCAAATTACCCCGCCCTGCCATGCGCTGGGATATCTGGCTTTCCCTCAATGTAGGGTTGATCGTGCTGCTGGGCGGCATTCCCAGCATGAACCCAATTCTGATCTTCACCGGTGGGACATTGATCTTCATCGCCGCCGCGCTGCTCGCCGGGCAGCTGTGGGGGATGCGCAGTGGAGAGGCACAGCCGCTGGGCCAGAGTGTCAAATTCTATGTGACTGGCCTGCTCTACCTCTTGCTCGGTATCATTGTAGGCACGGGGCTGTGGCTGGGCTGGAGCGGCCCGCTGCGCATTCAAGTGCCGTTGGAGGTTCACATCCACGCCAACAACTGGGGCTTTCTCTCGTTGGTCTTTGCCGGGCTGATCATCGACATCATCCCGCTGCTGAGCGGCCAGTCGTTAGCCTCGGCGCGCACGATCAACACCATCTTCTGGAGCATGACATTGGGCGCGCTCGGCCTGGTCATCGGCCCGTGGCTCGGTGGCGCGCTCTGGGTCACCGTCCCCGGATTGGTGCTCCACATTGTGGCTACCGTCTGGCTGTTGGGGCTATTGGTGCGCGGGCTGGCGCGCGCCGGGCAGTTGCGCACCGCGGGCGCCTGGCATCTGGTGACTGCTTATGTGTGGATCCTGTTGCCTGTCTTCACTGCGCCATTCATCCTTTTGAATGTCCCTGGCTTTGTGGGTGGCGACATTGAGGCGACGGCGCCACAGGCGTTGATCTACGGCTGGGTGTTGCAATTTGGCTATGTCCTAATCCCTTTCCTGGTCGAGCGTTATTTGCTTCACAAGAGCAAGGCTGGCCTGGGTGGCAACTGGTTCAGCCTCTTTGCCGTCAACGTGGGCAGTGCGCTGGTCTGGGCAAGCATCTTCGTTGTGCCGCTGCGCAGCAACCTGCACGGGGCCGCGTATCTGTTCTACGTTCTTTCGCTGGCGCCCATCGCCTTACAAGTAGGGCGCATGGTCTACCAGCACTTTCACGCTCTGGAAGACGCCGCGCTGGTCCACGCCGGAGATTGACCCCTGGCAGCCTGGTGCGTTGGCAGGGCGTATAATGTAAAGACTGTCTATGCCGCTATTTCAATCCCCTATGCGGTCTGACACAGGACACTGTCGGCGCTGTGGGGATTACCGGGCGATCTGTCCCGGAAAATCCCCACAGCGAGCAGCAAGACTTGGTATCAGCTCATGGACGAGACCAGATTCAACGCCGAGCCGGCGCGGAACCACGCCAGTTGTGACTCGCTGTACGAGTGGTTGAGCTGGAGTGTCTCGACCGTCCCATCGGCATGGCGGACGAGGCAAGTCACCGCTTTGCCGGGCGCCATCTCCGCCAGCCCGACCAGGCTGATACGGTCATCCTCACGGATGCGCTCATAGTCTGCCGGGTCCTGGAAGGTAAGGGCCAGCAAGCCCTGCTTCTTCAAGTTCGACTCGTGGATGCGCGCAAAGCTGCGGGCGATGACCGCCGCGCCGGCCAGCAAGCGCGGACAGAGGGCGGCGTGTTCGCGGCTGCTGCCCTCGCCATAGTTATGATCCCCGATAACCACCCACTTGATCCCCTGCGAGCGGTAGTGCCGGGCCGTGGTGGCAAAGGACTGTCCGGTTGCTCCGGTCAGCACATTCTTGCCCTTGCCGATCTCGCCGGTATAGGCATTGGTTGCACCCATAAACGTGTTGTCGCTAAACTTGTCGAGATGGCCCCGGTAGCGCAGCCACGGTCCGGCGGGCGAGATGTGGTCGGTGGTCGTCTTGCCCTTGGCCTTGAGCAGCACAGGCAGATCGAGAAAATCCTGACCGTCCCAGGCCGGCCACGGTTCCATCACTTGCAGCCGCTCGCTCTGCGGATCCACCTTGAGGACGATGTCGCTGCCATCCTCCGGCGGGGCCACGTAGACCTTGCGACCGCGGGCGAAGGGTTGCGCCGGCACTTCTGGCGCCGGTTTGGGTGGTTCCAAGCGGAAGGGCTGGCCATCGGCGCCGGTGAGGGTGTCGGTCAGCGGGTTGAAGGAGAGGCGGCCGGCCAGGGCCATCGCGGTGACCAGTTCCGGGCTGCCGATAAAGTTCATCGTGGTCGGCTGGCCGTCGTTGCGCATGGGGAAGTTGCGGTTGTACGAGGTCACGATGGTGTTGGGCTTGGTGGCGACATCCCTGGCCCGCTGCCACTGGCCGATACACGGGCCACAGGCGTTGGCCAACACAACCCCATCGATGGCGGTGAGCGCCTGCATCTGGCCGTCGCGCTCGATGGTGGCGCGTACCTGCTCCGACCCGGGTGTGACCAAAAAGGGCGCGGCGGCTTTGAGGCCATGGGCCTGGGCCTGTTGGGCGATATCGGCGGCACGGCTCATATCCTCATAAGAGGAGTTGGTGCAACTGCCGATCAGGGCAGTCGAGATCTCGTCGAGGAAGCCATTGGCCGGATTGGCTACCTCAGCCGCAAGCCAGGAGATGGGGCGCGCCCGGTCCGGCGAGTGCGGCCCGACGATGTACGGCTCCAGCGTGGAGAGGTCAAGCTCGACCACGCGGTCATAGTACTTTTCCGGGTGGGCTTCCACTTCCTCATCCGGCGCCAGCAGATGCGCGTACTGTTCGGCCAGGGGCGCCAGATCGCCGCGCCCGGTCGCCCGCAGATAGACGGCCATGCGTTCGTCGTAGGGGAACATGGAGGTGGTGGCGCCCAGTTCGGCGCCCATGTTGGTGATCGTGGCCTTGCCCGTGGCGCTGATGGTGCGGGCGCCGGGGCCGATGTATTCCACAATCGCGTTGGTGCCCCCGGCCACGGTCAACTGGCCCGCCACGTAGAGGATCACATCTTTGGGTGCGGTCCACCCGTTTAGCTTGCCGGTGAGGTAGACGGCAATGTGCCGGGGATAGAGCACCTCCCAGGGCAGCCCGGCCATCACCTCGACGGCGTCTGCCCCGCCGACGCCCACCGCACACGCACCCAGACCGCCAGCGTTGGGGGTATGCGAGTCGGTGCCGATGATCAACTCGCCGGGGAAGGCGTAGTTCTCCAACACCACCTGATGGATGATCCCGGCGCCCGGTTCCCAAAAGCCGGCGCCATAACGAGCAGCAGCAGACCGCAGGAAGTCATAGACCTCGCTGTTTTCGGCAAGCGAGGCGCGCAAGTCTGCCTGGCCTTCCACTCTGGCCTGAATCAAATGGTCACAGTGGATCGTCGTGGGCACGGCGACGCGCTTGCGCCGTGTCTGCATAAACTGGAGCATACCGGTCTGGCCCAACACATCCTGCAGCACCACGCGATCGGGGCGGACAAAGAGATAGCTCTTGCCCGCTTCCATCTCCTGGTGTTCTGGGTCATCTAAATGGCCCAGCAAGACCTTGTCGGCCAGGGTCAACGGTCGCCCCAGCCGGCGGCGGACAACCGCGAGATTGCGCTCCATCGTCGCATAGACCTGTGCGGCCATTTCCGGTGTGGACTCGATTGTCACCATCTTCTTTTCTCCTCGTTATTGGATTGAGCAATCCTCGACACAGGTGCGGCCTATGATCGGCGTTTTTTCAAAAAAATTTTTTCAAACAACAATTGTTTCAAGGCCAGACATACCTGTGCCGAGGTTGCAATCAAGAAATTGGGTTTTTCAAGACCAGCGCCTCTACAGTATATCACCCTGGCGACTATCAGCCCTAACCCAACAGCAACTTTTGAGAAGCTGTGGCGCATAACCGAGAATTCCAAATTTGGTGCAACTATAGCGGGTATGTGTATTGACACATCAGGTTAGATAGGGTGCTACAGGTGCGATGCACTTGAAAAGTGCGTTGCACCTCCCATTAAGCGCTCTAATCTCATGTGTCAGTACAGGTATGCCGTACCGCAAAAATTAGCGGCGTAGGCTCAGATGCGGCACCAGCCGGCCGGTGCGCTGCTGATATGCTCGATACGCCTCGCCAAATTTCAACCGCAATTGCGCCTCTTCGCGCGGGATCACCACCAGCGCCAGTACAAACGTTTGCACCACCGCCATTGCTAGCATGAACCAGTTTGCCGCCACGATGCTCAACGCCACAAAGATCACTGTAGCCACGGCGTAAAGCGGGTGGCGCACCCAGCGATAGGGGCCATCCATCACCAGAGCATGCGTTTCTTTGGTGAGGTAAGTCTCAGAGATATTGGCGCCGATGGTACTGAACACCCAATAAACAACCGGTAACATGCCCATACCCACCAAGGCAGCCAGCCAGCGTAGCCAGTTGGGCAAAGGTATCAGCGACCA
>QEUW01000629.1 GCA_003577005.1 Chloroflexota bacterium | reverse complement strand
ACCACGATCCCCTGGGCAATGGCCGACTCGAGGACGGCGTTCAAGCCTTCGCGGTCGGTCGGGTTGAGGATAATCGCATCCACGCCCTGCGAGATGAGATTTTCCAGGTCGGCGATCTGCTCGGTCGGCCCACCGTTGCGGTTGACGACGACCACGCGCTCGACCAGCCCACTGGCCGTCGCCTGGGCCTTGATAGCGCAGATCATCTGTTCGCGCCAGCCGTTGCCGACCAGCGTGTTGCTCACGCCGATGACAAAACCGCCCTCTTGGGCAGGCGCTTCCGCCGCAGCCTGGCCGCTCTCGGCAGCCGGTTGCGCCGCGCCACCGGGCGCTGGGGCAACACAGGCGCCGGCGAAGAGCGCAACCGCCAGGAGTAAGCCGATGACCCCAAAGAGTTTTGATCGTTGCTGCATATTCCTCTCCTCCAAGAAAGTTCCTTTACAACAGTGTCTACTATGTCCAACTTTGCATGCCCCCTTTTCCCTGTTTGCCTGTTCTACACCCATCGGCAAGGACTCGGAAGGGATTTGCGCAAAGCGGTGCCAGGGATGCTGCGCAATACAAAATTCGATTCGATGTGGGCTATAACCGGAGTGTACCTTTTCTACTCCTCGATGTCCAATGCACGGATGGCGTGTTGTTCATCCAGGATTTCAAACCAGAGTGTTATGTCACCGCCGACTGCCACACCAAAGACGCTAGGGTCGTTGGATTCACTTTGAAAGGCGACTGCATCGGGGTTGGTGCGTAGCGCGTCAAGCGTGGCCCAGACCTGGGGAACCAGGCGGCGGTCGATCTGGCGGAGGGCGGCGGTTGCCATTGGCGCAAAGTAGAGCGTGCGTTTCACGGCAAAAGTCCATCTGCTTTGAGCAACGCCTCGACCTGCTGACTCGTGAGGAAATTGCCAGCGTCCATCTCGCGGCGGGCGCGTTCAATGCGGGCCAGGCGCTTATAGCGTTTCAAGTCGGCGATCAGTTGGCGCCAGGTGTCCGGGTGAACCAGCACACCAGCGTCTTCCCCTTGCCGGGTGAGCAAGAGGGGCGCTTCCCTAAGATGTTCAAAGATCTCCGGTTCACCGGATTCAACGCGTGCAACGGGGGTTGCGGTCATTATTGTGGTGGTCATCATCACTCCCGGCGCCAAAATCATGACGCTCTTGCAACATTCTAGCAGCGACGGTATACTTCGTCAACAGACATGAGGGTCGGCGAAAATTTCAGGGTGGATGTCCCTGGCACACTGGCGGCAAGCTAGCCGGTAAGACAAACCTGCCAGACGCCCGGCAATTCAATGGATGTGCGCGTCACAGTGGCCTGGATAAGTCCTGTCACTGCGCCGTCACGCCCCGGGCATTTTGAAAAGTGTTAGGTTCTGTTTCCCAGGACAAGCTAAGGGGGTGGAATCATGAGTGTGTACACAGACTCGGCCACTGTCTATGATGCCATCAACCAAAGTCGCGGCAAAGACTACGCCGCCGAAAGCCAGAAGCTTCACACATTGATCCTGCAGCATAAACAAAGCCCTGGCCGGGCCCTGCTCGACGTGGCCTGTGGCACCGGTGGACATCTTGCCCATCTGTGCAAACATTATCAGGTGGAAGGGATGGATCTCAGCAGCGACATGCTGGCCGTCGCTCGCCAGCATTGCCCGGACATCCCGTTGCATCAGGCGAATATGCTGGATTTCGACCTGCAACGCCAGTACGACGCGGTTGTCTGCCTGTTTAGCGCCATTGGGTACGTGCAGACGGTGGAAAATCTGCGGCGGGCTATCGCAGCCATGAGTCGTCATCTGGTTGCAGGCGGCGTCTTGGTCGTAGAACCCTGGCTAGCGCCGGAGCAGTACATACCTGGCACACTCCATGCTATCTATGTCAATGAGCCGGAGCTCAAGGTGGCCCGCATGAGTATCAGCAAGCAAAATGGTCGCATTTCGGTCATGGAGTATCATTTTCTCGTCGCAACACCCCAGGGTATCGAACACTTTAGCGAACTGAATGAGATGGGTCTCTTTACCGCTGCCGAGTATCGCGCCGCGTTTGAAGCTGCCGGATTGACCGTCCACCACGACGCCGAAGGGCTGATCGGACGTGGTCTTTTTGTGGGTGTAAAGCCATAATGGACAACGACGCGCCGGCAACCGGCGCAGCGGAGAATGCACGCATCATCTTGATCACCGGGCTCATGGCAGCGGGCAAATCGACCGTCGCCCAAGCGCTGGCCGAGCGGCTGCTCAAGAGCGTCCATCTGCGCGGCGACCTCTTCCGGCGGATGATCGTCAACGGTCAGGCCGAGATGGGCTTTGAGCTATCGGCAGAGGCGCTGGCCCAACTCCAGTTGCGCTACCGGCTGGCGGCGATGGTGGCCGGCGAGTACCTGGCCGCCGGTTTTACAGTGGTCTATCAAGACATCATCCTTGGGGAGGGATTGGCTGAAGTGTTATCACTGCTTGCACACCATCCACTCTATCTCGTCGTCCTCTGCCCATCGCCGGCAGCCGTAGCGGCGCGAGAGGCCGGGCGCAACAAGACCGGCTACGGCGACCTGGCCTGGATTGAGCCGTTCGACCGGGTATTGCGCGATGAGACGCCGCGCTTGGGTTTGTGGATCGACAGTTCCACGCTCACAGTGGATAAAACGGTTGAAAAGATCCTGACCAATCTTGAACAAGCGTTGATCAAACTACCAGAATCACTTGAGGATGGGAAATAATGACTACGACACTGGATGTCACGTTAGATGCCAAACAATTGACCAGCGAAGAACTCGAAGCCGGGCTGGAGCACATCCGCCAGTCGCCCAAAGACCAGGGTGTGTTGGAGTTGATCGTACGCCGGCCCCAGGTGGGTGAACGGGAAGTGTTGGAGGAAGGGACACTGGACCTAGCCGTGGGCCTGGTGGGCGACAACTGGGCCGTGCGCGGCAGTTCGCGCACCGCCGACGGGTTGGCCCACCCCGATATGCAGCTTAACATCATGAACGCACGTGTGATCGATCTCGTGGCCCAGGAGCGGGTGCGCTGGCCGCTGGCCGGCGATCAGCTCTATATCGACCTGGACCTGAGCGCCGACAATCTGCCGCCGGGGACGCGGCTGGCGCTTGGCTCGGCTGTCATCGAAGTCACGCCGGAACCCCATACCGGCTGCCAAAAGTTTGTCGCCCGCTTTGGGCAGGACGCCATGAAGTTTGTCAATTCACCCAACCGTAAGGGGCTTCGTCTGCGTGGCATCAACGCCAAGGTGGTGCAGCCCGGCGTGATCCGCGTGGGTGATGTCGTTCGCAAGCTGTGACGGTAAGAAAGTCTTAAGCTTATCCACAGATTACACAGATTTCACAGAGAAACAACCAAAATCTGTGTAGGTTCTGTTGACATTTGTCTAGCAGTGCATGACCCGGCCGGGGTGCGCACGTGCGTTGCACCTGCAAGGTGCGATGCATGTGCAAGGTGCAACGCACTTTTCAAGTGCATCGCACCGCTGTGCAGGCTGAAATGTCAACCGAACCTAATCTGTGTAATCTGTGGATCAAGATTTTTCTGTTATTTGCATAGATTGACTGTAGATCAAAAATGCCAAAGGAGGATAAAATGAAGTCACACAAGGTTACGATGTTGGGCACCGGTCTGATCGGTCTTTTCTACACCCTGACACTGCATGGGCAGCGCAACCGGGACCGGGTGGAGGTGATCTACTCGCGCACCCAAGAACGAGCCGACAAGTTCGCCCAAGACCTGGGCATCCCCCACGCAGTGACCGACATGAAGCAGGCCATCGAGCACCCCGACACCGACACGGTTGTCATCGGTCTGCCCAACCATCTGCACGAGGAGGCGGTGAAGCTGGCGGCGGATGCGGGTAAGGCGGTGCTCCTGACCAAGCCGCTGGCGCGCAATGCCGAAGAGGCCTGGCGCATCCTCCAGACCGTGGAGAAGGCGGGCGTCTTTGCCGGCTATTTGGAAGACCTGGTCTACACGCCCAAAGCACTCAAGGCGATCAAGGCGGTGGAGTCGGGTCAGATCGGCATTCCCACCTGGGCGCGCTCACGCGAAACGCACCCTGGCCCGCACAGCGCCTGGTTCTGGGACGCCAAACAGGCCGGCGGCGGCGCCATCATCGACCTGGGTTGCCACTGTATCGAGATCATGCGCTGCTATATGAGCAAGGACAACCGGCCCGTCGAGGTGATGTGCTGGAAGGACACGCTCGTCCATCCCATCGAGGCCGAGGACAACGCCATTGCGCTGATCAAGTTCGAGAGCGGCGCCATCGGCCAGTTCGAGGTGAGCTGGACCTTCCGCGGCGGCATGGACCTGCGTGACGAGGTGGCCGGCACCGAGGGCACGATCTGGCTCAACCACTTTCTGCGCACCGGTTTTGAGGTCTTTACCACCGGTGCCGGCAGCGAGTATGTGGCCGAAAAGGCCGAGACCAACGCGGGCTGGCTCTTCCCTGTAGGCGATGAGTTGAGCGAACTAGGCTATGTGGACATGTTCACCGACATGTTCAACGCCATGGATAGCGGCGCCCAACCCCGCGAAACCTTCTACGATGGCTATGTGGTCAACGCCGTGATGGACGCCTGCTACCGCTCCGCCGACTCCAAAAAGTGGGAGCCGGTGGAACTCAAAGAGTGGCGCGGCAAGGGCGTCCCGCGCATCCAACGCGAGGAGCAACT
>QEUW01000628.1 GCA_003577005.1 Chloroflexota bacterium | reverse complement strand
GTTCACGCGCTCTTCGTACGAAATATCTGAACGGCCAGAGACCTGCCAGAGGCCCGTCAGCCCCGGCTTGACCGTCAACAGATTTGACCGGTAGATCCCATACTTGGCGCCTTCATCCGGGTGGATCATCCGGGGGCCCACCAGACTCATTTGCCCTAGCAAGACATTGACAAGCTGTGGTAGTTCATCCAGGCTGGTACTGCGCAACCAGCGACCAATTCGGGTGATACGGGGGTCATCCACCACCTTAAAACATTCGTGCCACTCAGCCAGCTTATCAGGATACTGAGCCAACACCTCATCACCGTTAACCACCATGGTGCGGAATTTGAAGGCGTCAAACTCTTTCCCACCGACTCCCAGCACACGGCGACGGTAGAAAATAGGGCCAGGGGAATCCAGCTTGATCAAAATACTGATGATAGCAAAGACGAGCAGCAGCGCCGGCGCCGCCAGCAAAACCAAGGTGTAATCGAGGAGCGTCTTGAGTGCTAGCTCAAGCGGGTCTAGCCGTAAACGATTCATGCTCAAAAGTGGTACGGCGTTTCTGGTGCTGACTCGCACACCGGTTGTCATGACTTCGTACAACCCAGATGAGATGGACATTTTGACATCCGGTATCTCGGTCAGCCGCAGCGCTGTCTCCAGCCGCTGTTCGCGGGTAAGCGCCGTCGTGGCAATGATGACCTCTTCAATGGGATGTCGCTCCAGAATTTCTGTAAGCGAGCCGAGCGAACCAAGCACTGGCAGCCCAACGCAGGTTGCTGGCATCTGATCGCGCTCCAGCCCCTCATGCTCATAGACGAAGCCAATGATCCCGATACCAGAAAAAGTGCTGTCGCGCAGCTGCGTGGCCATAGACATCGCTTCAGCATTCGTCCCGACAATTACCACCGGGCTAATAAAGAAACCACGCCGCCGCAAGGCGTAGGCGCCGCGCCGCAGCAAAAGCCGCGCCATACAAACCAGCACACAAGACAACAGCCACGCTTGCAACAGCCAGGCGCGGGCAAAGACGATACTTTCAAATAAAAATTCCACCACAATGACCGCCATCACGCCGATTGTACAGGCGTTGAGGACGCGTGTGTATTCAGTTGTACCACCCAATAAAATGTCGTAGTTGTAAAGACGCAGCAATGCAAAAAGCCCTAGCCAAACCGGGATCACGATGAAGGAAAGTTGAATATAATCTGCGGGTTGGCCTACCACATCCAATTTCAGGCCAATCCCGCCAAAAAATCGAAGCCAATAGGCCAGGGCAAAGGCCAGGGCAAGCATTACGGCATCGCTAAACACTAAGGTTATTTGATAAATCCGTTTACATGTGGCTGGCGACGGATAAATCCGCGGGGCTTCATGCACCCTCGTCTCAATACTCACATTTGCGTTGGACATACTCAACTCCTCCTCCTGGAGCGCAGTCACAGATAAATGAAACATCCAATGACTGTTTCTGCAGGGGTATGATTCGGTTTTTTAGCTTCTGAAGTGGCCGCTAGGGTCAGTATATCGTCGAGAACTATCGGTGTGTTGTACTACCACGCTTTGCGTCAAATGCCATCTTCATCAGGCTTGAAGTATGATTTGGAAGCTGTCCGAGTAAGGTTTTCACAAAGGTGTACGGCTCTGGCTCAATGCACCGCCCTTAGATTGTGAGCCCTTACAAGCAGTCTTACGAGAGCAGCCACAAATTATAGTGTAACAAATATCGGCCCCAGATCATCTTTCAGTTCGCTGACAGTATGATACAAAAGGATGATACAAACAGAAGGCTGGCGCCAGATTTGCCATCTCAACCAGAAAAATGTCGTAGTTCATTGTGAACGTTTTATCGACAAAAGACTGGCCCAACCCTAGTCAGTGTAGCATATCTGCGTGGATGGTAGTCTTGCCGTTGGCTTACAATCGAGGTGCCGGAGTGGAGGGGGATCATGGCACAAACAAGAGGTACGGAGGCTACACGGGGGAATGTTTTCACCAGAGAAAAGGCCTCTCCCCTGGCGAACTATCTACAGAACTCTATCTTTGCACTTTTCGCCTTCCACACGAGAGGTTTTTTGCGTATAGTACTTACAACTCTCTCTGGTGAATCAAAAAACTGCAAAGATAGTGTACAGAACTTAGCGCAGGGCGAACCAAGCCCTTTGCGTACTTTCCTGGGAGCTTTGAACTGCCTGGAAGGTGTGTAGCAAACCACGCTGTTGAACCAGCGTTAGTCTCGTCCGGCGGGGTGAATGGCCCTTTGATAGAGTTGCTCAAAACACGCTGCCATAGCATCCCAACTGTGATGCCGTGCGACGTACTGGCGTGCGGCTTCGCCCACGTGCTGTCGCTGCGATTGGTTTGCCAGCAGCCGCAAAATGGTATCGGCAAAGAGGTCACTATTCTCGGCCACCAGCAGTTCGCGACCTGGCTGAGCCTGCAAAGCCGAACACGCCTGTGGACTGGCAATCACCGGACTGCCACAGGCCATTGCTTCGAGCACTTTATTCTGGACCCCGGCGCCATAGAGCACCGGCGCCACAGCGAGCGTACTCTTTTGGAGATAGGGTCGAAGGTCTGGCACTGTCCCGGTAACGACCACTTTGCCGTGTCCATTTGTCATGGTTCCGGTCTGGCTCAAGGCGCGCACTTCGGCAGCAGGGTCTTTGCCCGCGAGCCACACCTCCACATCGGGGCATTGGGACCACACCTTGGGCATGATATCGCGCACCAGGTGCACCGCCGCCGTTACATTGGCGTGATAACTCATCTTTCCACTAAAAACCAGGGTAGCAGGGTTTCGTGGCTCATCTCCGGGCGCAAAATAGGAAAGGTCTACTCCATTGCCTACAACGTGGACAGCACCGGCAAGGGGTCCGGCTTTCCAGACAAGGTCTTCAAGCGCCTTCTTGTCTATCGGCGATGTGACGGCAACCTGATCGAACTGATGAACCAGGCTGCCTTCGTAACGGCGGGTACGCGCCAGATCCAAGTGGGTAAGCAATTGCCCCTTGCGGCTACGGCTAACTTTCACCGCCTGTTCAAACAGATACGAAATACAATCTACACTGTCCCACACCACTGGAATTGGGATCTGGCGAGCTTGCCCCAGCCGCTTGACCAGCAGGCCGTAGGGCGCTCCACGCAGGTGCTCCACGTGGACGACATCAGGCGGGTCTTGTTCGAGGAGTTGGACAATCCGGCGAGCGAGCCGCGGCTGCCAACAGAAGTTGGCCTGCAACGGTGCCCGTGTGAACAGGGTGAGCAGGCTATTACCCAGCGAACGCCAAAGCGGCAGCTGCTCGGCAATGACC
>QEUW01000627.1 GCA_003577005.1 Chloroflexota bacterium | reverse complement strand
TGGCAGAGGCGGTTCGGATCGCCAGCAGTCGCGGCGTCAAGACTCTGATCGACGGGGCGCAATCAATCGGCGAGTTTCCCGTCAACGTGGGCGAAATCGACACCGACTTTTACAGCGGCTCCGTCCACAAGTGGTTGATGGGGCCGGCGGGGGTCGGCTTTTTGGTCATCAACCGCAAACAACGACTTTACTACAACCCGCACTTTCTTCCGGCGCCGGGGGGCGGGGGGCGAACCAACACCGAAGTCGAGCCGCGCTCTGCCAGCGCATTGTCCGAGTTGGGCACGCCAAACTACACCCTCCGCCTGGGCGCCGGACACAGCATTGCGATTCTGCAACAGATTGGCATCGCACAGATCGAGCAGCACATGCGCAGACTCACCGAGCAGCTGCGCGCCGGTCTGCGCGACATCAGTGGTGTCCGTCTCGCCAGCCCACCGACTTGGGCGTTCTCTTCGAGTATTTCCACGCTGCAATTGCAAGATGGCACGCCGGAACGGTGCCAAAAACTAATTGCTCGTCTGCTGGATGACTACCAGATTGTGGTCAAGTTTCGGCCAGAGATATGCGGCATCCGGGTCACGCTGGCCGCGTTCAACACCGCTGAGGAAGTTGACCGGCTTCTTGCAGCTTTGGCGCGTCTCGTTCCAATCTATACTGACGTGCGAGGTTAGGTAGAGCAACATGGGTGCGATGCACTTCCAGAGTGCGTTGCACCTCCCGTTAAGCAACCTGACCTGGTAGAGTGTCATTGAAATTTTGATAAACATGGAGTGCGCTCCGTGCGCACGCCCTCGTGCGCACTCCGCAAAACATGGTGCAGCCAGAAAAGGAGACTGCTTGTGGCGAATCTAAATTCCCGGCGGGACGCCCTTACACGCGCTGGGCGCACCGGAGGTAATCCTGGCTTTGTATAAAAAGGGCTGGGAAGGACATCTGCGCCAATACACCGAGGCTAAGACCATCGAGGTGCCCTTTGCCCGCGATGGGATGTACTACAAAGAATTTCCCGTCATGTTCGACTGGATCCACAACGGCGAAGGGCTGGCCGTCTTTCTTCTGCAGTGCCTGTCAGACCCCTACGACGCCAAGCTTCACCAGCGGATGGCACGCTTCGCCGGCTTCTACATGGGCACAGACCCGCAGGCAGACAATTATGACCCGGTGCATAAGGTCATCCGCAGCATGTTCAACGGCAGCCGCAGTCCACTGCTGCGCAAAGCCACCGAGCTTGATTGGGCCGGCGATCCCATCGAGATCGAGGGTCGCTTCAAGCCGGTCCACGGCGAACGCAACTATGCCGAGATGGTGGCGCACTTTCAAGACTATAACGACGTGATGGGTGATCATCCCCTCAACCTCGGTACAACCACCCTGGCCTTCAATGCCTACATGTTGACCGGCGACCCCAAGTACAAAGCGTGGTTGCTGGATTATGTCGATGCCTGGGTCGAACGGACCGAGGCGAACAACGGCATCATCCCTACCAACATTGGGCTGGATAGGACCATCGGCGGTGCGTGTGACAGCAAATGGTATGGTGGCGTCTACGGCTGGGGCTTCACCGTCTTTTCGCCACAGCTTGGCAAAATGGCCCATCGCCCGTACTTTCAGCTCCGCTGTCACTACGGCTTTGGCAACGCCCTGCTGCTAACAGGGGATCAACGCTATATGGACCTATGGCGACAGGTCATCGACAATGTCAACGCCAATCAGAAAGTGCTGGGCGGGATCCCAACTGACAGCTTAGGGTATCCACTCCATTGCCGGGTGCGCTACTTTGACCCCGAGCGGCGCCGGGCCGGCATTCCCGAAGATGTGGCCGCGCTGGTCGAACGCATGACTGCTGAGGGCATGACGCTCACCCTGTCAGGCACTCTGATCACTGGTCACTGATTTGTCGATAGGATGACACACTATAACGATTCAGCCTCCTGCTCGTACTCGTTCTCGTACTCCGACCCCGCCAATTCGCTCACATGGATTTTCATCGAGGGCTGAGTCCCCTGGCGCTAGCCACTGTCGTACTTCGATCCAAATGGAAATAAGTCGAAGAGAAGCGAGCCAAAGCAGGGGCAGCCGCATGACGGAGTTTTAGAGCGCTACGGCGCATCCAACTTGCACCAAAGCTATCCCCGTTCTGTGCCCTGTTTGGAATTGCCAAGCGTAAAGCCGCCTACTTGACTGCGGCTACAAGCCTTGCTATACTTTTCACAAATCAAATATATACCTTCGGGGCAGGGTGAGGAGCGTAAGTCTGTTTTTGCTCCAATTCCCGATCGGCGGTGAAAGCTCCTTTGTATTCTTAGAGGAATCAGGAGTGCAGCCCGCGAGCAGGCTCGAACATCAGTTCAGCCAGCACGAGTTCGGTGCGTTGCCAACGCAACAATTCCGACGCCGACGGTATAGTCCGGATGAAAGAAGGTGGAGATAACAGTATCCAGTTGTCCATGATCAGCGTATGGTGGACTGCTGTGTTGTTATCGTCTAGGCCTGCACATGATGCGGGCGTACAGCCTGTTGGCGCCTGACCCGAAGTCACAATCAGATGACTTCGGGTTTTTTGTGCCGATGCGACTGGCATGTTGTAGCAACGATTGTGCTATGGGCCGATCGTAAGTTGCTCGACAACGCCGGTGATGCTGTTGTACGCGCCTCACGTGGCAGGGTTGCCTGTTGTTACCTATGGCTCACCAGCCCCGGAGCATGGAAAGATGCGACGGGGCTTTTTGTTGCTCCAAAGCCGGCGGGTGGAAATCATCAATGATGGGAGAGATCCATATCGTTGGCCCGTCAGACGAGCAAGGAGTATTCAATGACTGTACAAGTGCAAAAGCGAGCGACATCGTTCAACCTGCCGGAGCGGGTAGGCTGGTGGGCTCGC
This sequence comes from Chloroflexota bacterium, assembly GCA_003577005.1. The sequence continues at coordinate 417 of QEUW01000627.1, read as the reverse complement.
CTGCTCCGCGAGCCGCAACGTCTGTTGTTTCCGTTGGTCGTCGCGGCCGGCATCGGCCTGTGGGAAGGGTTGGTGCGCTGGCAGCAGTATCCCTCCTTTCTCCTGCCAGGGCCGGGTGTCGTCTGGCGCCGATTTCTCACCGTGGCGGCCGACGGCACACTTACCCGCCACGCCAGCGTGACGTTGATCGAAATTGGTCTGGGACTGGCGCTGGGATTGAGCGCCGCGCTGCTCCTGGGTTATCTACTCGGCAAACATCCGGCAGTAGAACGGCTGGTAGCCCCCTACATTGTCGCCAGCCAGAGCGTACCGATTGTGGCGGTTGCGCCGCTGCTGGTGATCTGGCTGGGGAGTGGGTTGGCGAGCAAGGTGCTTGTCTGTGCGCTGATCACCTTCTTCCCCACGCTTATCAGCACG
>QEUW01000626.1 GCA_003577005.1 Chloroflexota bacterium | reverse complement strand
CCCAGCGCGCCGCGCAGTTCATCGATGGCCCAGGGCCCATCTACAAAGAAGGCAAATTCACCTTTCTTGAAACGGTCGAGCAACATGCCATAATCCAGCTCGACAAACGAACCGGAGGTCTGGTGCATGGCGGCAAGCCAGGCCAGATAGCCGGCGGCGTCGCCGTTCTGGTCAAGCACGACCCGGCCCTCGGCGTCAAACAATTGAGCCCCGTATGCCGGTAGCCCCCAGTAGAGATGGTAGAGGCTGGCGTAGAGCCCGCTCCCCTGTTGCGGATTCTGTTGGGCGAGGGCGAGCAGCGCATCGGTGGTGGTGGGCAACGGCTCGGCTGGGGCCAACGCCCGGTTGTAGAAGAGGCTCACCAGTTCGACATGTGTGGGGAGCCCGTAGAGCTGGCCCTGCCGGCGCAGGTGGTCGAGCGCAGCGGGTGAGTAGCTCCCCAATTCGTCAGGCGTCACCAGCCCGTCGAGCGGCTGCACCACGCCGGCGGCTACCATGTCACCCAGCCACCAACTGGCAGAAAGGATCACATCCGGCCCGGCGCCGGCCAGTACGGCATCCGTGTAGCTCTGCGGCAGGTCGTTGTAGGCGACAAAGAGCGTATCGACCGCCACATTGGGGTAACGCTGGCGGAACGCACTCAGAATTGCCGCCAGGGCATCCCCGTCGGCCTCGGCCCAACTGTGCCAGAGGACGATACGGCCGGTGAGGTCGGGCGTGGGCGTGGCCACCGGTTGTTCGGCGGGCTGGGGCGCGGCGGTGGCACTCTCCGCAACGGCTGCCCCACTGGCGGCGCTGGCCGGGGTGGGGGTGGGAGTCGGCGCCGGTTCCGCCTGGTTGCAGGCGACGAGCAGTGCCAGGGTCAGAATGAGACTCAGGCAGGTGCGCCTGCATTCCTTAGGAATGCGTAATAAGTAATAAGTAATCGGTAATCGGTAATCGGTAATGGGTGGTCGCATCTTATGGTTGTTGGTCGTGCAGGTAATCGATGAGCGCCTGGAGGCCGAGCAGATAGCTGCGCCAGCCAAAGCCGGCGATCTGCCCCACAGCCACCGGTGCGATCACCGATGTGTGGCGAAATGTTTCGCGCGTGTGGATGTTGCTCAGATGTACCTCCACCGTGGGCAACTTGACCGCGGCGATAGCGTCGCGCAGCGCATACGAGTAGTGCGTGAAGGCGCCGGGGTTGATGAGGATGCCGTCGGCCCAATCGCGCGCCTCGTGGATAAAATCGATGATCGTGCCCTCATGGTTGCTTTGAAAAGAGCGCAACTGGTGTCCGGCCCCGGCGGCCTCGACCAGGGCGGTTTCGATCTTGGCCAGCGTCATGCTGCCGTAGATGTGGGTTTCACGCGTCCCCAACAGGTTCAGGTTGGGGCCGTGGATGACGGCGATCTGCGCCATAGGTGTTACTTGCTCCTCTTTGTTGCGCTCATTTCGGGTTTGATTGCATCGACATGGCGTATCATGTCAGTGAGTTCCATTGGCCTCAACGTCATCGATGGCAAGCGCCGCTACCCTTTCGTACATGTCCGTCACTTCGATGGCGCACTGGATCGATTGGATGTTTACAACCTGATCGAGGCGCTTGTATTCTGTAAAGAGCCACTCGTCATTTGGCCGGTACTGGTAGTGCTCAACGTGAATTCGATCTTGCGCCACGAGGATACAATCGGTGAGCGTGGAGAGCGTGCGCTAGTGCTCAAACTTCTCACTCCGGTCGTAGCCCTCCGTCGACCTGGAGAGCACTTCGACGATCACGGTCGGATTGAGCAGTGTGTCCTTGTAGTCGTCCTTAAGCTGGGGCTCGCCACAGACGACGGCGATGTCGGGATAGGTGTAGAGACCGGTGCGGCTGACCTTGACGCGCATGTCGCTGGGGTAGACCTCGCAGGGACGCTTGCGGAGTTGGTGGTGGATTGCAGCCAGAATATTTGCGACAATCAGGTTGTGTCTCCGGCTTGCGCCCGTCATCGGGATCATCTCCCCGTTGCGATATTCGTGTTTCAGTTCTGACGCACGTTCGAGCGCCAGATAGGCCTCCGGCGTCAGCACGGCAATGTCGCTCTGCACGGTCATCGTCAGCTCTCCTTCCCCAGCACCGCACACAGCGCATTGCGCACATACTCGCTGCCCGGGTTGTCGATGATTACCACGTCGCCGATGGCCTGAGGGATGATAAAGCGCAGCGTTTTGCCGGCGCGCTTTTTGTCGTGGCCCATGGCGGTCAGGATGGCGTCGGGGCGATAGCCGTTGCGTTGTACGGGCAGCCGGTGGCGCAGCATGACGGCGCGCACCCGCTCGACCAGCGCCGGGTCACAGCGGCCCAGCGCTGCGGCCATCTGGGTTGCGGCAACCGTGCCCAGCGCCACCCCCTCGCCGTGGCGGATGGAAAAATTGCTCACCAGTTCGATGGCGTGGCCAAAGGTGTGGCCCAGGTTGAGCACGGCGCGGCGCCCCTGCTCGAACGGGTCTTCTTCCACCACGGCGATCTTGACGCGCACGGCGTCGGCCACCAGATGTTTGTAATGGGCCGGTAGCCCGGTCTCCAGTGTCTCGAAGAGCGCCGGCGCGCCGATGATGCCATGCTTGATCACCTCGGCCATGCCCGACGCAAATTCGGCGGGTGGGAGCGACCCTAGCACCGCCGTATCGATGATCACGGCTGCCGGTTGTTTGAACGCGCCGACCAGATTCTTCCCCTGCGGCAGGTCGACGCCCGTCTTGCCCCCTACCGAGGCATCCACCATCGAAAGCAGCGTGGTAGGGATCTGCACAAAGGGCGCGCCGCGCAGATAGGTGGCCGCGGCAAAACCGGTCATGTCGCCGATGACGCCGCCGCCCAGGGCAATGATGGGGCTGTTGCGGTCGAGCTTGGCAGCCAGAAACTGGTCGTAGAGGCTGGCGACCATCGCCAACGTTTTGTGCTGCTCGCCTTCGGGTACAAGGCAGAAGTGGGGTTCAAAACCGGCAGCGCGCAGGCTATCGGCCAGCGTTTCGGCGTGGTGTTCGGCAACCATGCTGTTTGTGACAACCGCCGCCGGCCCTGGTCGCAGACCCCGCCTGACCAGCAGCCGCCCGGCGTGGCGCAGCAGCCCATCGCCCAGGCAAATGTCGTATTGGCCCTCCGGCGTGCGGACGGGCAAGACGCTCATGCCAGGCGCTTCGGCGGCAGCTTCTAGCTCGACCAGCGCTTGCACCACGATCTGTTCCGGCGTACGGCCCGTGGTGTCAACCTGGTGGGGGATGGCGCCGTAGGCGTCGCGGCGGCTCTGCAGCAGCGACGCGATCCGCTCGCGGCG
>QEUW01000625.1 GCA_003577005.1 Chloroflexota bacterium | reverse complement strand
ACCATTTGCCCGTCTCCGGTTCGACCCAGCCGGTAGAGGCCGGGGTCGCTGCCATAGACGCCAAAGAAAAGTGTACCATAAGCCCAAGTAATAGCCGTAGGCGCAGCCGAGTTGGGCAGCGCCACGACCGGCGCCGTGTACCAATCCGGCGAAGCGCCAGAGAGCGCCAGCGGAAAGCCGTAGTAGGGCGTCGCATCTTCCGGCGTGCCCGGCGGAACGCTGCGCGGGTCAAAGAGATTGACCTCGTCGCCGGCGCTGATATGGTCTGGGACGTTAGTGGCGCCATTGTCGGTAAACCAGAGCCGGCCCGAAGGGTCAGTGGTCAGTCCATAAGGGTTGCGGATGCCGCGAGCCGCCGTCTCAAAGACATTGCTCGAACGCTGGGCAAGCAAGGCATCTAGCGGGGCGCGGACCAGGCGGGCCGCTAATCGATTCCCCCCCGAAACCACATTTTGAGCGCCCGCCTCGCCGATCCCCTCGATGGGGCCATCAGAGTAACCATCGATAACGCCCCCTGCCGACACATAGAGCCAGCCGTCCACAATGGCAATGCCGTTGTTGGCATGGAAGAGCTGGCTGTTGACGGCAAAGCCACCGGCCAACAACTCGTAACGCCCACCCTCAGGGATACGCCCTACCTCACCGGCGCGGTTCAGATAGAGCGCGCCGCCATAATAGGTCATGCTGGTGATGCGGCTTGATTCGCTAAAGATCTCTACCGGCCGCGTGTTGGCGACCGGGTCATAGACCACTATCGAACGGCTAGGATGGTGCGCATCGAAGAGAATGAGCGGGTCGGGATTGTCCGTCAGCGATTGGTCTTGAGCGATAAAAAGACGGCCATCGGGCGCAAAAGCTAGCGCTGTGATGCCACGCTCGTTTTGCGGCAATCGCTGCTCAACGCAAAAACCGCCCCGTCCTTGCAGCCAGCCATCGGCGTCGGACGCCGGGGCCAGATTGAGGGCAGCGGCCTGGATGCCGACCTGGCTCGGGTCGATGGTGCGGCCCGGCGCTGCGGGCGCAACCGCGACGGGATCGGCGGCCTCGACTTCCCCTCCAGCCGCAGCGGCCACCGGGGATGCACCGATGCTTGCCATACCTGGATTAGCGAGAGGCGCTGCCGGCAAGGGAATGGCAAGCTGTCTCAGAGCGGCTTGCCATTCCACCTCGCGTGGTGCGATGCCGCAACTCAAGGGGAAAACCAGATCGCTGCTGACCACTTTGCCCGCTACGTCCAGATCCCCCTCATCCGCCTCGCAACGGTCGCTGACAGGGTTGATGGCATCGCCGTCTACCTGTAGCCAGAGAGCAATCTCAGGCGTCTGTAAGGCGGGCGGAGTTGCAATCGTTTCGGCCATCATCTGGCGCCGCTCGGGGGCGCCCGCCTTGATCCAGTCGTGGATCAGCCCCTTTTCGGCAGGTGAGAGTTCGCCGATGAGCGGCATCTTGCCGGTACTTACTTGTTGCCACAGCGACGAACCTTCCGCATCCCCCGGCGTAATCACAGCCCCGCGGCTGCTACCTCGCATGAGCGGATCATATTCCGTCACCTGGAGGCCGATATTCTTTACCACAGCGCTGTGACAAGAATTGCAGGTACGCTGAAAAATGGGCTGAATATCTTCAATATAGCCCAGCGTAAAGGTAACGCGTGTGGTCGTCGCAGTACTGACCGTCGCCGTCGTTGTCAATTCCTCGGTCGTAACCGCACCCACCACTTCCACCACACTGCCACGCGGAATCCGACCGATGCGACAGGCATCCACCGTCGGCGCCGCGCGAACATTGCTGTTTTGGAGCGCAATCCCATAGACTACCTGGCCACTATCCAGGCAGCTAAGGAGGGCGTCGGTGTCCTCGATGGGGCGGATGTGTGTCTCCGCTTTGCCGAGGATGTTGGGGTTAGAAAAGGGGATAGCGGGGCCGTCGGCCGCAATGGGCGTGGGCAAGGAGAGAGGGACAGGGCGAGCATTCATTGAGAGGCAGCCGGAGGCGAGCAACCCGCCCATCAATAAGATCAAGATGCTGCGATGAATCATTGAGTCCACCTACGAACAATCAACTCATGGCCGCGCCAAACCCCGACCGGCAGCAAAGATTCCACCGGTGCGGATGGCAGGCGACTCAAACGGACGTCGGAGGCGACACCGGCCCAAGGATCGCACGCGCCTCGGCGATGTCGGTGTGAATCTGTGTGACAAGGGCATCCAGGTTGGGAAAACGTTGTTCTCCCCGCAGACGTGCGACCAGCAAGAGGGTGACCGTCTGACCGTAGAGATCATCACTCCGGCCTGGTGCAGGAAAATCCAACAGGTGTGTTTCCAACCGTCGCTCCTGGCCGCCTATCGTGGGGCGTGTGCCCAGGTTGGTCACGCTGGCGTACGTTTCAACACCGTTGGAGGATGGCAACTGAGCCCATGTGGCATAGACGCCGTCGGCGGGCAGCAGCTTTTCGGGCGCTGTCTGGATGTTCGCTGTAGGAATGCCCAGTTGCCGTCCTCTCCCGTCACCAGCCACAACCGTACCGGCAACCGTGTATGGGCGTCCCAGCATATCGGCGGCGGTCTGGACATCCCCTTGGGCTAACGCCTGGCGGATGGCGCTGCTCCGTACCTGTGTCTCTCCATGCCAGGTGATCGGTTCAACTACGTGAAGCAGATATCCTAACTCTTCTCCCAGTTGGTGCAACACGACAATATCACCGGTACGGTTGCGTCCCAAGGCAAAATCAGGCCCAACGACCAGCGCGGCCATACCAAGATGGTTTTTGAGGAGTTGGAGAAAGGCGCGCGGTTCCAAACGCGCGAATTCAGGTGTAAACGTTTGGATCACACCGAGATCAACACCGAGGTCAGCGGCCAGCGCCAGACGCTCCTGTGGCGTGGTCAACAGGGCTTGCGGTCGCTCCGGCTGCAAGACCGCCAGCGGATGCGGATCAAAGGTGATGAGGCCGGTTTGGTGGTGCAGCGCACCTTGGCGCTGGTCGAGCGTCGCCGCCAGCGAGCGAAGACGCTGCAACAATGCCTGATGGCCGCGATGCATCCCGTCAAAGTTGCCAATGGTCAGGACGGTCGGGCCATCCACCTGGGCACTGTCAATGTCGATGTATTGTTGCATATGTGCGATGCAGCGTGACGAGTAACGAGTGAGGAGTAACCGGTATCACCCCGCACCCATCACCCCGCACTCGTCACTTCTCACTCATCATAGACTTCACCAGAACATCACCTGTCTACGCACATCATCCATCCTGCGCCAACCATTTTTCAGCCTTCCAGACAGTACCCCCGCCATCGGCCTGGCCCAG
>QEUW01000624.1 GCA_003577005.1 Chloroflexota bacterium | reverse complement strand
TTGTCGGTATAGCGTACCCCGCGCACGGTCTGAATGTGTGGATATTTCTTTTCCAGCAATGAGAAGACGCCCTGGTGGGTCGTCACCTGACCATCGTCCACCAGCCCGGTCGCGGCCAGGACCAGCGCGCCGCCACAGATGGAGACAACCTGGGTGTTCTCGCCAGCGTGGTTGCGGATCCACTGGACGATCTCCGGGTTCTCCGGGTCTTTAATAAAGGGGATGACGATCACATCCGGGTTGCCGCCCAGCAGTTGATCCAGCTCGGCAAACGAGTAGTGCGGCATGATATCGACACCACCCCACAGAAAGGGCGTATGCTCCCGCTTGGGCGCCACCACGTAGACGTTGAAGCCCTCACTGGCGGCGAAGGCTTCATAGGGCGCCAGCAAGTCGGTGATCTCGGTGCCGTTGTTGCTGGCCACGATGGCGACTGTTGGTTTGGACGGGTCATGGGCGGGCGGGACCAGACTGGGTGCGGTCAAGGGTTGCGCCGCCGGTGCAGTCATTGCAGCATTCGCTTTCATCAACAACAGGAAGCCGACGACCAAGGGTGGCGCTACAAAAGCGAGGGTATAGCCGATGCCTTTCACGACCGAGCGAGCCAGTTTCTTGACATTCATGGTTTTTTCCTTTGATGATTGATGCCAGATCTCGTTTGAATGGAGTTCATTGTCTGCTCTCTTGCTAGCCATAAGATACCACGTGTACAGCGGGCGCGCCTCGGCCAGGGGCCACATCTTGATTCAGGCTTTCAGGGGACGCTCCCTCTCCGCCAAAAGGCGGAGTGTGTTGTGGCTGACCAACAAAAAAGGCCGGCCCCTTACGGGCCGGCCCCATGGACAGTGACAACTTTGAGTCTGAAAACATGCCTACTCGATATTCAGGATGATAATCAGTTGCGGTTCTTGTTCTGCGTTTAGTTCATACTCAACCACATAACTTGCAGGCCGTATCCGGTACATGTTGACTTTGCCCTCAACAGGTTCGCCAACGGTCGGATTCTTGACCAGTGACCGAATTGCCTCGGTGACAATTGCGGCCGGTCCACGTGGAATCGTATAGATACCAGCGGTGGCCGCAGGGTGGTAGCGGATCTGCCACATCAGTCAATCAGCCCCCGCTCCCGTAATCCTTGTTCGACCTCTTCTTGTGTCATATAATTACCCGCCGCAACTTCTCTTGAGCGTTCTTCCAGCAGGATGAGCCGCTTGTAGTGCGCAAGTTCTTTGGCGATCTTGTCCCACTCCTCAACAGCGACCAGCACGGCCGCCGGCCGCCCCCGTTGGGCAAAAATTACCGGCCCCTGCTCAAGTTGACCCAAGACACGGTCTTGATGCAAGCGAAAATCGCTGATGGGTACAATCTGTGGCGTTGGTTGCATGTTTGCCTCCTCCTGGCGGTTAACCGATAGCTAGTTGCTAACTCTACTATGCCTTGTGCAAACTGTCAACCATCAGGCCCGACCAGCAACAGACCCGAGCTTGATCGCAGACCGTGCAAAACAAGAAATTCTTTAGAACACAGATGAACACAGATACACGGGATTTATCCGTGTCAATCTGTGTTCTATTTCAAACTACATTTTCACTGCACCACCTCGAAATGCGCCATCATGCCGGCGGCGTGGTGCTCCAGGATATGGCAGTGATACATCCAGCTTCCAGGCCGGTCATCGGGCAGCCAGGCGATGCGCACAGTGCTCTTGGCCGGCACGTTCACCACGTCCTCCCAGGAACGCCAGGGCGGGGGCTCGCCGTTCACTGCGAGCACTTGAAAGAAGAAGCCGTGCAGGTGAAACGGATGGTCGATGGGCGCAACGTTGACAATGTCCCACACTTGAAGCTCGCCCACCTTGACCGGCTCGGCGTGATGGTGCATTTCGTCGTTGACCAGGAAGTCAAAACCGCGGCGCAGGCTCATGCGCCCGCTCAACTTGACCGTGCGCGACGGGGGCATCGGGCCTGTCACCAGCGGTTCGATGGTCCGCAGACGCTCTGGGATGGCGGCCACCGATGGTTTGGCGGGGCCAACCTTGAGGGTCGCAAAGCGCTCGGCCTTGCGCTTACCCGTGCCCCGGTTGTAGGGGAGCGCCCCCACGGTCAGTACCTCGCCTTCCTCAAATGGACCAACAGCCAGGTCCACCCGGTCGGCCGCTGCCAGCAGCACTTCGGTCGCCTCGACCGGCGCTTCGATCAGACCGCCGTCGGTGCCCAGAACGTGGAAGGGCCTGCCGCCGATCGAAAGACGCACATAGCGCGCGCTCGACGCATTGATGACCCGCCACCGTTCGATCTGGCCGGCGGCAATTGTAAGCTCCGGCTCAGCCATTCCGTTCACCAATCGGACATTGCCCTCGCGCCCGTTGTGGCGGTCCATCAAGTTGCCAAAACCGGCGACCTGTCCACGCCAGTTGAGCTTGAGATCATCCAGCACCAGGATCTGCTCGCCATCCAGCGTTGGCTCGTCGGCGCCGCGCACGATCAGTGCGCCGTAGAGCCCTTTCTCGAGCTGCTCGGTCTCGTTGGCGTGCGGGTGATACCAGAAGGTGCCCGCATCCGGCGGAGTGAAGCGGTAGGTGAATGTCTCACCGGGTTGCACCAGGCGCTGGACGACCTCAGTGCCATCCATCTCCGCCGGGATGCGCAAGCCATGCCAGTGGACAACGGTCGGCTCGGGCAGGTTGTTGGTGAGCCGGATCTCCAGCGGGACACCCTGTTTCGCCTCGATGACAGGACCAGGCACCTGCCCGTTGAAGCCGTAACCGGAAACCACGCGACCCGGTGCGTGCTCCCACGATGTTTCCCGAGCCTCCAGTTCTACGCGCACAACGTCTTGTTCATTCGCCACTGTTGTGGAGGGGGCCTCCCTCAGTTCGGCTGTGTGTAGCATTGGTTCCTCCTTGTGTAAGCTGCGTAAGGCCAAACTTCGTTTGCCTTGAGTTCAAATATCTTCATTCAACTGCCGGGCCAGATAGGCATCCAGGTCTGGGCCTTGGGGGTTGGCGAGCATGGTTTCGATCCACGCCTGGCGCTCGAAACAGAGCACCCGCAGGTCCCATACACAGGCGGCCAGCCCGGTCGGTGTCATATAGCTGAATTGGTCGAGCTGGTCTTTGGATGAGACGTAGACGTGGTGGTGCAGTTCGTTTTCGTCGGCCCAAAAATCGACAAAGATAAAGATAGCACCCCGGCCATCGTGGATGCCCAGGAAGCCAACCCCGTAGTGCGGCTTCCCGGTCGCCGACTCGGCCAGGCGATTGCGAGCCAGCTCCTTCCCAATCTCCACCAGTTCGGGCCGGATCGCCGGCTGGCGGTAAGC
>QEUW01000623.1 GCA_003577005.1 Chloroflexota bacterium | reverse complement strand
CATCTACCTGCTGGTGGTGGCGCAGTTCAAGAGCTACCTGGTGCCGCTGATCATCATGGCGCCGATCCCGCTCACCATCATCGGCGTCATGCCCGGCCACGCGCTGCTCGGCAGCCAGTTCACCGCCACCTCGATGATCGGCATGATCGCGCTGGCCGGCATCATCGTGCGCAACTCGATCCTGCTGGTGGACTTCATCAACGAGCAGGTGGCCGGCGGCATGGACTTCGCCGAGGCGGTGATCCAGGCCGGCATCATCCGCGCCAAGCCCATCGCCCTGACCGGGCTGGCCGCCATGATCGGCGCCATCTTCATCCTCGACGACCCCATCTTCAACGGCCTCGCCATCAGCCTGATCTTCGGCATCTTCGTCTCGACGCTGCTGACGCTCGTGGTGATCCCGGTGCTCTACTACGCGGCGATGAAGAACCGCATCGCCGCGCCGTCCCGCGCGGACTGACTTTCAAGATAACCCGTCATTCCCGCGAAAGCGGGGATCCACCCCCTCTCCCGCAGGGCGGGAGAGGGCCGGGGAGAGGGTGGGAAATCCCTCTGTAACCCAAGTCACAAAGCCAACAATCCACCCTTGACGCCATAGCTCGCCATCAGTATATTAGCAATTATTAATATTCAACCTAGGGAGCACCGCATGACCGTCAATCAACTCATCCGCATCTTCGCCGGCGCCTTCATCCTGATCTCGCTGGCGCTGACCCATTTCAGCGCCCAGGCCGACCTGTCGCAGATGTCCTGGCTCTGGTTCACCGCCTTCGTCGGCGCCAACCTGTTCCAGAGCGGCTTCACCAAGTTCTGCCCGCTGGAGACCATCCTCATCAAGCTGGGCGTCGCCAAGCCGTCCGTCGGCGGCAGCTGCGCGTAAGCCGCAACCTTCCTCCTCCTCGCCGCGCAAAGCGGCAGGTTCTAACGGGAACTCCGAAAGGGGTTCCCGTTTTTTTTTGGGGGGGGTGTTCTGGAAAAGTTAGTCACTGTGGTACGGCGATTCAGACGGATTTTTTCTAGTAACAGATATACTATCCGCATGTCATCCACCCCGGCATCGCTTCAAACATGATTGAGCACAGTTTCGGCCGTGACGCTTGGACCGAGCGTAAGCTGGAAGCCCTTCGTCAGTACCTTCTGCAGTGGCGCCTGATTTTCGACAAGAACCTTGGGGCCAGGTATTACAAGACTCTTTACATCGATGCATTCGCCGGCACTGGAAGCAGGCGGGAACCAGCAAAAACTGTGAATGCGGATCAATTCAACTTGTTTGAACCAGAGCCCAATCAAGGCCAGGAAAATTTCAGACGTGGTAGCGCAAGAATTGCGCTGGAACTTGAATCGAAGTTCGACGAATACGTATTTGTCGACAAGAACCCAGATCACGCCACCGAGTTACGGAAAATGATCGAGCGCGACTTCAGTGATCTTGTCCCTCGCTGTCATGTTTGGGAGGACGATGGGTGCGACGTTATGCGCCAGTTGTGCCACCACTTGAAAGACTGGTCTAAATGGCGGGCAGTCGCGTTTCTAGACCCCTATGGCATGAACGTGGAATGGAATGTTCTCGAATGGATTGCTAAAACGAAAGGGATTGACCTGTGGCTGCTATGGCCGTTGGGTATGGGTGCCAATCGATTGCTCACGCGCGACAAGAAACCGCATAAGGTTTTCGCCGACAAGCTTACCCGTGTTTTCGGTAGCGTAGATTGGGAGCGGTTTTATATCCATCCGCCCACGTTAGACCTATTCGAGGACGCCCCTGCTTCTGAGATCAAAGTGGCAGATTTCGAGGCAATCGGGAATTTTTACCTACGTCGGCTTGAAACTATTTTTGCTGGCGTGGCACCGCGCACTAAGGTTCTCACAAACTCGCGCGGTAATCCGATGTATCTGTTGTTCTTCGCTGCAGGAAATCCCAAGGGTGCGCCTACCGCAATAAGGATTGCCGACTATCTAATGGCTGAATGAACCGGCAGTTCGTCCCATGTGCGGCCATGCAATAGCCGACCGTTGGCCTTTTTGTTTCTTTTTACGCCATCTGCACCCCAGCCTCCCCATTGCTTGAAAAAGAATGCTGCGCCTTGAGCAGCACACTGACGCCGTACGGTATCAACCCACTCTGGGCGCATCGGCCGTGCCTTAGGCCCAGATTCACCTCCAACAATTACCCATTGGATACCGGTGAAGTCGATAGGACCGAGGTCCTCAAGCAGCGGCTCGACAGATAGAAAGCGCACCTTTGCATTCACGCTACGCAGAGCGTCAATGCGAGGCACGCCGTATCGGCGATCCTCCACTGATACGCCTAACCATACATTGCGGGGGCATTCGCGCCTGTTGAAATAGGCGGGCAGGCGTTCTGCGCGTTTGGTTAAAATTTGGTAAGTATGATGAGGTGTTGCGCGAATAGTCTCGAACACTCTGTCGAGAAACGAATCAGGTATATCCTCATGGAAGAGGTCTGACATGGAGTTAACGAACCAGACAGTCGCCTTTTTGCGCTTCGTTGGATGAGATAGGCGAGCGGGGTGAAGCGCCAGTTCGAAGCCGGTCTCATAGCCAGAGGCGCCCATCGCCTGTAGCCTTCCTGCCATCTTTTCGGCGTAACAATGCTTGCACCCCGGCGACACCTTCGTGCAACCGGTCGTCGGGTTCCAAGTTTGTTCGGTCCACTCGATCTTAGATTCGGCCATATCCACTCCTGTGGCGGTATTTTAACGACGAGTTCCTTTGTCGGCACCTATTTGCTTTCAATTTAGACCTAATCTGGATGGGTGTTTTCTGCCAATTTGTTTCACTATTTCAAAGGGAAGTCAGTCCCCCGACCACGGCGCCATGCACTCCTCCCCCTCATTCCGCGCATTGCTCATGCGTCGGCTCACGCTGTAGCGCTCCATCAGGTCTTCCGGCAGGGGCTTCAGCAGGGCCTTGAGGTCTTCGGCTTTCGTCTGCGCGCCGAGCCAGGCGGCGTAGTCGGCCGGCTGCAGGATCACCGGCATGCGGTCGTGCACCGGGCGCACCAGGGCGTTGGCGTCGGTGGTGATGAGGGTGGCGGTCTCGGGTGGCTGGTGGGTATGCCTGCCCTCTCCCCCGGCCCCTCTCCCGCTCGCGGGAGAGGGGAGGAGTGTTTTTACGCGGCCTGTTCGAGCGCCATGCGGATCTCGACGGCGTTGAATTTCACTTCGACCGTGTCGTCCTCGTTGCGATCCACCAGACCCAGTTCGGTAAGGCGGGCGATGTCGGCGTGGACGTTGGAGTAGTTGCGCCCGGCCGCCTTCGCCAGGGCATAGACGCTGGAAGGGCCGAGGCCGCGCAGGGTGTTGA
>QEUW01000622.1 GCA_003577005.1 Chloroflexota bacterium | reverse complement strand
AACAGGGTATAATCCTGGGCGAAGATGCGTGTAAGGGCGCCGTCAAACTCGGCCGGCGCCCACGGGCACATATAGGCGCCGATGACACAACCTGGCAGATGGGAACGGATCAAATTTGCATAGTGGAGCGCCAGGGCGGCGACCCGCTCACATTTATGGCGTGTCCACTGCCCGGCATGATGCGCCAGGATTTCCGCCGGGGTCGTTGCATCCACACCGGTGGCTGAGCAGAATTCCTCGATACAAGCTGCGCAGAAACAACTCTCTTGCAAGTCGGGCGTGGGCGTTTCGAACCAGCCGGCGTAGGTGAGATAGTCGAGCCAGATACCGGCCGGACGGTACGTGCGCAGACCGGCGAGCAGATTGGTCTCGATCTCATCGAGAAAGGCCTGCTGCGACAGGCAAACACCCTGCACAAGTCTACCGTAGCGGATCGGTTGCCCATCCACGCCCGTAGGGATCAACTCGGGGTGGGCATCAAAATCGGCGCGGAAGGTCTTGAATTCAACGCAGGCGGCGACATTGGCGCGGGCGCAGATGTCGAAGGCGCTCTCATCGAACATATGAAACCAACAAGCGTTGGCGCCGTAGGCAGCGAGGCGGTCGCTATGGTCGAGGGCGCTGCGGCCATACGGGCCGTAGAGACGTGGCAGCGTGCGGTCAGATGGCATGGTTTGTTTGCTCCAGGAGGCTTGTCACATGCTGGCGTAACCCATCCCGAATGGGGGTGGCCGGGCTATGAAGACTGTGGGTGCGCAGCTTAGACAGGTCATAGATACGATGGCAGATAAAAGAACGCCGGTCAGGCTGTTCGGCCAAAAATTGCCCTACCGGTATCTCCTCGACCTGGAGCGGCACGCCCAGGGTCTCGGCGATGAGCTGGTAGTATTGCCACGACTCGATGATCTCCGGCCCGGCGGTCAAATAGATCTGGCCGTGGCTGTTGCGGTTGCCATAGCAACTCAGGATCGTGGCTGCCAGGTCCGCCGCCAGGATCGGCTGCTGGAGAAAATGGCCGCCCCCTACCAGTTTGAGCGGTTCGCCACGACGCAAGCGGGCCAACAAGTCGGCGTCACGGCTGTGAAGCGGCAAACAGCCGAGCAGCGAACCAGGGCCGTAGATGTGGCACGGTCGCAGGATCGTCCAGGCCAACGGTTTGGTCTCCGCCTGGAGGAAGACAAGTTCGCACGCCCGCTTCAGACCACCGTAGCCTTCGCTCAGGTAATGGTCGGTCTCTTCACTCTGGGGAAAGCGACGATGGTCAGGGTCATAGACAAAATCGGTGGAGACAAAGACCAGGTGCTCTGCCCGCTCGCGGAAGACGGCCAGGTCTTGGGCAGCATCATCGGGTTCAAAACCAACGCAATCCACGACCAGGTCCCAGCGGGCGCCGGTGTTGGCAATCGCCTGTGCAAAAGCTGGGCGATTGCGCCGGTCGGCTACGATACCGGTGATCCCCGGCGCCAGGGGGCGTTGCCCGCGCGTTACGGCCCACACCCGATGGCCGTACGACAGGGCCAGCCGAGCGAGCGCGCCGCTGACAAAACCGCTGCCGCCGACAAGCAAGATCTTGAGCGATTGAGTAGCTGTCAAGGTCACTCCTTTACAGGATAGGGCTGGCGTGCTTCCCACAGTTGTTGCGTCATCTGTATATGGCCCAGGTGGGTGCCAACATGGGCGAGCGCGTGGGCCAACGCCCAACCAGCATTGACGCTGCGCCCCTGGAGTGGGGCAGCGCGTTCAAGCACCAGATCATCCAGCTCGAGCTGGCTCAGCGTTCGCTCGATCTGATCCAGCATCGCCGCAATCTGCGCTTTTAGCTGGGCGCCATCTTTGCCACGGGCGCTGAACTCGCTGGCGCGGTCACGGTCTGCCGCGCCCCGCCCGCCTGCCACATCGACAATCCAGTAGCGAGTTGAGCCCACCAGATGGGTTGTCAACACGCTGACCGAGTTCATATCGGCGCCGGGAGACCAGTCAAGTGCAGTTTGAGGCAAGCGGTCGATGATTTGCTCGATCTCGTTGAAGAGCGTGCGCAGCACCTCATAATAGGCAGCGTAAAAGGGTAGCATGGGTTGCTTGTGCTCCGTTTATTTGGAATCGAAGCTGTAGGGGTCGGGCTATAGCGACCAATGTACACGATTGGTGGCAGAAATCAAAAAGCACGGACGCGGCGACGCGCGTCCGTGCTGCTAGAGTCGTTTACGCACTGTATTAGCTGCGGCGGCGCCGGCTGACCCAGATGCCACCGGCCAGCGCGCTGAGCGTAACCACGGCTGGCAAGGTCTGCGCTACCATCCCGCCCAGACCGGCGCCTGTGACGGGCAGCAACTCAGGGGCGGCAGGTTCCGCCATGGTTTCTGTTTCGGCGGCTTCTTCAGTCACATCCTCGTCGGCGGCTTCCTCTACCATAGTCTCTTCTTCAGCAGCTTCCTCGGCCATGGCCTCGTCTTCGGCGGCGGCGGTCACGGTCTCTTCTTCCACCATGGCCTCTTCTTCAGCGGCTTCCTCGGCAGCGGTTTCTTCTTCAGCAGCTTCCTCTACCACAGCCTCGTCGGCGGCTTCCTCGGCCATGGCCTCTTCTTCGGCGGCGGTCTCAACTGTGAGTGTCGCTACCGAGGCTGTGAAGGGGGTCATGACGATCATATCACCATCGCGGACCGGGACGTCGGCGCCGGGGAATTCATAGACGCCGGCAGCTCCCTCATCGACATGTAGCATCGCCCACAATGCTGTATCGCCCTCGAGAGGCGGGTCGAGAGCCACGACAACATCGCTATTGTCGCCAACCTCTACCGCCGTCTGGCCCAGAACTGGGCCGGGGCTGCCATCAGCATCGATGTGAATGACGATCCAACCGGGCACGGCCGCCGCGACGTTTGCTATCGTGACGCTTGTCCCGTCCGACTCCTGATCCGACGCGGTAACAGCAGGCGTGACATCCTGGGCGCTGACCAGAACCGGCACGGCCAGCAAGACCAATACCACAAGAAGCGCAAGATATTGCTTGGGGATCGTTCTGTAGTACATTGGCATGCTCCTGAAATGGATGAGTGATTGAAGATACGCTGTGGGCAGTAGTTTGTAGCCTGTTACAGCATTCAAACTTGAAGTAGACAACAAAAATTGTAGCATTAGTTGCTCATCTTGACCAGGATAGACAGTAGAAGTTGCCGATTTGAGCGATTTTTGCGGTTGCGAATCAGATAATTTGCGCCATGCCTAGAGGTGTACGGTTCCGTCTAGTGTATCTACAATCGTGTCCATCAAATTGTGATAGGAGTTACACAGTTGGATCTGCCAGCCAGAGGTGCAATACACTCTGCAAGTGCATCGTACTGGGCAACTGCGTACCTTCTAGAAGTTATGCGAACGATATACCTTTTCTATGTATCTCGATCAGTTTTCCGCGTCACCCATTCACGTTATACTAGCCACAGATTCTTCTAGCAGAATCTGCTGATGGGAAGTGGTGTATGACGTCAGAATGGGATGATCAGGGTCTATTGAGTTCTAGCGATTTCAACAAACAGCAAGAAGGATAAGGAGAAACACATCCATGATAAACTTTATTGTCTGGATCATTGTTGGTGGTTTGAT
>QEUW01000621.1 GCA_003577005.1 Chloroflexota bacterium | reverse complement strand
ATCCCCGAAACGTGGGACGAGTTCGAGGGGTTGCTGGCGGCGCTCAAAGATCGCTACGCCGACGAGAACATTGTGCCCTTTGCCATCCGCAAAGAGGTCTTCCGCACGCTGGGCACGACCTTTACCACTTTTGTGGAAAACCCCTACAACGAAGACAACATGCTGCGCATCGACAGCGAAGAGTGGCTCCAGGTCATCAAGATGTTCAAACGCTGGTTCGATGAGGGCTACACCAACCTGCAAGTGTTGCAAGACCCACTGCCCGACTGGCAGAAAGGCGCCGTGGCGGTCGGCATCGACTCGCACTCGTGGATTCGCCTGGGACGCGCCGCCCAGGGCGCCGAGAAGGTCAACGGCACCGTGCCACCCAAGACCGATGCCAGTAACCCCAAACGCACCTGGGTGCATCTCGATTCGGGCTTTGTCTTTGTGGACGCACCCCATCCGCAGGAAGGGTTGGAGTGGCTGTTGAACGTGCTCGGCCCCGAAGGCGCACCCGGCGACCGCCACTGGAGCGGCACGCTCACCTTCTCGGGCATGCCGGTCCACAAGAATCAATACGAGAAGCTGATCGCCAACAGCGACGCCTACCCCGAACTCGTCGACGGCTACGAGGCGGTGCCCAACAGCGTTCTCCAACCGCTGGAGGCGGGCAAGTACTACCCCATCATCCAGGCCAAGATCTGGCCGTGGCTCGAACGCTATTGGGGCGGCGAGGTCGAGGCCGAGACGGCGATGGAGAATGTGCTGCAAGAGGTCGAGGAAGAGCTGGCGAAGCAGACGGCGTAAAGTGTCAGCGTCAAGTCGAAAGAGCGCATAGTCAGGGCGATTTCATGTTGCACAAGGTTACAGTCACGCAACGAATCATGCAAGTAGGTAACCCAATTCAATCGTAGGTCGGGCTGCTAGCCCGACCTACGAGCGTGCGTCGTTTCTGCAACAAATTGGCGAGTCATGCCCTTGCCTGTAACATGAAATAGCATAGCCGATCCGCCCGATCCGTCCGGGCGCCCGGTGGGCGTGCGGTCCATTGCATCCAATCATCCATTGCTGCGCAAGACAAGGGGGAAATCCAATGTTCGGTCAGAACGGGTCACAGAGAATTTCGCGACGGGCGTTTCTCAATGGCGTTGCCGGTGCGGCCGGCGTAGCGGCGACGGCTGGGCTGGTGGGCGGCTGCGTCGCGCCAGCGCAACCTGGTGCGGTCACTGGCGGACAAGGGAACCAATCTCTGCTTGAGGTCTATACGCTGATCCCCGCCTTTTTTATGGAGATGGGCATGGCTGACGCCACCGAGCTCTACAACGAGCAGATCGCTGACCGTGGGGTCCGCATTATTGCCGAAGAGACTCCCGATGGTTGGGAGACAAAAGCAATGGCGATGGTGCGCGAAGGCAACGTGCGCTGGAGCGCCAGCGGCTATTCGCAATTCGACCACCAGTGGCGGCACATCCAACAGGGGCTGGCCCAGCCCATCGACGACCTGTTACAGTCGTCGACCGTGCCCTGGGCGCGCGACCACCAGAACTCTTTTCTCTACGAGAGCATCTACGAAACGACGCGGTTCGAGGGCAAAACCTACTTCATCCCCATGAAGTTGAACATCTTCATGACCGGCTATCGCCAGGACCATCTCGAGGCTGCCGGCTATGAGACGCTCCCAGAAACGTGGGACGAGTTCGAGGTCATGCTGGGCAAAATCAAGGAGAAACTGAGCGAGGAAAATGTGGTGCCGCTGGCCGTGCGCAAGGATATTTTCCGCACGTTGGGGATCGTCTTCACTACCTTTGTGGAGAACCCTTACGACGAGAATGCCATGCTCAAGATCGACAGCGAGGAATTCCGCGAGTGTGTCAAGATGTTCAAACACTGGTTTGACGCCGGGTACACCAATCTGCAACTGATGCAAGACCCTATGCCCGACTGGCAAAAGGGTAACGTGGCTGTCGGTTTTGACTCCCATTCGTGGATCCGCATTGGCCGCTCCGTCTGGGGCGATGATAAGATCCAGGGCGCGCTGCCGCCGAAGACCGATGCCAGCAACCCCTGGCGCACGTGGGTTCATGTGGATTCGTCTTTTGTCTTTTCGGGCGCACCGCACCCCCAAGAGGGCCTGGACTGGCTGCTGTCGATGTTGGGTCCCGAAGGCGCACCCGCCGACCGCCATTGGAGCGGCACGCTCACGCTGTCGGGGATGCCGGTCCACCAGAATCAATACGACCGCCTGTTGGTCAACGGTACGGCCTCTCCTGAACTGGCCAAATCGTATGAAGCCGTGCCGACCAGCACCCTGGTTCCTATGGAGGCAGGCAAGTATTTGCCGATCATCAACGTCAAGCTCATCCCCTGGCTGGAACGTTATTGGGGTGGCGAAGTTGAACTCGAAACGGCCATGCAGAACGCCATCGACGAGATCGACGAAGAAGTAGAAAAGCAGATCGTCTGATCGATAGCTGCGGTGAGAACACGAAAGAACAGCGCAACACAGAGCGCGCAGAGAATGCACGGAGAACACGGAGAAAAACACGATTCCTATGCAAAACGTCGCTCCGGATGAAGCCCCGCAAGCTGGCGGCCAGTCGGTGCTGAATAACTGGTGGCGGGCGCTGCGCGGCGTCCGGCGGGAAGAGCGGGGAGATGCGCTGATGGGCTTTCTCTTTATCCTGCCGGCGTTGGCGCTCTATATTACCTTTAGCGCCTATCCGCTGGTGCGGGGGGTGGCGATTGCGTTCTCGGACTATCGCTATCTGATCCCCGACCACCAGCCGTTCAACGGGCTGAGCAACTTTGTCGAGATGGCGAACGACCGCGTCTTTTGGGAAGCGTTTGGCCGTTCGGTCTATTACACGCTGATCTACACCCCGCTCAACATTGGGTTGGGGCTGCTCATCGCCGTGCTGATTGCCCGCGTGGTCAACCCGTGGGAATCGTCGGCCTACCGCGTCATCTCCTATTTGCCGGTTGTGTTGCCGATTGCGGTAGCGTTGCTGCTTTGGAAACAGTTGCTGCACCCACAATTTGGCTATCTCAATTTCTTTTTGCGCGAGTTTATCGGCATCCAAAACCCGCCGGCCTGGCTGGCCGACCCTGCCTGGGTCATCCCAACCATGGCTGTCGCCGCGGCCTGGAAAAATGTGGGGCAGAACATCCTCCTCTTCCTGGTGGGTCTCTACAACATCAACAGCGAACTATACGAAGCGGCCTCCATCGACGGCGCCAACGGTTGGAACCAGTTTCGTCACATCACGATCCCGTTGCTGCGACCGGTCTTTACGCTGGTGCTGGTGCTGGCGTTGGGCGATCTGCGGTGGGGATACGCCGCCGCCATCAACCTGACCATGGGTATCATCTCCATGATCATGGCGATCATGGTCTTCAAATGGTTGCGTTCAGGGAGGACCGAATGACCAGCCAGACTCGTCCCGGCGAACGGATCACTGTGCAACCCGCATCCGCGGCGGAACGCGCCCTGCCTGCCCCCATCGCTCGCATCTGGCATCGGCGTGGGCAGTGGGGTTTAAGGCTGGTGCTCTGGGTCTTTCTGTTGGCCTTTCTGTTGCCTTTTATCTGGGCGGTTTCGGCCTCGCTCAAGACGCGCCAGGAACTCTATGTCGAAATGCCGTCGCTCATTACGCTCAACCCGACCCTGGCCAACTATTTCTATGTGTTGCGACGGATGCCCGCCTTTATCACCTATTTCCAAAACAGCACGATTGTCACCGTGGGGGCGGTCATCTTGCAGGTGGCGGTGGCGGCGCTGGCCGGTTATGCCTTTGCCCGGCTGCGTTTTCCGGCGCGCGACCTGATCTTCTACACCTTGATCCTGCTCACCTTTGTCCCGCGCGCCGGGGGGTTGATGGTGCAGTACGAGTTGATGAGCTTTCTCGGTCTGCGCAACAGCCAGTTGGGGCTGATCCTCGCCTTTGCCGCCGGGGTGCCGATCCCCATCTTTATCATGCGCCAGACCTTTCTCAACCTGCCCCACGAGTTCGAGGACGCTGCGCTCATCGACGGCTGTAACCGTTTTCAAGCCTTTCTGTGGGTGATGTTGCCGATGGCGACGGGTGGCATGTTGGTAGTTGGCCTCTTTGAGTTTATCCGCGTCTGGGGCGAGTATCTCTTCACCCTGACCATGATCGACAATCCCCGTCTCTACACCCTGGGCATCGGCATCGCCATGAACTTTGTCGGTCTGGCGTTGGAGGATGGTGAATTTACCAGCTATGGGGCCGAAGCTGCCGTCTATTTGATGACCTCGGCGCCGGTGCTCATTCTCTTTATCGTCTTCCAACGGATGTTTATCCGCGGTATGTTGGAAGGGCTCAAGCTATAAATGTAAAACATGCACCGCAAGATCATCCATCTCGACCTGGATGCCTTTTTCTGCGCCGTGGAGGAATTGCGTGACCCCTCCCTGCGCGGCAAGCCCTTTGCCGTGGGCGGGCGGCCTGAAGAGCGCGGCGTGGTCGCTTCGTGTTCCTATCCGGCCCGGCAGCATGGGGTTCACTCGGCTATGCCCATGAGCCAGGCGGTGCGGCTCTGTCCGGGGCTGATTATCACACCGGCTCGACACTCGGTCTATCGCGCCCATTCGCAACAGGTGATGAGGCGGCTTCACGCGCTGACCCCGCTGGTCGAGCAGCTTTCCATCGACGAGGCCTTTTTGGATGTGACCGCCCTGCCCGATGAGGGGGAGACGCTGGCGCGCCGGTTGCAGGCGACGATTAACCAGGAGTTACAGTTACCCTGCTCGCTGGGCGTGGCAACCAACAAACTCGTCGCCAAGATCGCCAACAA
>QEUW01000620.1 GCA_003577005.1 Chloroflexota bacterium | reverse complement strand
ACCGGTTTGCGCAACGCGGCGGCGATCTCACGCACAACGCGCGGGTCGAGGGGCAACGTGACGTGGAACGGCGACACGATCGGGACCATCTCGCCCACGGGGAGAATCGAATGGTCCGCCGGCACGATGGTGAGGTCGAGTGGCGTCCAGATCGAGGTGAAGCTGATCTGTTCCAGTGGCGAGAGGTCGGCGTTGAGTCTGGTCAGGAAGGCGCTGCCGGGCCGCATCTGAAAACAGGCGGGCCGTTTGAAAAGATAGGCCGTATAGGTGCCCCTGTGGGGTGTTGCCAGCGTGACCAGCCGGCGGGTGCGCGCCAGCCCGCCGAAATACTGAAGATAGGTACGGCAGATCAGGCCGCCCATGCTAAAACCAAAGAGATTGAGCGGCTGGCCGGACGGCAACGCCGCCGAGATCTGTTCGGCGAGCTGGAAGGCCAGCACTTCAATCGGTGCGTCGCCATTGCTCGGCTGAGGCGAGAGACAGCGGACGGCAAAACCTTCCCGCTGCAACGCTACTTCTAGCGAATTCAAAAAGGTTTCGTCATTGTTGAAACCAGGGATGAGAATCGTTGTCTCGGTCAAACCAATCTCACCGTTGAACCCAGGGCAGATAGAGCATTGGCGCCGCTGGCTCTTCTGTTTCATCGTTGTCCGTTGGCGAAAGCTCCTGGATCTCCACCTGCCGCATTTCACCCGCCTCAAGCGTGACAAGCGGCGCTTCGAAGCGCGTACCACCTGCCGTCGTTACCTGGTAGTCGCCTGCGTAGAGCGCCGGCAGCGCTGCGGCGCCGTCAGCTTCTGTGACTCCAGTGTATGGATAGCCCGTCAGCCGGTCTGTTACGGTGATCGCCATGCCGGCCACCGGCGCTTCGGCCAGATCGACCACGCGCACCGTCAGCGAGACGGGCTGTTGCGCCAACTGAACGGCGGCCAGCACATCGAGCCGGCCGTATCCAAAAGTGTTGTTGGGTGTCACCGGGTCACCGCCATCGTCACACTGGCTAAAGGGCACCGGCGTGGCCGATTTGAGCAGCACCTGTTCGGTCAGGTCGATCTCACCCATGAGGTCTGGCACTGCCGACCAGAGCAGCGCCACTGCGCCCGCCACGTGAGGCGATGCCATGCTGGTGCCGTTGAGCGTGCTGTACCCGCCGTTGACCGTAGCCGACCGTACGCCGACCCCTGGCGCCGTCAGGTCAGGCTTGAGGCGATTGCTGCCATCGACTGTCACAGGCCCACGGCTGCTAAAGAGGGCAATATTGCCCAGCGCACTGTGGGCGCCCACACTAAAAGCAGCATCGTAGATGGCAATGGGGTCTTTGACCGTAGAACAACTGCTGCCGCTGTTGCCCGCAGACGCTATCACCATCTGCCCGGCGGCGCGCACCGTCTCCACCACCTGGCGCAGGCTCTCGGCATCGCACCCTTCAGCCGGCGGGCAGCCCCACGAGTTGTTGATGATATGCGGGCCTAACTCGGGCCGGCCATCGGTCAGCGGGTCACCGCCCTGGGGATAGGGGGCCAGAAAGAACTCGAAACAGGCGGTATAGCTGGCCGGCGTGCCGACACCGTGGTCCATGTTACGGCAGCCGATCCATTGGGCACCTGGCGCCATGCCCAGGATCGTGTCGCCGGCGGCGGTGGCGTCACCCAGGATGGTGCCCACCGTGTGGGTGCCGTGGCCGTGGTCATCGCAGGGCACTTGCGGGTCGCTGTTACAACGAGACGGGCGACCCGCAAGCGGCCAAGCGTCGAACCAGTTGTAGACATGGTCGACGGTCAAGGTCATGGCAACCGTGTCGCTCACCACCCCCCGGTACTTTGGCCGCAAGGCGGGATGGTCCCACTCCACACCGGTATCCTGGCTGGCGATGACGATCCCTTGCCCGCGATAGCCCATTGCCCAGACATCAGGGGCGCGTGTATATTCCAGCCCGTAAGGAAGCGCCTGACTTTGCTCCGCCGGCGCCTGCAAGAGCGGTTTGAACCAGCCGCTATGGGTCTCAGTAACCGATAATTGCTGGCCCACTGGTGGATTGGCCACCAGGCGCGCCACCCCGGGTAACCGGCGCAAGGCAGCGACGGCATCAGCATCGCCGTGGACCTCGATCATATTGACGAGATAGAAGGAGCGGTAGGGAATCTGCTGCGCATCGAGCCAGGCGCGCACGGGCGCCTGGGTGCGGCGGGCGACGGCGGTGAGTTCTTCGTAGATGGCGTGTGCCTTTGTGCGGCGTGTCGCGCCGTGCAGCCCCTGCGCCTCGACCAGGTTTGTCGCATCGACCTGTTCCGCCAGGATAACCAGAAAGGAGACCGGCCCGCTGCTTGCCGCCAGTTGGTGTTGGAGATGCTCGCTGACCGCGGCCCCCTGCACCACGCTGGGTTGGACCTCTTGGGCATTGGTGGAGCCAGGGGAAACGAGCGACAGCAGCAGAACAAGGATCAGAGAGAAGTAGAGATGCCAGGGTGTGTGTACGGCTGAGTTCAAGAGCGTGCTCCGTATCAAATCTAATCACAGCAGCAATGCCAACTTTGATGGGGATAGACTGCGGATTCAGTGGATCTACACGGATTTTCAAGGGTTTGAACCGCACAAAGTAGCTCAACCCGCCGAAACCACGGTCTATAGTTGCTGCTATCGCAGTCCTCGTTGGGCGAGTTGCCATTCGCGACCGGGCTGGTCGATGCGAAAGGTCTCGACATTGCCACGGTCGGCGATGGTGACGTAGGCGGTGCAACCGTCGGGGCCGCCAAAGGCGATGTTGGTGCACTTTTTGCCGATCAAGGGAATTTCGCTGAGCAGATCACCTTGGGGTGAGAGTTTGGCGATCACCCCTTTGCCCCAGCGGGTGACGTAGAGATTGCCGGCCACATCGCAGCGCATCCCGTCGAGCCAGTGGTCAGGGAACTGGTGGAAGAGCCGCTTGTTGCTGATTCCGCCATCCGGCGCCAGGTCATAGGCCCAGACGCGGCGCTGCACCGTCTCGTTGACATAGAGTGTCCGTTCATCAGGGCTGACCTCGATGCCGTTGGTGGTGCCCATGCCCGTTTCCAACAACGTCATCACGCCGCTGGTGTCGATGCGCCAGATCTGTCCCCATTCACCCGCCCAGTTTGGGTCGCTAGCGAAGAGGATGTCATTGGCCATGATAGCTAGGTCGTTGGGCTGGTTCATAGCTGGTTCATGGGCAAAGACTCGGATAGCGGCGTTGCGTTCGGCGAGCGACCCAGCGTGAGCGGCGATGGCCATGTTCACCCGCAACACGTTATGATTCGTGTAGTCGGCGACAAACATGTCGCCGGCGCGGTTGAAACGGATGCCGTTGCCGCAACTGCCGTCCGGTAATTCTAGAAAGAGCGACG
>QEUW01000619.1 GCA_003577005.1 Chloroflexota bacterium | reverse complement strand
GTTCGAGTATCTGCGCGACAAGCTCGGTTTTGGCCCCAAGCTGACGCACGATGTCCACGAGCATTTGCACCCGCACAACGCCGTCCACCTGGCAAAACTGCTTGAACCCTACCGCCTCTTCTTTCTGGAAGACCTGCTCTCGCCCGAACAGGTGCAGTGGTACCGGTTGGTGCGCCAGCAGTGTGTCACCCCGCAGGCGATGGGCGAACTCTTTATCAACCCCCACGAATACCTGCCGTTGATCACCGAGCGGCTCATCGACTATGTGCGGGTGCGCGTCTCCAAAGGCGGCGGCATCACCAACTGCCGCAAGATCGCTACGCTCTGCGAGTGGTTTGGCATCAAGACCGCCTGGCAGGAGGGGGGCGACAACGACCCCGTCAACCAGATGGCGGCGGTGCATCTCGACCTGGCCAGCTACAGCTTTGGCATCCAGGAGGAAAATCACTTCCGCCCCGAGGAGTACGATCTCTTCCCCGGCCACGCCGTGCTCGAAGGGGGCTATCTCTATGCCAACGAACAGCCGGGGCTGGGTATTGATATCAACGAGGCCAAAGCCAGGGCGCTGCTCGACCCCGACCGCGCCGCCCGCTCCTTCTATATGGCCGAAGACCGCCGCCGCGATGGGGAGATCGTGCGCCCGTAGGCCGGGGCGTTGCGGCTGGTGAGCGCCGTTCTTTCTCCTGCAATACACGCCGCCCAACCTCCGGGAGGTGACCACCTAGTTGCGCTGACAAAGTGACTTCAGGTCACCTTTCGGAAGTTGTGCCCCTTACGCATTCTTCGTATGGCTCATAGGACCGGTGGAAAGATGGGGTGTCGAATTACCGATAACCTCAAAGATTTGAACGAAGATGATGTGCGCTCTGTAGGGGTGAGCCTGCACGGGCAGGAAAGATTGGCCAAACGTGGCCCTACAGTCACACCGGAGGGTGGGAGCCTGGTTGCGCCGATGGGGTACTCCTTGCCGTGCCTGACGCGCTGACCGGTGCGATTGGCCGGGGGATGATCGCCAGGGCATAGAGTGGCGCCCTGATCATAACGCTGAACCCGGTCGCCGCCTGTGCCAGCCACCTGCCGGAGCACAGTAAAATCAACTTATTTCCTTACACGATGAACCAGAATCAGGCTGCCAGCCATACACTTTTGAACTGGGTCCACACGACCTTGCTCCTGGCCGGGATTTTGCTGATCCTGGCCCTCTTGGGCTGGTTTTTGGCCGGCGCCACCGGCATTATCTGGGCAGTGGTGCTGGGTGCGTTCTCGTTGCTCTTTGGGCAACAGCTTTCGCCGCAACTGGTGCTGCGCATGTACCGCGCCCGCCCGCTGGCACCACAAGAGGCGCCCGGTCTTTATCAAATTGTTCACGAGTTGGCGCGCCGGGCCGGGTTAGCCGCTGCGCCGACCCTCTACTATGTGCCCAGCCGCCTGCTCAACGCATTTGCTGTGGGCACGCGGCGCAATGCGGCTATCGGCGTCACCGATGGCATGTTGCGCACGCTGACCGAACGCGAGCTGACCGGCGTGCTCGCCCACGAGATGAGCCACATCCGTAACAACGATATGCGGGTGATGGGCATTGCTGATGTCGCCAGCCGCATCACCGGGCTCTTTTCCACCTTTGGCAAGCTGTTGCTCTTTCTCAACCTGCCCTTGATCCTCATGGGCGAGACCCCGATCTCGTGGTGGGCGATCCTGCTGCTCATCTTTGCGCCGTTGATCAGCGGGCTCTTACAACTGGCCCTCTCGCGCACGCGCGAGTTCGATGCCGACCTGGGCGCTGTACAACTGACCGGCGACCCGCTTGGGCTGGCCAGTGCCCTCAACAAGCTTGAGTACTATTCAGTAAACATCTGGCAGCAGATCCTCTTTCCCGGCTATCGCGTGCCCGACCCTTCGCTCTTGCGTACACACCCGCACACCAAAGACCGGATCGCCCGTTTGCGCCAGTTGGCCCCTACCGCACAACAGACGCCCCATCCGGCAGAGACTCCGCTGGCGCTGCCGGGCTATTACACACCGGTGACCCGCCGGCCCGGTTGGAGCATTCTGGGCTTCTGGTCTTGAGCGTACAACCAGTTTTTGCGTGGGCCGAGGCCGACCACAACGCTTCGAAATCACAGAACGCAGACCACGATGACAAATTCTCTTCCACCTGTTGCCCAGGCGCTCACCGATCTTGGTATTCCCCACCGCGTTTTCCGCCACCCCGGCCCGGTAAACTCGCTCGAACAGGCTGCCGCCGAACGCAGCCAACAGCCGGAGCAGGTAGTGCGCAGCATCCTCTTTCGCCTGGGGCAGGATGAGTATGCGATGGTGCTCATGGCCGGGCCGGCGCAGATCTCCTGGCGTGCGCTGCGCAAACACCTGGGCCAATCCCGCCTGACCACGGCACCAGAGGCAGAGGTGTTGAGCGTCACCGGCTATCCGATTGGTGCGGTCGCCCCGTTTGGGCTGCCCCATCCGTTGCGTGTGCTCATCGACGAGAGCGTGTTAGCGCAAGAAGAGATCTCCATCGGCTCCGGCGTGCGGGGGACGACGGTGATCTTGCAGGCGCCTGATCTCTTGCGCGCCCTGCCCGATGCCGAAGTTGGGCGATTTCGCACGGAGGGAGGCGGGGTGTAGTCCGCTTTCTATCGTGTTACACAGACGACTAACCTGGGCACGCGGGTCGATGTAATGAACGAGGACTTGGTCACGTTTATCCGCATCCTCTGGGGGAAGCCGACAAGGCGGCGTCCAAGAAAATGGTGCGTTTGGCGCTGCGTTGATGGCATCGACCGGCTAAATGACGGCAAGGAGCGCTGTGTGGATCTTCCGATTGATGCGCCCGGCCTGGTACAATCCCGCCAGAAGACGGTGTGCATCCGGTTTGGATATGAGGCCCGAACGATAGACCTTGATCACCTGACCAGCAATACCCGAAATGTGGATGCCGAGACCTTATAATTGACATAATTGTCAGAAAGACACAGATTGAAGCTGCTTGAGCCAGATCCGTGTCTTTCTGTTCATCCGCGGTTCTTGGATGCACTCCCAACCAACGACCTCGCCGCCTTTCGCGCCCGCCACGCCAAATTGTACGGCCCGGCCAGCGACGACTATCGCCGCACCGCCTTTGCCCACCCCCGTCAAGGTGACCGTGCCAGCCGTTCCAGCACATTCTTTGTCACGCGCTGCACCAGCGGGTCGTGGTCCAGCCCATAGGCCCATTCGGTCGAACCGGCGTTGAAGACGGTGCCGCCGCGCGTAAAAACGCCCATGACCGCGTTCCCGTGCGCCACACGAGCGATGTTTTCGGGTGAAGGATCGCCAAAGAGACGCAGGGCAGTGAACTCCAGATCGCCTGGCGGTTCGATGCTGGCCCAGAGCGGTTCGGGCGCCTCGCACTGCG
>QEUW01000071.1 GCA_003577005.1 Chloroflexota bacterium | reverse complement strand
AAACTCATCAGCCCGGTGGATGGCCCACGAGACCTGGAACTGGAGCACTGCACCGTTGGCAAAGCGCACAAAGGCCCAGGCCAGGTCATCGACATCGTAGCGGGTGGTGGCGTCGGGCTTGAGGATGTCGCTGCCCCAGCCGCCCAGCCCCTGCCCGCGCGGGCCAAATTCCGCAAAGGTAGCGCCGGTGGCGGCAGCCGGCTGCGGATAGTCCATGAGAAAGAGCGCCCGGTCCAGCGCATGGATGCCGATGTCCAGCAGAGCCCCGCCGCCGGCCAAGCATAGATGCGGCCAAAAAAGCCGGCATCTACGTGCATCTTGGTCATACGCATGGGGTCGGTCCAGCGGTAGTGCGAGCCGACGGTAAGTACCTTGCCCTGCTGCCGGGCCACGGCGTACATCTCCTTGGCGTCGGCGTAGGTGAGGGCAAGCGGCTTTTCGCACAGCACATGCGAACCGGCGTTGAGCGCATCGATGCTCATGGGCTTGTGATAGGCATTGGGCGTGGCCACCACCGTAATATCCGGCTTGACCTCGTCCAACATGCGGCGATGGTCGCTATAGACAGCAGGGATGCGCATCTCTGTCGCCAGCACCTGGGCGCGCGGCTCGTTGACATCACAGACGGCGACCGCTTCGATATTGGGCAGCCGCAAGAAGTTGGGGATGTGCGAATACTTGACAATGCCCCCGGCGCCGATAAAAGCCACTCGATATTGTTGTTTGGACATAGCTCATGATCGCTTTCATTAAACTAGATGGGTGGGGATTCCGCTGACAACCAGGGCCAGTTGCTACCGCTGGCTGGTAGGTGAAGAATCAAGCTGTTTCTCAACCCTGGCGCCTTCATTATAGCCGGAGTTTATCAAACAGGCACACGCAAGAAGGCAGTGGTGCAATATCGCTCTCTGCATCCCAGTCGTTTGCCGGCGCCGGTGATGCAATTGTGAGTCGATTCTGTCCTCTCTTTGCCAGTATAGCTGGCCGTGGCGTGGTATCTTGAGGGCGGATATCCACGGATAACAGACCGCCTAGACTCGGAACAGCCAGTGAGAGTAAAGGAGCATAAACCATGCCAAAGATTCGCGTCGATTTGGAAAGCGTGCAGGTTACAGACGGGCAGGGAGTCGCCGAAGGCGATCTCGAACTGCGCATCCAGGTGCAGGAGGGTAAGAACCGCGTGGTCTGGCCTTCGTTAAATGGCAGTGTAAAAGTGGATAAGAAGGGGCCGCCCCACACCATCAACAATGCGCACGTCGCCACCTATGAAATAGCCAGCGGCACGCTGAGCAAACGGTTCACCATCGAGGTGACCGAGGTGGACAAGGGTCTGCATGGGCAGGATGATATCGGCCAGGGCACGATCATCTTGGATCTGTCGCCCAACATGAAGCCACAGACCAAATACGCCACCATCGACCTCAAGCGCCCGAATATGAGCTACAACGGCCAGGTGAAAGTGGCGCTCACCGCGCAACAGGTTAGGTAAAGGAGACGTTCTCTAATACTACAACGAGACTTCGAGCTAGAGTCTTGAGGTGCAACGCACTTGGAAAGTGCATCGCACCTCAAGAAAGTCTCGTTGTAGGACTAATGATAAGAAATTGATTCAGTCATGGGGTAGGGGCGGATTGCGTCCCCTACCCCATGACTGAATCAATTTGTAAATGACCATCATCGCCGGGCGGCGGTGGAGGGCGATGCCTAAAAACTACAACTGCTTCTCCATTTTGACTGCCTGGAGCGAAACACCATCGGGAAAGACCAGGTCAACTGGTTCAACGGCTACAAAACCACACCGGCGATAGAGCGGCTCGCCGGTCAGTGTGGCGATCAGCTCCAGTCGCTTGAAACCAGCCCGGCGCGCCGCCAGCTCACTCATCTGCATGAGTCGCCGGCCAATCCCCTGCCGGGCGTATTTGGGATGGACGAACATGGCGCGGATCTTGGCTGAGTCAGAAGTTGACCCTAGTTGCTTGTCCGTGAGCTTGTTTTGCACCTGAGCGCCCGCCGAGAGGGTGCCAGTGTGACTCCAGCCACCGCAACCGGCGATCTCCCCCTCCACCTCGGCGACATAGTAGGTGCCGCCCGCAATGAGTTGGGGGTCGATGCGAAAGACATGTTCCAGTGCGCTCTCCAGTTGCCGTTGGTTGTAATCCTGGCTGTTCAACCGGCGCACCGCCTGCTCCATGAGCGCGGTTAACATGGGCAGATCAGCCTCTGATGCTTGACGGATCGTTGGTGCAACAGGTATGATGTTTGGTATTGTCTCTGTCATTTTTAACCCCTTAGCTAACTGTGTTTCGACCGGATACAGCATAGCGCACTTTGGGGCGGCGCACCCCTATCCGGCGGATAGGGATAGGGAGGGTCGGGGATAGGGTCGGGGTTGGGTACCGGGTTGGGTAGCCGATGGCAACAGAACTTACCGAACGCGAACTGGCGGTGTTGGAACGCTTTGCCCGGCGGCAGACAAATGCCGAAGTCGCGCGCGACCTGGCCCTTTCGGTCGGCACGGTGAAGTGGTACGCCCAGCAGATTTTCAACAAGTTGGGGGTGTCGGATCGCAGAGCGGCAGTAGCGCTGGCCCAGCGTTTGGGTCTCTTTGCACACTCCTCTTCCGCCGGACCAGCCGCGGTAGACCCCCAGAGTGTGCCTTACAACTTGCCCGCACAATTCACCTCCTTTGTCGGACGGAAGGTCGAGGTGGCGCAGATTCGTAACCTGATCACCCAAGTGCGCCTCCTGACCTTGACGGGCCCCGGTGGGGTGGGCAAGACGCGCCTGGCCCTTCAAAGCGCAGTGGAAGTATTGCCGCACTTCCCCGATGGCGTCTTCTGGGTGGGGTTGTTCTCACTCAACGAACCCGACCTCATCCTCAACGCCATTGCCGGGGTGATCGGCGTGCGTGAGTCTGGGGAAGAGGAGTTGCTGGTCACCGTGCAGCGCTTTCTCAAACCTCGCCGCCTGCTGCTCATTTTGGACAACTATGAGCATCTTTTGCCCGGTGTTGGGATCATCCCAGCCCTCTTAACGGCGGCCCCCAATTTGCGCATTCTAGTCACAAGCCGCGCAGCCCTCCACGTGATCGGTGAGCAGGAGTATGCTGTCGAGCCGCTGACGGTGCCAGATGAAGATCAGAGCGCATCGGCAGAGATGCTTCTGGCCCATTCAGCCACAGCGCTCTTTGTGCAGCGGGCGGCTGCGGTCAAACCTGACTTTACGGTAACTGCTGAAAACGCACCGGTTATCGCTGAAATCTGTCGCCGGCTGGATGGCCTGCCCCTGGCGCTTGAACTGGCTGCGGCCCGTAGCAAACTCTTTGCCCCCCGCGCCCTGTTGGCTCGTCTCGATGACCGCTTGACTATGCTCTCGAATCCGCTGCTCGACGCGTCTGGGCGGCAGCAGACGTTGCGCGCCACCATCGACTGGAGCTATGCGCTGCTCGATGAGCATGAGAAACGCTTCTTCAATCGCTTGAGCGTTTTTGCCGGTGGCTGGACACTGGCCGCCGTGGATGCGCTTTGTGCCGATATGCCACCAGAGCAGGTGCTCAACGGGCTCGGTTCGCTCGCCGACAAGAGTCTGATCCGCCTGGAACTCAGGACGGATGACGAGCCGCGCTTTGGGATGTTGCACATTCTGCGTGAATATGCCCGAGAGCAGTTAGCGCACAGCACAGAGGCAGAGGAGATCCCCAGCCGCCATGCAACCTATTTTCTCACCGTCGCCGAAATGGCCGCACCGGAGCTCCACCGGCTCCAACAGGAGCAGTGGTTGCTGCGTCTAGAGGAAGAGCACGATAACCTCCGCCAGGCATTGGAATGGTTTCTCACCCACACTCGGGTGGCCGAGGCATTACGGCTCGTTGCCGCGTTGGGCTGGTTTTGGGTGAAACAAGACCACCACAGTGAAGGCTTTCGCTGGGTGATGCGAGTGCTTGAACAGACAGGGGATGCGTCGCCTGAACTGCGCGCCAAAGCGATCCTCTTTGGCGCCGGCCGGCTGGCGAACCACGTTGGGCAGCTGGCGCGTATCCAGGAATTTGTGGCGGAGGCGCTGGCGTGGGCGCGAGCGGCGGGAAATCGCAATTGCGAGGCCTGGGCGCTTGCCTATTTTGCGCTCTATCATGCGGTCAGCACGGGCGAGCACGATCAGGCGATCCCTCTTTTTCTAGAAGCGCACCATCTGTTTCTCCAGCACCAGCCAGACGATTACGGGTCGGCCTGGGTCCTGAATGCGTTGGGTGTCTTGTATGGATTGCATCACCAGTTTGCCGAGAGCGTAGCCTGTCTTGAAGAGTCTTTGGCCATCAGCCAGCGGATCGGGAATTGGTGGGGCATCCGGATGGCTTTGATGAATCTGGGGCTGGTCGCCTATCAGCGGGCCGATTATCCACAGGCGCGCCACTACTTCCTCGAACTGCTCCCGTTACGGGGCCAGGTAAAGCATCGCCATGAGCTGGCGCAGTGGCTCTGCGGCTTGGGTCTTGTCAATGCAGGGAATGGTCAAGCGCACGAGGCAGTGACCATCCTCAGCGGGGTAAACAAAATCCTGTCTGTGCATGCCTTAACCCTCAACTATCCGCTCAACCAATTCTATGAGGCGAGTCTTGCAAAGCTGCGGGCGAGCCTCGCCTCTGAGCGCTATGAAGCTGCCTGGGCGCAAGGGCAGGCGCTCAGCGTAGAGGAATTGGTCAACTATGTCCAGACCGTTAGAGCTAACTTCATTCCTCCGACATTGTAAGCCATCTGCGTGAATGTTGTCGATCGCTCGGCGATAATGGCCTGGGCACTTTTGCGGCAGATCGGCGATCTATTCTGCGTACAGGGACGTAAGAGAGCGAAGGCAAGGCTACGATGGCCTCACAACAACGGATTCTGGTGACAGGGGCGACCGGTTATGTCGGCGGGCGGTTGATCACCCGCCTGGTGCAGGCTGGCTACACCGTGCGGGCGCTGGCGCGAGACCCCAATCGTTTGGAGGGTCACCCCTGGTATGGCCAGATCGAAGCCGTCGCCGGCGATGTGTTGCAGGCAGAGTCGCTGCCTGCTGCTATGCAGGGCGTCGATGTCGCCTACTATTTGGTTCATAGCCTCGGCGGCGCCGAAGA
Organism: Chloroflexota bacterium; assembly: GCA_003577005.1. The sequence continues at coordinate 31,393 of QEUW01000071.1, read as the reverse complement.
CTTTGCCGGGCGCGACCTCAAAGCGGCGCACAACTTCAGCGTCGCCGCCGCCCAAGCGGGCGTAAAACATATCATCTATCTGGGAGGATTGGGCGATCCGGCCAGCGACCTTTCGCCGCACTTGCGCTCGCGCCAGCAGACGGGTGAGGTGCTGCGTAGCACTATTGTCCCAGTGACTGAACTGCGCGCCGCGATCATCGTCGGCTCGGGCAGCATCTCGTTCGAGATGATCCGCTATTTGACCGAACGCTTGCCGGTCATGATCTGCCCGCAGTGGGTCTATACCCGCATCCAGCCTATTGCCATCCACAACGTGCTCGATTATCTGGTGGCTTGTCTGGAGACGCCCGCCAGTGCAGGCCAGATCATCGAAATTGGCGGGGCCGATGTGTTGACCTACGCCGACATGATGCAGATCTATGCCGAGGTGCGTGGTCTCAAACGCATCTTGCTCCCGGTCCCTGTGTTGACCCCCACACTCTCGGCCTACTGGGTCCATTGGATCACCCCGATCTCGGCGCGCATCGCCCATCCGTTGATCAAGGGTTTGCGCAACGAAGTGATTGTGCGTGACGACCAAGCGCACCGTCTCTTCCCGCAGATTGAGCCGCTGGGGTATCGCCAGGCTGTCGAACTGGCGTTGCAACAGTTGAGCGCCAAGCAGGTGGAAACGTCGTGGAGTGATGCCCTGGCCAGCAGCCACGGCGACGAAGCGCCCTTTGTGCTCACCAACCACGAAGGGATGATCCTCGAACGGCGGCAGGTTAGCACGCGCGCGACGCCCGCTGCCGTCTATGGCGCCTTTAGCAGCCTGGGGGGCAGCGAAGGCTGGCTGGCCTTCAACTGGGCCTGGTGGCTGCGAGGAATTGTCGACCGCATGGTGGGTGGGGTTGGCTTCCGCCGCGGGCGGCGCCACCCTGAAGAGTTGCGCCCGGGCGATGCGCTAGATTTTTGGCGGGTCGAAGAGGCGCACCCCAATGCCTCTTTACGTCTGCGCGCCGAGATGAAGGTGCCGGGCCGCGCCTGGCTCCAGTTTGAGGCCAGACCAGAGGAAGATGGACAAACAACGCTGATCCAAACTGCCTTCTTTGCTCCCAAAGGGCTGTGGGGGCTCCTTTACTGGTATGCGCTCTATCCCATCCACGGTCTCATCTTCTCCAGCCTGATCCGGCAAATCCAAAAGCGCGCCGAGCGCAGTCCGACGCCCGATCAGTGAGCAAAAGGGCAATCCGCCGCCCGCCATTGACATTCGTTCCAGCCGGTCTCTACTGCGAGCTCCATCTCGGGCTCGCCCATCCACTCCTTCATTCGGTCGGGGCGGACCAGGCTTTCCCACACGACCCATGTCGGTGCATTGATGACGACTGTCTGCTCGAAACGCTGTTCCATACTCATGTAAAGAAAGTGCGGCTCTCACTGATCCTCTTTCCCAACCAAAATAACGTGGACGTAGCGCGGCCCGTGAACACCCAGGGTGAGGTTCATCTCGATGTCGGCGGACTTGCTGGGGCCGCTGATCATCACCAGGTTGGCGTGGCCGCGCAACAGATTAGTGAGGGTTCCGTTCTGGCGTTGGGTGCGCAGCCAATCTTCCATCGTCGGATAGAGACGCTCGAACGGCACAAGGGCAATGTGGCGGATGGGCAACAGGCTGGCGCTGCGCGGGGTCTGGGGACCAGACGCCACCAGCAGCGAGCCGGTGCTGGCAAAGGCCGCTTCCGCCCCGGTCAGCCCGTAGCGGATATAACGCACGGCCTCGCGGCTCTCCGGTGAGCGCAACTCTTGCGGCGTCACCACGGTCAGGTCCACATCCTGCAACGCCTCGGCCAGACCGGGGACGGGCAGCGCGTCCGGGCGCCAACTGAGGATATGGCGTTCGTACCCCACGCCCAACCGTACCCCTTTGGCCTGCTGGACCTCGGCGGCAATCCAAGCCTGGAGACGGGTGATCAGCGCCATACGCGCCTCCGCCGCCGACTCCACAACCTCGAACGAGCCGTACAGCTTTTCTAGCTCGGCGCCAAAGCGCTGGGCTAACTCAAGTTTAGACCCTGACGCCGCAGTCACCGTCATGCGCGTCTCTGGCGTCAGCGGCTCGATCTGTTGCGGCGGAAAACGCAGATCGGGACGGGTAAGGGTTGTGCGAAGTTTGGTCAGAATTGTGTCGCGTGTGGTCATTCTACGTAGCCGGGATTTTCATCAGCCGAACCAACTCTGGGATGCGCGCAAAACTGGTGCCAATTGGCAACTTTTCTCAAGTAGCAATCCGCTCGCCAGAAATCTCCTTGCGCCGCGCCTGGCGTTCCCGCCACAGTTCTCGGAAGCTACGCCGGGCAAAGGGCGGGAAGTCGCGGCTCTGCGTCCAGTTAGAAAGCGGCGGCGGCATAAACTTGATGTTGCCACCCATGAGAGCCGCCAATGCATTGCTGCCCAGGCTCGCCATCTTGCCGGCGGACTCATAGCGCGCCCGGCTCTTCATCGTCTCCATAAAGCCGCGCATGGCGACGGTGTCAAACCAGGCCGCTTCGCCCTCGTCCACCTGGTCGGCGCGCAGATCGACCAGCAGGCGCGGCAGGTCGATCTTGACTGGGCAGGCGTCGCGGCAGGCAGCGCAGAGGCTGCTGGCGTGTGGTAGCTTCTCGTCATCCGTCACCTCCAGGTGGAGCAGCGGGGTGATCACAGCGCCAATGGGGCCGCTGTAGGTGCTGCCATAGGCGTGCCCGCCGATCTCCCGGTAAACCGGGCAGACATTGAGACAGGCCCCACAGCGGATACACATCAACGCCTCGCCGTAGCCATTGTCAAGCATTTCGGTGCGCCCGTTGTCCAGGATGACCAAATGAAACTCATCCGGCCCATCTGCGTCATCGGACTGGCGGGGGCCACTAGTCATGTTGAGATAGATGGTCGTCTGTTGGCCGGTGGCGCTACGGCAGAGCGCCTGATATTGAAGGAAGGCGTCTTCAACCGTGGGCACGATCTTTTCCAGCCCCATGACGGCCACATAGACGCGCGGCAACCCCGACGTGAGGCGGCCATTGCCCTCGTTGGTGACAATGCAGACTGTGCCCATTTCGGCAATGGCAAAGTTGCACCCGCTGACACCCATGTCGGCGGTAAGAAACTCCTGGCGCAACTTGGCGCGCGCCAGTGCGGTCATCTCCTGCGGGTCGAGCGTGGGGGGCATGTCCAGCTTTTCCTGGAGGATAGCGGCAATATCCTCCAGCCGGCGGTGGATGACCGGCGCCACAATATGGCTGGGCGGCTCCTGGTTGAGCTGGATGATATATTCGCCCAGGTCGGTCTCGACCACGGTCATGCCGGCCTCTTCCAGCGCATGGTTGAGATGGACTTCTTCGGTCGCCATGGATTTAGCTTTGATGACCTTTTTGACATTGGTGCGGCGGGCGATATCGAGCACGATCTGGTTGACATCGGCGCCGGTCGCGGCCCAATGCACCTGGCCGCCATTGGCGGTGATGTTGCTCTCCAACTCTTCGAGCAGATCGGGCAGGTGGCGGATGACATACTCTTTCATCTGGCGCACCTGGCTGCGCAGCCGCTCGCCGTCCACCGCAGTCATGGCCGCGGTGCGCTGGATTGCCATCCGCCCCGTGGCGCGCGCCAGCGCCGTCTTCAGGTGCGGATTGCCCAGCGCATCTTTCACTCGTTGTCGATAGGGTGCGTGCAGATCGATCGTTGTTGTAGTCATAATTCTCTACAGGTCAAGTCATGTAGAACGTGATGCGTAATACGTATTACGCATCACGTCTCCTTCGCATCTTGCCAGCGACGGGGAGGTGGAGCCAGTGGCGGCTCTGCCGGTGCGCCGGGGGGCGGTTGATCCACATCCACCTGGCTGATCAGCACTTCGGCAATGTGGATGGCTCGACAGCGTTGGGCCTGGCGTTTGAGCAGGCCGTTGATGTGTGTCATACAACTGACATCGCACATTGCCACCACATCGGCGTCGCTTTCGGCCAGGTTGCGCGTCTTGCGCTGCCCCATGGCAGTGCTGATCCCGGCGTTTTTGATCGAGAAGAGACCGCCAAAACCGCAACAATCTTCGGCGCCGGCCAGTTCGACGATCTCGGCGCCGTCTACGTTTGCCAGCAGTTGGCGGGGCTGTTGGCGGATGCCCAATTCACGCAGGGCGTGACAGCAGTCGTGGTAGGTGACCTTGCCGGCCAGGCGCGCACCGGTGTCGGTGACCTCCAGCACATCAACCAGAAACTGGGTCAGCTCGAAAGTGACTTCAGCCAGCCGTTCGGCCCGTTCGCGTTCATGAGCCAGCGAAGGGTCTTCAAAGAGAACGCTGTAGAAATGGCTGGTCATGGTGGTGCAACTGCCGCTGGGCGCCACCACCGCATCGACCTGGCCGGTGCGCACCAACGGCTCAAAGATGTCGAGAAAGCGCCGCGCCAGCACGCGCGCCTCATCCCGGAAACCAGCGTTAAAGGCCGGCTGGCCACAACAAGTCTGTTCAACCGGAAAGACCACTTCGAGCCCAGACCGTTCTAACAGTTCGACTGTGGCTAGCCCTACTTCAGGGTAGAGCATATCCACCATGCAGGTGACAAAGAGGGCAACTCGGCGCGGAGGGGAAGCAAACTGTTTCTTGTGCATACGGTATCGTTTTTCGTACAGAGCGAGAGTATTCTGGCTATTATCGCACGCTTTCCAGGGTTCGTCCAGAAGGGGAGGGTGTCTCAAAAGTCCAGTCGATGATAGAGAACCGCGGATCGACAGAAAGACGCGGATTTGCGCTTGGGCAATGATAATGGGCGTCGGGTCTCTAGGATTTTCATCCGCAGATTACGCAGACTTACACGAGCAGAATCTGCGTAATCTGCGGATGGCGCCACCCAGGGCGGGGGCCCTACGGGCGCGGCCCACTTCGTAAACGATTCCCGCTAAATGCAGTAGAGCCTCCGCGTCTTTCTGTCGATCCGTGGTTCTTGAATTAGTGACAGCAAGCTAGACCACAACGAACATTTGTTCTTTGAGGCTTCAATCGAATTGACATTTTTCACCACAGGCGTTATACTGGTGGGAAGAAACATCGGGCAAAACGACATTGATCTGACTTTGGGCGCACGCCCGCCTCATGTTGAATTGCCTGCGGTGTGAGATCTTTGCGAGCCGTTACGATTGTAGAGTTGCCTGAATCACCGGCAAGGAGGTAAACGATGTACCAACAGATCACAATGGTGGGCAATCTGGGCAGCGACCCAGAAATGCGCTACACGCCGAGCGGTGTTCCTGTGGCCAGCTTTCGCATGGCGGTCAACAAGAGTTGGACAGGAGAAGATGGTCAGCGGCAAGACAAGACGACCTGGTTCCGTGTCACCGCCTGGCGCAAGCTGGCCGAAACGGTCAGCCAGTATCTGACCAAGGGAGCGAAAGTATTGGTGGTGGGTGAGATCGAGGATGCACGACCATACACCGACCGCGATGGCAATCTCCGTGCCACGCTAGAGGTGACTGCGCAAGTGGTTCGCTTCTTGAACACGCGCGGCGAGATGCAAGGCGTTGGCTCTGATACGGGTGCAAGCTTCAACCATGGTGGCCATGCTGCCGAAGCCCAGGAAGTGCGCGACGAAGATATTCCGTTCTGAGCCGGTCGTCTTATGCATAGGCCAGGATCGTTTTGAACGTTTGCCAAAAAGCGCCTCGCTACAGAGGCGCTTTTTGTTTTTTGTTTTCAACTGCCCAACGGCTATGTTGTACCGGTTGCTATCCCGCTTTTCAAATAGCTTCTCAAGCGGTTGATAGCGTTTGTGAATCCTGTAACAATGCGCTACAATTGGGCGCCAGGAGGTGACCGATGAGCAAGCCTGACCCCGACGCCAGAAAAAGAGCGCAAGAGTACCGGGACAAACTGGAAAACAAAGAGAGGGACCTGCAGTGCCAGGCGGAGCGGCCGCGTATCGGCAGCGAACAGGAGTATCACGACCTGGTGGGCCGGCGCATCGAAGAGGCCATCCGCAACGGCGCCTTTGACAATTTGCGCGGCAAAGGCAAGCCGCTCAACCTCCAGCGCAACCCCTTTGTCCCCGAAGAGATGGAGATGGCCTACGCCATCATGCAGAACAACAACATCGCCCCTGAATGGATCGGCGACCGCGCTGAGGTGTTGCGCCGCATCGAAGCATTTCGCCTCAAGGTGCGCGAGGCAGTCGTAGGCTATCAGAAACGGCGGGCGCAGACCGCCGAAGCGCCAGCCCGCGCCCAGGCGGCCCAGCATTGGGTCGAGCAGGTCAAGCAGCTCGAAACGCAATTGGTGGCGCTCAACCGCCAGATCGAACTTGTCAATTTCAAACAGCCCACTATCCACCTGGAGATCTTCAAACTGCGCCTGGACGAAGAACTGACTCGCGCCGGGTTTGGCGCTGCATAGACAAGGGGAGCCAATGCGCGCTGTGGTGATCAACGCGCCGTACGAGATCGCAGTGTAGAACGCAAGGCCATCCATCCAGGTCCGGGTGAGGAGTGAGATCTTCAGTTTCCCTCACTCCTCGCTTATCACTCACCCATGCCGTCGCATAAAGCGGTACATCCGCTCCAGCGCCCGTTCGATGTTCTCCTTGCTCTGGGCGTAGGCGCAGCGCACGTGGCCCTCGCCACCCTTGCCAAAGGCGCTGCCGGGGATCACGGCTACTCTTTCTTCCAACAACAGCCGTTCGGCGAACTCGTGTTCATCCATACCGGTCTTTTCCACGCTGGGGAAGGCGTAGAAGGCGCCTTTGGGTTCAAAACAGTCGAGACCAATGGCGTTGAGACCACCCACAATGAGCCGGCGCCGCTCGTCGTAGCTGGCAACCATCGCCTGCACATAGCTTTCGACCTCTGGGTGAGTGAGGGCGACGAGCGCAGCCTCCTGGCCGGTGGTGGAAGCCGACATGATCAGGTATTGGTGGATCTTACGCATGGCGTCCACCAGGGGAGCCGGGCCGAGGGCATAGCCGATACGCCAGCCGGTCATGGCGTAATCTTTGCTCATGCCGCCCAGGTGGATGGTGCGCTCCGCCATGCCGGGCAGCGTGGCGAACATCACATGCTGGTGGTCGCCGTACACCAGCCGGTCGTAGATCTCATCGGAGATCACGATCAGGTCATGCCGTTCGGCGATGCGGGCTATCTCTTCGAGACCGGCCCGGTCCATGACAGCGCCGGTAGGGTTGCTGGGAAAGCCGATCAAGATCGCCTTGGTGCGCGGGGTGATGGCGGCCTCGATGTCGGCAGGGTTGACCTTGAAGTCGTTACGGGCATAAGTGGGGATATCCACCACGTTGCCTTCGGCCAGGATGACGCTGGCCGTATAGGCGACAAAACAGGGCTGGGGCACGATCACCTCGTCGCCGGGGTCGAGCAGCGCCTGCATGACCAGGTACATGGCTTCGCTGACGCCTACGGTGATCAACACCTCGCGCACCGGGTCGTACGCCCGTGCGCCGTACTGTTGCTGAAGTTTTTGGATGACCGCCTCGCGCAACGCCGGGATGCCCGAGTTGGAGGTGTAGGCGGTGTGACCCTGCGCCAGACTCTCGATTCCGGCGCGCAGGATCGGTTCAGGCGTGACAAAATCTGGCTCGCCGATACCGAGCGTAATGACATCGTCCATGGTGGAGGCGATGTCGAAGTACTTGCGGATGCCGGACGGCGGCACCGCCGTGACGCGCCGGCTGAGGCGGCTGGCATGGGAACGCATTGGTTTTTGTTGTCTGTTTTGATAGCCGTTGGGAGTGAGGATGGCTGGTTGCGTCGGCACAAGAACGCTGTTCATAAGAATCGGCCTCCGTGGCCTAGGTGTGTCTAATACGTACTTCGTAATTCTTGATGCGTAACCCAAAGTGCAGATTACGCATCATTGCAGTTGATCCGGCGGGCGGGCCATGATAGGCTCGCACTTGTCATGAGCAGCCGGTGAACGCCGTTTACAACCTATGCTCCAGCCGTGCGCACAGGTTGCCGGCTCGTTGCAATGGCTAGGCCGCCCACGCCAGATCCTAAAAACCACTCAAAGGAATCCATACGAGCTCCACAAGGAGGAATGAATCAATCGGTTGAACGGATTGGGGCACAACGTATTTATACAATCAACGATTTCGCCGGCTTTGTTGTTTCTCGTGTTGTAAAAGAGGTTTTTGCTTGTGCCAGTTGGTCGTTTGCTCATAGGCATGGGCGACGCGCAAGATGGTCGCTTCACCTAGATGGGGGCCGACGAGTTGCAACCCGATGGGCAGCCCCTGCTGGTCAAAACCACAGGGCACGCTGATCCCGCAGATACCGGCCAGGTTCAGGCTGATGGTGAAGATGTCCGACAGATACATTTCGAGGGGATTGTCGGTCTTTTCGCCGATCTTGAAGGCGGTCGTCGGCGAAACCGGGCAAGCGATGACATCGACCTGCGCAAAGGCCCGCTCGAAATCCTGTTTGATTAGCGTCCGCACCTGCTGGGCGCGCAGATAGTAGGCGTCATAGTAACCGGCGCTCAGTGCATAGGTCCCCAGCATAATGCGCCGCTTCACTTCCGGGCCAAACCCTTCCCCGCGCGTCTGGCGGAAGTTTTCGAACATGGCATCCGCCCCCGCGCTATAGCCAAAGCGGACGCCATCATAGCGGGCCAGGTTGGCGCTCGCTTCGGCGGGAGCCACCAGGTAATAGACCGGCAACGCCTTGTCAGTGTTGGGCAGGCTGATGGGGATCACCTCCGCCCCCAGGCCCTCCAGGTGCATCACCGCTGCCCGCACCGCCGCCTCGACCTCCGGCTGGACGCCTTCGATAAAGTATTCTTTTGGCAACCCGACCCGCAGACCGTCCACATCACCGGTGAGGCTAGCGGAATAATCAGGCACCGGCGCCGGCATGCTGGTGCTGTCGCGCGGGTCGTGGCCGGCAATCACCTGAAGCACAAGCGCCGCATCGCTGACACTTTTGGCAAAGACGCCCACCTGGTCAAGGCTGCTGGCGTAGGCGACCAACCCATACCGGCTCACCCGCCCGTAGGAGGGTTTGATCCCCACCACGCCGCAGAGCGAGGCGGGTTGCCGGACGCTGCCGCCGGTGTCGGTGCCCAGGGCGGCGAGCGCCTCATCCGCCGCCACCGCCGCGGCGGAACCGCCACTGCTGCCGCCGGGCACCCGTTCGAGATCCCACGGGTTGCGTGTCACCTGATAGGCGCTGTTCTCGGTGCTGGACCCCATAGCGAATTCATCGCAATTGGCCTTGCCGAGCATGACCATCCCGGCCTCTTCCAGCCGTTGCACGGCGGTGGCGGTATAGGGTGGCACAAAGCTTTTGAGGATGCGGCTGCCACAGGTCGTCTCTACCCCGGCAGTGGTCAGCACATCTTTGATCGCAAGCGGAATCCCCAACAGCGGCGCATCGTTGCCCTGGCGCCGGCGTTCATCCGCCTGCCGCGCCTGGGCCAGCGCCCGTTCACCCGTGACCGTAATGTAGGATTGAACTTTTGCTTCCACGGCCGCGATGCGGTCGAGGTGGGCCTGGGTCAATTCCGCGGCAGAGAAATCGCCAGCGCGCAGGCCGGCCAGCGCCTCGTGGATGGTCAACTCGTATAATTGTCTCATTGTGACCGTTAAAGGATAGGCTTTATTCTTCAAACACGGCCCGGACGCGGAAGAAGCCGTCGGCGCTGTCGGGCGCATTGGCGAGCGCCTCGTCGTTGCTCAGACCCGGTTCGGGCACATCTTCGCGCAGGATAGTCTCCAGCGGTAAGACGTAGGGCGTCGGTGGAACGTTGCTCGTGTCCACCGTCTGGACGCGTTCGGCATACTCCAGGATAGCTGATAACTGTTCGGCATACTGGGCCACCTCGTCATCAGTCAAGCGCAGCTTGGCGAGTTCGGCCACATGGCGCACTTCGTCTAGTGTCAGGTGCATGATCATTCTCCTGTAAGAGCGACCTTTGCAATCGCTCGTATAGCAAGAAGGACAAAAAAAGCCGTGGATGCTTCCACGGCGTCTGGTCGTAGGGAGGATAACCGACAAAAACGCCGTGGCGGGTGCCCACGGCGCAGCTTCAAGACTGTCACCGGGACACGCGCATAGCTGCTGCGTTTGCCGCTGCCGGCGCCAGGCTGAGAAGGTCAACGGACATTGGAGATTGCACTCGTTGCATGGCTGTTGATCCAAAGAAATCGGATGAGCGTCAGTATATCGCTACACCTCTACTCTGTCAAACAGCGTGGGGTATGGGGGTGCGTCCAGGATTTAGGGCAAGAAGTTGGCGGCACAAGCATTTCGGGAAAGGGCAGGCGAGGCTCTGGTCATGCAAACTGGCGCCTGCCCTTTCCCGGAATGCGTATCTCATCTTGCCCTACCGCGGCGGCCCTGCCTGGCGAATCACACCGGCAATATACTCGATCTCCGCCACGCTCAGCGACGAGGCCGACGGCAGATAGAAGCCGTTCTGGCAGAGTCGCTCGGCCACGGGATAGCGCTGCCCCTTAAACTGTCGCCAGTAGACCGGCTGGCAGTGCATGGGGATAAAGAAGGTGCGCGTCTCGATGCCGTGGTCTGCCAGCACCTTGCGCAATTGGTCGCGGGTCATACCATATGCCTGCTCGTCGACCAGGATGCCGTACATCCAATAGACATTCTTTGCCCAGGGCGCCTGCGGGGGCGTAGTGATGCCGGGGATATCGCGCAGCCGGGCAGTGTACTCGGCTGCGTTGCGCCGCCGCTGTTCGACAAAATGATCCAGTTGCTCCACCTGCGCCAGACCGACGGCGGCCTGAAGATTGGTCATACGATAGTTGAAGCCTACATATTTGTGCCAGAAATGACGTTCGGTGCTAAAGGCGTGGTCGCGCAGATTCCAGGCCAGCCGGGCAATGTCGCGGTTGTTGGTCGTCACCATGCCGCCCTCGCCGGTGGTGATGATCTTGTTGCCGTAGAAGCTAAAACCGGCAGCGTCACCCAATCCGCCGCAGCGCCGGCCTTTGTACTCGGCGCCGTGGGCCTCGGCTGAATCCTCGACCACGATGAGACCGTGCCGTTGCGCCAGTTCCAGCAACGGATCCATGTCGGTAGGGTGGCCGTAGATGTGGACGGGTACGATGGCTTTGGTGCGCGGCGTGATCTTATCCGCCACCTGGTTGATGTCCATCTGCCAGTAGCCCGGCTCCATATCCACCAGCACCGGTGTGGCGCCACAGTAGGCGACGGCATTGGCCGTGGCGATCATCGTGAAGGTAGGGATAATCACCTCGTCGCCCGGTTCGAGCCCCAGGGTTGCCAGCGCCAGATGCATGGCGACCGTGCCATTGGCGCAGGCGATGCCGTACTTGACCCCGCACGCTTCGGCAAACTTTGCTTCAAAGTCGCGAATAAAGCTGCCCGCCGACGAGATCCAATTGCTCTCGATGGCTTGGGTCACGTACTTGAGCTCATTTCCTTCCAATGTCGGTTCGCAGACAGGGATGATCGAGCGCCGCGGCTGCTGCTCGAAATCGGGGATGGGCCGGTAGGTCAGCTTCACCTCCGGGTCGGCGGCGGGGACGATGGCGGCCAGTTCGCCCATTTCGGCCAGGGTGAGTTCGGTGGGTTGGAGCATGATAAAGTCCTCTCTTCTTCGTCCTTACGTAGTGGTTTACCGTGCCTGCTGGCGGACTCTCCACACCGTCGCCACATACTTGCGCCCCTTGACCAGATAATCCCACAGATTGGCGCCCGTCTTGCTCTCTCCAGCCGTGCGGGGGATGCAGACATAGGGTACCTCCACGATGTGAAAGCCACTCTGCCGGGCGCGCGCCAACAAATCGATACAATACTCGCCATAGTCGCCGCACAGTCGGAGCCGTTCAAAGACCGCGGTGCGGCCGGCAACAAACCCGCTGGTGTAATCACGCACTTGACTCCCCAGCAACAACATGGCAAAGCGGTTGATGATCCAACTGAGCGTGCGCGCCATCGTCCCGTGTGCCACATCTGCACCTCCGGCTACCCAGCGCGAGCCGACCGCCAGGTCGGCTCCCTGCTCCAGGATCGCCCGCACTAGCCGTGCCACATCCTGCGGCGGCATGGAGAGGTCGCAGTCCATCCAGGTGACAATACCGGCGTGGTAGGTGTGGACCGCCTCATCGATGCCACGCTGGATGGCCGAAGTCAACCCCTTCTCTGCGGCGCGCCGGATCAGTGCGACGCGAACTGGACCCCCGGCGTTGAACCGTGCGGCTAGCTCTTCCACCACCTGCGCCGTGCCATCGGGCGAATTGTCATCCACCACCAACACCATGTGCGGGGTAATCGCACCCGCCAGAACGCCTTCGATCAGCGGGCCGATGTTGCCACGCTCATTGTACGTCGGCAACACCGTGCAGACCAACGGCCCCTGCTGTACCTTACTCATCACGCATCACTCATCACGCATCACTCATTACTCATTACGCAACCCGCTTTCTCGCCACTGCATAAAGACTAATCCCAAAACCAAAGTCCGCATAACGCAACCAGCGTGCTTCGAGTGTCAAGACGCGGGCAAAAAGACGATTGATCGGTGAGTCGGCAAACGAGGTATCATCCAGCGCCAGCCCGCCCCAGCGTTGCAGCAGCCGCAGCGCGACCAGGGGCGGCGACAACAGCGCATTGGCAAATGTGACCCGCTCAGCGACAAAGCCCGTCGATTCCAGCCAGTGAACCAACTCGGCGCGCCGGTAGCGCCGGCCCGTATTGAACGCCATATCGTGTTCCCCTTCCAGCCAGGGATGGGCGCTGACCCGCAACAACAGCACTCCCTGTGGCTGTAAGCTCCGCCAGCTTTCGGAGAGTGCGGCGCGCAGATCCACTCCATACTGGTCAAAGGTGTCCAGCGCAAGGATGGCGCTCACCGATTTTGATTCAAAGGGCAATCGCTGCAAATCTGCCCGTACGAGAGTGGGTGGCTGCCGTCCCGTTTGCCGGGCATAGGCCAGCGCCAGCGGATGAAGGTCCACGCCAAGCACTGGACGGTCCGGATAGCGTCGCTGCAACTCGGCATTGAAAACCCCAGAACCGCAGCCCAGTTCCAAAATAGGGCCTGCCGGCAAGGAAACCCGGTCTAGCAGCGCATGAGTCACTGCTCTCATGCCGATGCTCCAACCGTTGACCCGGTCCAACTGGTAGAGGGCTGGCAGCGCTGCGCCAAAATCACTCAATCGTCACCTCACCCAACACGATGCTTTCCTGGCCGGCGGGCAGGCGCTCACCGGTCGGTTGGTAGAGACCGATTTCCAGTTCATAACGCCCCGTCGGCAGATCGGCCGGCAGCGGAATCTGGTACTCGTCTAAGATGCGCCAGCCTGGTCGCCAGCGGTCGGTCGGCAAGCTGCCTGCTCCGGGCCGGCTGTCGTGACCGGCCACCACCGTGCGCTCACCGCCCTCGTCCTGCGCGACAACATGGGTGAAGACGGTCCAGTCGCCAGATGGAGGTGCTTTCACGAGCCAGTGGAGCTGTAAATAGAGAAGCTCGCCCCTCCGCAATACGCCCGGCTGAACATCATAGCCAGCCAATTCGATGCCATCCCCTAGTTTGGCAACCTTCCGATGCTGCGGCGGTCGCTGCGGCACAGACTGGGATGGGCGCTTGTAGAAACGTGCGTAGACCCGCCCCTGCTGGTCGGTGATTTCTTCGATCACACGGGCGTCGAGAAAGATTTCGGGCAACAGCAACGGGGTCCGAAAGTCCTCATGCTCGATGACAATGTAGAGCTCCGGCTGGTTATTTGAGTCTGCCGCCAGCGGAAAGAGATAGCGGCCGTCGAACGATACCGGCTGTGCCCCCTTGCCCGGCGCTGTGGCGATGGCAAAGGCTATGGTCGGATGGCCGGCATCGCGCGGTGTGAGGTAGATTGTCTGCTCCGGCGGCTGCGCTGCAATCCGTTGGCCCACCTTCCACAAGCCCACGTCGAAGGCATAGAAAAGATCGGGCAAAGCGGTCCAGCGTACAAAGTAGTCGCGCACCGAGAGGAGCGCGCCCAGCACGAACAGTGTGACGACGACGCCACGCATCAAGTGTTTGATCTGCGCGGTGCGCCCGGCCTGTTGCCAGAGCCAGTCAAAGCCAAAACCGCAGAGCAGCGCCACCGGTGCAGTCGCCCCCACAATGCGATGAAAGTGCGGCGCATACTCGCTCAAAACGCCGGGCAACAGCAGGCCGATCAGACCGGCCAGTGGAATGCCATAAGCTGGCCGGCGCACCCGCAACAGCGCCAAAACTAGACCGAGATAAAACGGCGCCGCCAGCCAGAGATTGAGCGCCGGAGCGCCGGGCAGGTTGCGCCGGGGGTCCTGGTCACCCGGCGCGCCAAAGGGGCCAAACATTTTGGCCGTGGCCCAGGCCATCTCCCCGACTGTGGCCGGCGCGCCGCCTGCGCCTACCACCGCAATCTGGGCCGGGCGCAATAGAAACTGATCGGGATGTTGCCAAAAATACCACGCCAGCGGAGCAAACAAAAACGTGGCGACAACGGCAGCAAGGGCCAGACCAGTGATCTGAGAAGATTGGGAGAGATTTGAGGAGATTTGAGGGGAATTACGGGGATTGCGCCAATCCCCGTAATTCCCCTCAAATCTCCTTTTTTCAATCTCTGTTCTCCCAAGTATCAACACGACAGCCATCATAGCAGCCAGTAATGGAATCACCCAGGCCCCCTGGTAAGCATACATCGCCGCTGCCAACAGAACACCACAACCTGCAAAGCTGAGCCAACTGCCGGTGCGCCAGCCACGTAGCATCAGCCAGGTTGCGCCGGCCCAGAGCAGCGGCGTCAGGATCGGCTCGATCCCCATACGGCTAAAGTGAAGATGCCAGCGCATGACCGCAAGGGTCGCAGCGGCAAAGAATGGGTAGGCAACTGTCAACTGGCTTGGCCACATCAGCCGCAATTCGTACGCCAACCCATAAAGTGTTATCACCGTCAGCGTGCCGAAGAGCGCGGCGGTCACCCGCATCGCAGCCGGCCCGGCTGTGCCACCAAACAGGTCAAACAGCGCAAAGGTGAGGGCGTTGGCATAGACGTTGAGCGGCAGCACACCAAAGTTGCCCGTGAGAAAAAGCGGTCGATAGCCCGGATCATGGAGGATGCGCCATGCCTCCAACCCTTCGAACGCCTCGTCAAAGTGAAAACCAGGCGGCACCATATCGATCCGCCACAGGCGCAGACCAAGCGCCGTCAGCAAAAGGACAGCAATCAGGAGGCGAAATATGCGCGCTGACATAGACCGTCGATTATAACAAAAAAACCCGAAGGGTCTCAAAACCCTTCGGGCCGCTGCCAGCGTTGATGGCGCATTTTTCTACGCTGCTGCACGCACTGGGGTCGTTCGCCGGGGCAGACGCGCTGTTTTCAGCGATGATATAGGCGCGCCATTTCTCCTCAATTCGCGCTGAACGCCGTCCTGTACGCGGCTGCTCAACCGATCGGCCAGCACACTTTCTTCGGGCAATTCGGCTCGCACCATGCTGTTCTCTGTGCCAAAACTGTTTGGGGAATACCCATCAGCGTGATAATCGGTCCGCCACTGGCCATCGATCAGATAGCGAAACTCTGCTTGGGTGCCTGATTTGAGATCGACTGCCGCTCGCCAAACGCCGTCACGATCCTGTTGCATGGGCGTTGCCTGTTCATTCCACCCATTGAAGTCGCCTACCAGGAAGATGCGATCCGCCCAGACAAATGAGGGCAACTCAAAGACCACACGCACATGACCGGGGAGAGGAGACCGAGTTTTATGAATCATTGACTGCTCCTTCGATGAAAACGCAACTGGCCACGTATGGCTCGACAGCTTGCGCGGACGCTGGCAAACTGTCGCCATGAACGCATCCACCTATCGAACCGACTGCTGTTTCACACAAGCGCACCCTTTGTGCTATGCTCAAGATTACTCGGTGAAGGCAGACGCTGGGTACAGAAACCTCGCGCCCGACCAGAAACCGCGTACATACAACCATCTCGTTTTGTGTGCAGACGCCACAGATACAAGAAACTGTATAAACGCACCCCTCTGGCGAATACGACGCCGCTAACCGGCTCACAACAGACAAAGAGGTAGCGCGCTGATCAACTGACTCCCAGATATGTAATAGAAAGGTGGATAAAAAGGCATCGATTCTATTATGAGTAAAGTTACGTGTAAAGGCAATAGCCGTTAGATTAGAAAATCGTGTGAATTCTTCGTGCATAATGCTAAGATATGTAAGCAATCCGTTCATTTGCTTTACGAATTGCTTACATTTATTGCGTATTGATACAGGTCTTTTCCCTCAAATTTGGCAAGCCAGAACGAAAAGCGGCTCACGGCGAACGCAAAGAACGACAGAGGCTACAGAGGAATCCTGAGGCGTTCCTCGTAAAGATTCTGTATGTTTCGCGAACCGCCCTTTGCTTTTTGTTGGTGCTTGTGCGCCTCTGGGCGCTTGTTCTGAACAGTCACTTCATTGGTGAGATCTAAACGGGCCGGAGTACATTCAATGATTTCTGTATCGACTCAATCCACACAGGCTGCCATCGATTTTGGCATCAGCAATACGGATACTGTTGCTAGAACGAAGGGGCGTTGGCAACGCTGGACACGCGCATACACCCATGAACCAGATGAGGCATTGGTGCGAGCGATTCTCGCTGACCGCGATATTGATCTGGAGGAATTACCGTATCTGGCAGTTACCGGTGGACGGCACCGGTTGCTGCCTGAGCGAATCGGCCAGTGCCGGATCATTGGTGTAGACGAACTGACCGCTATCGGTCGCGGCGGGCAGGCGATGGCCGGGCTTGCCGCAACCGCAGATGAGCCGCCGGTGCTGGTCGTCAGTGGCGGCTCCGGCACGGCCATGGTGGCTGCACGGGGGAACACCTATACTCATGCTACAGGAACGGCTGTGGGGGGCGGCACGATGCTGGGCCTGGCGCGGCTTCTGTTGGGCACTGTTGACCCGCATGAGATTGACGCTTTGGCTCAGGCCGGCAACCCCAATGGCGCCGACCTGAGCCTGGCCGATGTCGTCACCGGCCCCATCGGCGCTCTCCCCGCCGACGCTACTGCGGTCAACTTTGGGCGGTTGGCCCGCTCTGCCGCTGAGGTCAGCCGCCCCGACCTGGCCGCGGCGCTGGTTACTATGGTCGGCCAGGTGATCGGTCTGCTGGCGATTCAGGCGGCACGCGCCCGGCAGATCGAGCGGATTATCGTTACCGGCCATCTAACCGACATGCCGAGCATCCGCCGTGTGCTTGAGTCGGTTGGCCGCTACTACGCCACTTCAATGGAGCTACCCACCGATGCGGGGTACGCCACTGCCTTAGGCGCTATGTTACATGCAGAGGAGATGGCGAACCGGATGCCGGGCACTGGAAGATAGACAATAGCCCATCGTCTATCTTCCAGTGCCCGGCATCGTCTTACTTTCGTGCAGCCCTCACCCGCACCAGGTCTCCCGGAACTCGTACCAGCACCCGGTAGCCGCCATTCCAGGGCGCTTCATAGGCAAACTGACTGACGATGCCGGTCACCTCCCATATCTCGCCGCGCGTGATGGGGGCTGGTGTCCAGCCCAATGTGTTGCGGATAACAACGCGCACCGACCCGCCCCGCGGTCGCATTGGGTCCACCATGTAGACGGTGTCGCCCTGAACACCGGTCACCAGACCGCGGAAGGTCACCAGCCGTCCCTCTAACCGCTCACCCATTTGGCCGATGCTAATGGAAAGCGGCAACAGGTGCGCAGCGGGCGATAGCCGAACAATCTGTTGCGGCCGGTCAACCACCAATTGCATCTCGCCGCGGAACGATTCGAGCCACCCACGCACACGCACCAGGTCACCCTCGCGCAGTTGCGGATAGTCGCCGCGGCGCAAGTAGACGTGGATCCCCGCACCGGCAAAGGGACCGGCGGGATAGCGCGCCGGGTCTGCCACATAGATGCTCCGGCCCAGCAGGCCCGGTGGAACAGTCACCAGCGCATCGAACTCGACGTACACCTTGAGCCCGTACAGCCTGGCGTTTGCCACAGTCCCAGCCTGAACAAGCCCCTGGCCATTCACATTGTTTGCATATTCGTATTCGCTATACCGGCCTGGCTGTGTAAGCTGCCAGGTCGAACTACTGACCTCTGGCTCGCCGCGCGCGTTGGGCTGCCCTGGTGTCACCTTTGCGTCGTAGATCCACGTTTTGCCGTCGGGATAGCGGCTGATGGAGCGATCCCGTGGTGGCTTTTCTATCCAATCGATACGGTCGGCTTCGGAGCCATCCGGCCGCAATAGGCGAACATAATCATTCTCCACGTTCAGATTGATCCGGCTCTCTTTTCGCCAGAGCAACAACCGCTCGCCACCGGCAAGAATGCGCCCGGCGCCAAAGGCAAATCGCCGTGTTGGGGCGCCATCCGCCGTGCTGCGCGCCTGGATTGTACAACTCGATGAACTCGTCCTCGCCATCGACCACGCCATCGCCGTTGTGGTCGGCGGCGGGCGCAGGCAGCACTTCATTAATCAGCACGACGCCATCCGTAGCCGGCGTGACCCACAAGGGCGCAGTCACAGCGTAGTCGCCATCTGCCTGGGTGGCGACGGCGTAGAAGAAGCTGTTGGGTGCGGCCGGCAATGTCACCGACCAGCGACCACCCGCTGGCGGCAGGTCAAGTTGGCGCACCGGCCGGTTGTCTTGCCAGAGAGCAAGACCGGCTACTTCGCCGCTGCGGTCGCCATAGTAGAGATGGAAGGTTACCGCATTGCTCGCCGGCAGGGCGGATCCCATCCAGATGTATTCGCCGGAGACGGTCTCTGCTTGCAAGGTGAGCCAGAGACCGGGAGCGCTGGTGAGCCAGCCGCGCCGGGTTGCCAATGCCTCGTGGATGCCAGCCAGGTCGGGGTGCATGACGGCCAAACCGGTATAGCTCGGGGTCGGATCAGCTGCGCCCGGCAAGGGTGGATTGCTGTTGCCAGCCGGCAACAGAGGCTGGCCGGCGCTCGCCCACAGCTTATAAAGATTCACTAGACCGGCGGGAACCGTAATATGATCGGCGCTCAACGCCGGAGTCTCGGCCGTCGCCAGTGGATCTTTCCCCTGCCATTGAGCAAGGGTGCCGGTTCCGGCCAGGTGCGCCAGCAAGGCGTCTCGGTTGGTCAGCGCCTCATCGCTGTTGCTGTAGATCACGGCTCGCTCATCCTTGCCGCCCTGCCAATGCCAGGCGGGCAGCTGCCAGACCGCGCCCACCTCCTGCCAGGGGGTCGTGGGGCCAGCGTCGGCGATAGCAAGAAAATCGAGCCCCTGGGCGCCGGCCGCCGCCAGTAGGTAGTGCGGCGGCGCCGTCAGCCCGGTGGAGAAATTGCTCTGGGCGCCGAGCGATCCCCACAGTGCGTACAGGCCCTGATCGAGCGCCGGTTGTTCATGCAGTTGGGCCAATGGCAGGCCACGCGTCTCAAAGGGACGGGGCGGAGCGAACAGAAAACGGTGGCGGACTTCTGCTACATCCGGGAAGCGGGCGCCAGGCACCCGTTGCAGCGAATATCCCTTGGGCGGCTGCAACAGACCGGTTAGGCCCAGCGTGCTATAGTCGCCTTTGGCAAAGGCGAGGGCGTCTACGATTTCGAGCGCCGGGTTGAGGAGCACCACTTCATCACCCACGTCGTTGAGGACAAGCGAGCCGGTTGCCAGGTCACGACGGCGGTCAAGATCGGGCGTGTCTGGATCGCTGCCCTCCAGTTCACCGTGCGCCGGCTGGCCCCACTTGCTACGGAAACCGGCGCCGTTGCGCGCCACCACAAAGACTTCACCAGGCGCTAGCAGATAACCTGCGGGTAGGGCAACCATCCCTTCATTGCTGCCTGCCGTCTGGGCATCACCGACGCTCCAGCCAGCTAGATCGACCGGTGTATCACCCAGGTTGACTAGCGCGATAAATTCTTCATCGCTGCCAAAGTAAAAGACTTCATCGATAGCCAGCAGGCCGGGTTGGGTGATCACGGGCCAGGGGCCGGGCGCAGGAGTGGCGCCCGGTGTCGGTGTGGGTGAGTCAGGTGTGGCTGTGTAAGCGGTGCCCGGCGTGCCAAAGTCACCGGAAGAATCCGGCCAGGGTGTGGCTGGGCTCGCCCAGAGCGGCTCGCCCTCAAAGCCGAGACGCTCAAGGCTGGCCCCCGGCTTGACTTTGAGACCGCTGTCATCACCCCAAGCTACCCGGTCGGCCTCGCGGCCATCTGGAGCCAATAGGATAATCTCATCGTCGCTATTGGAGAGGGAAAAGCTGCGGTAGATATAGTCCACGGGCACACCCCCATTGGTTGCCGGGTCACCGTTGCGGGCAAGAACGACATAGGCGCCCGGTGCAAGGATCAGGTCTGTGTTGATCGTGTGACGTTCGCCGTCGAGGTCGGTGAGTACCCAGCCATTGAGGTTTACCGCTGCGGAAGACGCATTGTAGAGTTCGATCCACTCGCCGTCGCTGTCGTTGACCGCCTTGGGGTCGGCCAGAAATTCGCTGATCAAGATGCGTGGCGCTGGGGTCGTGTCGGGCGTGGGTGTGGCGGATGGGCCATCTGTCGCGCTGGGGGTCGGCGTAGGAGATAGAGGTGCTCCACCCGGGCTGCCCCAATCACCCGCTGAGGCCGGCCAGGTAGTCGAGGCAGTGGACCAGCCCGGTTCGTCGCCAACCAATGTCCGTTCCAGGCTGGCGCCTGCCGTTGTCTTGAGCCCGGTGTCGCCGCCCCAGGCCACGCGATCTACCTCGACACCCGTAGGCGCCAGGAGGAGGATGGCGTCCTGCTGATTGCCGAGCGCGATGCCGGTATAGACATAGTGTACCAGAACGCCGCCATTGGCGGTGAAATCACCGTTGCGGGCCAGCACCACATAGAGGCCCGGTTGGATCACCAAGTCTGCATCGATGGTGTGCCGTTCGTTACCCAAGTCCGCAATGATCCAGCCACGCAGGTTGACCGGCGCGCTGCTGGGGTTGAAGAGTTCAATCCATTCGCCATCGCGGTCGTCTACGGCCTTAGGGTCGGCCAGGAATTCGCTGATGAGGATGCGTGGCGGTGGCGCGCTATCGGGCGTCGGCGTCGCGGTTGTCACTGTTGAGGTGGCAATGGGTGTGGCTGTGGGGTCGGGTGCTGGCGCGTAGGCAGAGCCTGGTGTGCCATAATCACCCGCTGATCCAGGCCAGGCTCTGGTCGCGGGCTGCCAGGTGGCCGGATCGGCTATACCGATTCGCTCGAAACTAACGCCGGGTTGGGGGTCAAGCGGTGTATCACCACCCCAGGCCACCTGGTCCACTTCCTCATCGTTGGGCGCCAACAAGCGGAGAGCGTCATCCCCGTTGGCAAGCGTAATTCCTGTGTAAACATAGTGAACCGTTACTCCGCCATTCAGCGCCGGGTCGTCCTGGCGGGCGAGAACGACATAGCCGCCAGGTGGAATGGTGAGATCAGCCTTGATGGTGTGGCGTTCGTTGCCTTCATCGGCCAAGACCCAGCCGTGTAGATTGACCGCCGTGCTGCCGGGATTGTGGAGTTCGACCCATTCGCCGGCGGTGTCGGTGACCGCTTTGGGGTCGGCCAGGAATTCGCTGATGAGGATGCGCGGTGCTGGCCCACTCATGGGGGGTGCTGTGGCCGTCGCTGTAGCTGGCGGCGGAGTAGGAGTGGCCGTCGGCGTTGGCGCGGGTGGAGGCGCATAGGCGGCGCTTGGGCTACCCTTGTCGCCTGCCGAACCCGGCCAAGGTGTAGCGGCAAGCACCCAACTGGGTGGGTCATCTAGATTGGTGCGCTCGTAGCTTGCACCGGCGCTAACTGCCAGGCCGGTTGCCTCGCCCCAGACCACCTGGTCGACCAACGTGTTGTCAGGGGCCATTAGTAGCAGGCTATCAATGTTGCTATTTGCCAGGGAGATGCCGGTATAGACGTAGTCCACCGGTACGCCGCCATTGGCAGCCGGGTCGCCATTCCGGCCAAGGACAAGGTAGCCTCCGGGTGAAATGAGCAGATCGGCCAGGATGGTGTGACGTTCACCGCCCTGGTCGCTGATGATCCAGCCGCGCAAATTGACGGGGGCTGTAGTGGGGTTATGAAGCTCGAACCATTCACCCAGGTTGTCGCCCACCGCCTTGGGGTCGGCCAGGAACTCGGTAATGAGGATGCGCGGCGGTGGACCGCTAAACGATGTCGGTGTCGCCGTTGGGAGAGACCCGGTCGTAGCGGTAGGAGTGGGTGTGAAGGTAGCTGCTTCTGGGGCCTGCGTCGGTGTAGCAGTGGCTGGCGGCGGCACGTAGGCGCCGCCGGGTGTGCCCTTGTCACCGGCTGAACCGGGCCAGGAGTTGTACGCCTTCGCCCAGATGGCCGGGTCGTCCAGACCGGTACGTTCGTAGCTAAGGCCAGCCGCAATAGTCAGGCCAGTTGCGCCACCCCATTCCACCCGGTCTACTTCGATATCGCCTGGCGCTAGCAGGCGCAGGGCGTCGGCGCTGTTACCAAGATTGATGCCTGTATAGCCATACACCGCACTCACACCGCCATTGGCGTCAAAATTCGTGTTGCGCGCCAGGACGATGTAGGCCCCTGACTCGAGCATAAGGTCGGTGTTGATTACGTGCCACTCACTGCCCAGGTCAGCGAGTGCCCAGTTGCGCAGGTTGACGGGCGCCCCGCTGGCATTGAAGAGCTCGATCCATTCGCCGGCGCTGTCGGCAACGGCAGCCGGGTCCGCCATAAACTCGGTGATCAGGATACGCGGCGGGGCGCCGGGCTGTGGGGTTGCGCTGGCCGTAGGTGTTGGCGTAGGCGATAACGTAGGCGTTTCCGTTGGCGTATCCACGGGCGTCTCGGTCGGCGTCGGGGTTGGCGTATCCTCCCACCAGGATATTTCAGTGGGTGTAGGCGTATCCGTTGCGCCGGGATCGACGAGTTCCGTGGGTGTGGGCGTGTCGACAAACCCCGGCGTCTCGGTCGGTATGGGTGTGTCCGTTGCATCTGGTTCGCTGAACTCGGCCGGCGTGGGTGTGGGCGTATCGGCCACCCACGGCGTCTCGGTCGGTGTCACTGTGGGTGGTGGCGAGGGTTCACCTTCATCAGTGGGCGTCGGCGTAGGTAGTTCGCCGGGTGTTTCGGTCGGTGTCTCAGTCGGGGGCGGCGTGTTGGTTGGTGTTTCAGTCGGCGTCTCGGTCGGTGTTTCAGTCGGCACCTCAGTTGGCGTCTCGGTCGGCGGCAGAGGTGTGTCCGTCGGTGTTTCAGTTGAGGGGGGAGTGGCTGTGTCGGTAGGAGGTGGGAGCGGCGTCTCTGTAGGCGTCTCGGTTGGTGTCTCTGTCGGTATTTCAGTCGGTATTTCAGTCGGCGTTTCAGTCGGTATTTCAGTCGGTGTTTCGGTTGGTGCCTCGGTAGGGGGTAGGGCGCATGGATTGGTTGCGGATGCACTTGAGCGCGGCGCGGGTTCGGCCACGTCGAAGTCATCGGCATTGTAGTCGCTGTCCTGGCAACCGCCATTTTTACGGTGGGTAGACTTGGTGTTGGATGGCTTGCCGGCAGGCGCGCCTTCGGCCTCGTTCGCCCCGCCATAACCGATAAAATCGACGACAGCCGGATGGAAGCGGCCATCGATAGCCGCTTCGCTGGCGACCAGGGCGACTTTGCCATCGCTCGCGCTCAGGTTGATGTCGCCAGCTACATCATAATGCCCCAATTCAGCGCCATTTGCGCCCGCTGCTTCTTTTACCAACAGATAGCCGTAGCCGGGTATCGTAACGCCGCCGAGGGCTGTCACCTTCCAGGAACCGCTGTCGGCTGAGGCGTACTGTACCGACCATCCCCCCAGATAAATGGGGTCGGGGCTGGCGTTGAAGATCTCGATAAAGTCAGATTGGTAGGGAGCGCCGCTGTTGCCGCCGCCCCCATAGACCTGGCTGATACGCAACGGTTGCCCTTCAGCCGCCAGCGTATGCTCGCCCAACTGGTCGAGCCACGACACATACGAGATAAGCACGATAAGGCTTACCAGCGATACGAGTGTACGCAGCCGTTTTCTCCGCTCTCCTGCCGATCCGAGACCAGCCATACATCCTCCTTACCCACGTAGGCACGCCCGAAACAGGCGGGCAAAGTCAGCAATGTGGGCCGATAATAGGAGAGACAGGGCTTGCGATCAATGGAACCTTTGGTTCAGTGACCTATGGCAGGAACGGCGCGTGAGCATCCATCATTTGATGGAGAACCCATGGCGATGGGCTTCCGTTCTGTGCAGAAGGATGCGACAGTAGTGGAATCACCACTGGCTCAGTGCGGGTTTGATACGCAGTGAGGGTTCAAGAAATGGAAGGGTATCGCTCAGCTGGCTTACGGCGCGATTACTTGGGGATTACTCCAAGGAAACTGGGTGATCAGTACACTGTAACCGTTGATCGAACCGTCACCCGGCCTGTTGCTGCCAGGCCGCGTAAGCCCGGCGAATGACATCGTGAGTGGCTTCGTTGAGGGGTAGCTGCGTCAGACCCTCCATATCCACCCACCGGACGGCTGCGGCGTCATCGCGGGCGACTGCTTCTCCACGCAGATAGTGGGCCCAGTAATCGAGCACCACATAGTGATACTCCACGCGGCCCTCATCATCCCACTCGATGGGCTCGAAGGTGGCGACCAGACCACCGATGAGCACTTCGACGCCACATTCTTCCCGTACTTCGCGGCGGGCGGCGTCCTCCAGCCGTTCGCCCAGGTCGATGAGGCCGCCGGGCAGCCCCCACTGCCCTTGTCGCGGCGGGCGGCCGCGCTGCACCAGCAAGACCTGGCCCGCCTGATTGAAGACAGCTACGCCAACGCCGACCAGCGGGCAGGGCGGGTAGCGGCGGGGGACGGAGATAGGATGGGTGAGCATAGAATTGTCAATTGTGAATGATGGAACAACGGCCTTATTGGGCATATTTGAGGACGAGAGCCGGCAATTCGTGGGGGTCGTCGATCTGGGCGTCAGGTGTGACCTGGCCGGCCAGTTGGGTGTTGTCGTGTAGAGTCTGGGGATTGGTTGACCAGGGGCAATAGATAGTGAGCGCACCCAGTTCGATCCCGCCGGCGATGTCGTGGCGCAGGCTGTCACCCACGACCACCACTTCGTAAGGAAGCAATTCCCAGCGGTCGAGGGCAATCTGAAAGAAGCGGGCATCCGGTTTGCGATATTCAACGCTGGCGCTGGAGATACAGAGGTCAAAATAGGGCCGGATGCCCAGATAGTCTACTGTGCGTTGGAAGACGCGGTCGCAGTTGTGGTTGGCGAGGAGAGCCAGCCGGTAGCCTGCCCTGTGCAACTCGCGCAACATCTCGATCACACCGGGGCGGAGGCGCCAGGCGCTCATTTCGGGCGCATAGAAGATGTCCACGGCTTGGTGGAGAGTGGCCGGGTCCATTTTGCTGGCGGGGTAGCCAAAGAACTGGAGCAAAAAGCTCAGTGCATCATCGGCCAGATGTTCTTCTTGCTCTTCCTCGGACTTTTCTTCGCTAAAGCGGCGCGCCTCGACGATGTTGGGCCAGAAGTCGGTTGGCAACTCCATGCCGCGGCTGCGCATATAGGCTTCGGCAGCCTGCGCCCCCTGCGCCATCAACGCATCGAGCGGATGGGTCAGGTGCGCCAGTGTATCGTCAAAGTCAAAGATCACACCCTGAACAAGGCGGGGCGTGAGTTGGGGGGCGAGTTGGCCCAGTTCGGGAAAGAAATTTTGCGCCAAATGCTCGAGTTGGCTGCGTTCGAGCCGGGCCGGCTCCATCTCCCGAACGGTTGTTTTGGCTGCAGGTGCGGGCGTTGGCGGGCGCTGAGCCCCGCCAAAAATCTGCGCTCGCTCCTCAGGCGTCAACAGCCGGGCCTCGGCGCGGGCGCGCGCCAGGAACTGCTCTAACTCCTCTGGCGTCAGCGGCTCTGCAGGAGGGCGATTCTCCTCGTCGCCGGCGGGTTGGTCCGTGGGTTGGTCGGTCATGCAACATCCTCCACATCGATACTCTCTATAGAGTATGAACGTAGGGGACGCTATCTGTCAACTTGGCGCGCGCGGGCGCGGCATGCTATACTCGGTAATCCGCAGGCCTGAATCATGGTCAGTGTTATGGAAAGTTAGCCGGAAGGAGATGTGCCCAAGGCGTCAGATGGTCTGGCGCCCCCAGCGTACTCGCAAGAGCAGGGTTAGGGTCAGATAGGCAACAGTGAGAAAGCCCGAAAAGAGGATCGTTACGGCCAGCGTGCGTGGGTAGGCAAAGGGGTCGAGCAGCCGCACATAGATGTCACTGGCTACGGCGCGCGGGTCGGTGAGCAGATCCCAACTGTTCCAGCGCAGAAAACGGCCTAGATAGATGCCAAAGCCGCTCGCAGCCAGCGTCATCAGCACGACCAGCCAACTGAGCCAGCGCCCGAAGAGCCGGTCGATCACCCCTTGTACGATCCAGAGCGAGGTAAAACCGAGGATCAGCCCATTCCAGGCGAAGGAAAAGATCAGCAGTAGGTCATACCAGAGCGGGACGTTCTGGCGCGGGGTCAGGTGAAGAAAATCGGTGACGATGTAAGGCGAATTGGGAAAAAAGAGAAACCAGCAGCCGAGAAAAAGGCCGAGCAGCAGCAGTGTGCGCCGCCCGTAATGGCTAAAGTGCCACAGCGCCAGCGCGCTCAGGAGGGGTACCCAGGCCAGAAAGAGATTCCACGCCAGAAAGATATAGCTTCTGCTGTCCGAATAGTAGATACGAAAGGCGACCAGCGCCACGCTCATCAGTGAAGAGAGTGCAAGCGCCGCCACCAGTAAAACCATATCGCCCAGGTTGTGCCAGGCTGCGCGCCGGGGTGTAGCATCACGCATATTTTGTATCTCCTATTGGTAACAGACAAACACGAGCATAATTTTACCATACGTACGATCCGGGTCAATGGTTCCCGTATCCATCTGTTGGCAAAGACGCTGCAAGGAAGGAAAATTCTGTTCGATGCCGTACACGCTGCAGGTTGGTTCGATCCGCTGCCATATCCTCAACGACGGCCTTCACCCGGCAGATGGTGGAGGCTTCTTTGGCGTTGTGCCACGCATTCTGTGGCAACGTGTGATCACCCCCAACGCCGACAACATGATCCCCAGCGATACTCGTTCGCTGCTGATCGAAGCCGATGCCGGGCTGATCCTGGTGGACACGGGCAACGGTGACAAACTGGCGAGCAAAGAACGCCAACGGTTGGGCTTTACCGGTCGCACCGATCGGCTCGTTTCGGAGCTGCGCAAGGTAGGCTTTCAGCCGGAGGATGTAGACCTGGTGATCCTCACCCATCTGCACGGCGACCATGCGGGCGGCGCCACCCGCTGGGCAACGGCGGATCACAGCCCTGGACCGGTGGTGGCTACCTTTCCGCGTGCGCGCTATCTCTGCCAGCGGCTTGACCTGGCCGAAGCCAGCTTCCCCAACGAGCGCACCTTTGCCACCTATCATGCCCACAACTGGCAACCGCTGCTCGACAACGGTCAACTGGAAGTTGTAGACGGTCCGCAACGGGTCGATGCCTCTGTGCGCACCGACATTGCGCCCGGCCATACCGCAGCGCTCCAGATGGTTTGGGTGGAGAACGGCGGCGAAGGTCTGCTCTTTTTAGGGGATGCGTGCAATTGGGCCGCCCACCTCAACCGTCTGGCCTGGGTGCCCGCCTTCGATATCTACCCGATGACCAGCATCGAGACCAAGCGCCGCATCCGCCAGGAAGCATACGAACGCAACACCTTGCTGGTCTTCCAGCACGATGCCCAGGTGGTCACCGGGCGGCTGGTGGACGGCGCCCGCGGGCCGGAGGTGCGCCCCGAGATCACCGAGGAGGCGTGGGCTGACGCCTCCTCGGAATTGTGAATGGTGAATTGTAAATGAAAAGACGTTGGCGTGCAGACCTATGATCCAGACGGCGAAGCCCCATTAACAATTGACCATTGACTATTGACCATTGACCATTACATACCGCCGCACCTGGGCGCCGTGGAAGTGTGCCTGCTCTACCAGTTCGCCATGTTGATCGAGCCAAGCATCCATGAGATGGCGCGCATCCCACATTTCGACCTCGCTACGCAGCACCCAGAGTTCGGATGCGCCAGCAGTGATCTGGCGCATCTGTAGATCCACCAGGGCGCGAGCCTCCTCGTCGGGTGCATCGTTGTTGGTCCAGAGCCCTTGCGCCCAGCGGCCCAGCCGGGCATCGCTGCCGGCAAAGAGATCCGGCTGCAGGTCGCTGCTGTAGTAGCGGTACGCCCACTCCATGTGGGGAATCTGCAAGATCAGCAGCGTCTCGGGCAGGCGGCGTTCGGCGACATAGGTCACGGCGCTGCGCAGGTCGTACTTCATGGTAAGCGTCTTCTGCTGCCAGCCAGCGTAGAGCCAAAAGCCCACGATGTAGACCACGAACAGAGCCGTCAGCGGGACGCCCAGCCGGCCTGCGTTGTGGTAGAGCACGGCGGCGCCTAGGGCCAGCAGGATCATCGCGGCGGGGGCGATCCAGATGATGTAGCGGTCGGTAAAAATCGGCTGGCGCAGGCTAAGCGCATAGATCTCGGCTACCGGCAGCGCAAGCCACGCCAGCAACAGGGAGAGGCGACGCCACGGCGCCAGTTGGAGCGAATTCTTTGCGGAGCTATCCCCTGTGCCCGGTAGCTCGCTGCTCCCCAACAGCAGCCCGGCCAGGGCCAAAAAGAAGATGGGCACAAGCAGCACCAATTGCTCATTGGGCAGAAATCCCCGGCTGTGATTGAAGAGCAGTGTGCGCAACATAGCGGCCAGCGGCGTAAACTGGAAGCCTGTACGCTGGTCGGCTGCCCACAAGAGATCCCACTGCCACCAGAGCATGGGTAAGTAAGGCAGGGTCAACCCGGCCAGGGCCAGACCGTAACCCCGCCAGCGCTGGCGGCTCTGCGGCCACGCCAGGAGAAACCAGAGCATATGGAGCGGGATCAGCAGAATCATAAGCAGGTGGCAATAGATGGCGACGCTGACGGTGGCCAGATAGCCCAGCCACGGCCACCAACCACCCGCGATAACACCGCGCAGCCACAGCCACGTTGCCAGCAGTGTGAGCGCGGTGACAAGCGTATACATCTTGCCTTCCTGGCTGTACCACAACTGGTAGGGGTTGAAGGCCAGCAAAGTAGCTGCCAAAAGCGGAACACCAGGCGCCCACTGCCGGCCAACCTGCTGCTCTGCTGGCGCTTCGGTTGAGGAAAGGAGCAAACGCGTGACTTGCCACAACAAGGGGATGGCGAGCACGCCAAAAGCGGCGGAGGGAAAGCGCAGCGCAAATTCGTTGGCGCCGGCAAGCCAGAGCCAGGGGCGCAGAGTCAGAAAATAGAGCGGGCCATTTTGGCCGGCCTGGATAAACATAGCCAGCGTCGTTGGCAGTTCGCGCAGGGCAAAGTAGATGGCATCCACCTCATCGCGCCAGAGGCTCTGGTTGGTCAAACCCTGGATGCGCCAGGCAAAAGCGCCAATCGTCAGCGCAAGCAAGACAATGCGGCCAGCGAGGGCTCCCGGCGATTTTGAAACGTGTAACGACATCGGCAAAGTCAGCGAGTAAGCACCGCTTACGGAAGCGATGCCGGCCAGTGATCATCTTCCTGCTGGGGGGGGCGACGCCGGTTACGTACTTCGGACGGAGCCGGCGGTTCTTCCTGCTCACCCGCAGAGAGCCGGTAGCGCTGCCGTTCCTGCTGGCGAAAACTTAATCCAGCGATGATTCCGGCGGTGATAAAAAAGACTAGCGAGCCACCTATAAACCAGATCCACCCCGCGGTGGCAACCACAGCGCCGGCCGCCTGCCCCAGGAGAGCAAAGCCATCGGTCGTTGGCAGCGGCGTCGCCGGTTCGATGGGGCGTTGCGTGCCCGTAGGCGATGGCGTCTCGGTGGGCGACGGCGTTTCGGTGGGTGTTGGGAATGGTGTCGGTGTTTCCATATCTGAGCCAATGGGCAAGGTTGCGACCGGCGCCTGCGAGAGCGCAAGAGAGGTGGCGGTAAAAGCAGCGTCGGCCGTCTGAGCTGCGGCCAGCGCCATAAAGTCAGGTGTAAAGGTGGGTGTGCCCAGCGGGGAGACAGCCGCCTGCCCCGCCGGATTCTCCAGTGGTGAGTTAAATTGGCCTGGTAAGGGTGTCGAAATACCGGTGACGCGCAATTGGGGCGTCACCGGCGTCGGTGGCACCAGGGCCGAGACGACTACGGGTGTCGGCGTTCCCGTCGGGGTGTCGATGACAGCCTCGCCGGTGGGAGTGGGTGTGTCGGCAAAACCCGGTGTAGGTGTATCGGTCTGTGGAGCGGTGGGAGTGACCGTCGCGGTCGGTGTTCCCGGCGCCACGGTAGCGACCAATACAACCCGTTGGGCAATCTCAAAGCCCAATGTAGGGTTCGAGGCCGAATAGATCAACGTATTCGTCAGGCGACTATCCGTGTGCAAGGGCCGGGTAACGGTAAATGGCCCCAGGACGGCTGGCCGCTGAACCGTTGCGGTGAGAAAGTTGTTGTTGATGATCCGCGAGGTGGTGATGACATGTACAAACTCCACGGTAGCACTATAAAAGTATGCAGACCCTTCACGCGTCGGCGGGGTGATGTATTGGGTAAAGCGATGGTGGGTCAACGGCGTGGAACTGGTGTTTGTCAGATGGATGCAATACCAGATGCGGTCGCCATAGTTGAGCGTAAAGAATTGTTGTGTAGCCGGGCACGTGTTGCTGGTATTCAGGACCAGGCGAATGCTCAGCGGCGATTCGGGCACGCGGATATCGGTTGGAATCTCGCCCTCGACGACGTATCCGTCGGCATTGGTCGAGCGGTAATTCAAGACATGGGTCGTTGTAAAGGGCTGTACAAAGGGCCCTAGCACGGGCGGGTCGTTTGCGTCAAATTCCAGACCGGAAGTATTCGTATTGATGGCGTTCTGGGTCAGTGTCAGCGTTTGGCTAGGCGCCAATGCGTAAATAAACGAACCGTTGATCTCCGGCCGCTCTGAATCAGTGTAACTATGGTCGGTCAAGGTGACGTCGCCGGTGTTCGTCATCACCAGGCAGTAGTAAAGCTGCTGGTCTTGGACCGTCGTAATCGAAGGGCGGACGGTACATTCGCTGGGGGTTAGCGCCACATAGCGCTTGACGTCCAGCCCCACATTTCCAACCGTCACCGTGACCGTGTCGGATGCGCTGGCCGACTGAGTACCTTCTTCATCAGACGAAGTAAAGGTCACTTGGACTGGTGGCATGCCGGCAACGGCCGGCTGTGATAGAAAGGGCGGGACAGAAATTTCATTGAGAAACTCATTCGTAAAGATATAGGTCTGGTTGGGAGTAAAATACAAGGTTGAGATTGGAAATTCTCCCCCTAATTGATCAGAAACAATTCTATGGCGAGTTAGCGTAATAGGGCTGCGATTCGTGAC
>QEUW01000618.1 GCA_003577005.1 Chloroflexota bacterium | reverse complement strand
CCTGGTTCAGTTGTTGCTTCGACAACCTCAACTGTACCCGAGAACTCATGGATTTTCTAATTCGCTATACGCACTTTTTTAAGGTCACAACTTGGGCTAAGTAATACGAAATGCGCGATTCGTGATGCGTAATCCGCAATTTTCGAACTACGCATTACGCAGTACGCATTACATATTACGCATCACGCAGTACGCATCACGCAGTACGCATCACGCAGTACGCATCACGTATTTCCACATCATACCACGCTGGGGGGCAAAGAGAAAAGCGAGGGCGAAGATCAGGGTGGCGACCAACACCATGGCCGGTCCCGAGGCGACGTTGATATAGTAGCTGAGGTAGAGACCCGTGACGTTGGAGACCGCGCCGATCAGCGCTGCCGTTACCATCATGATCGGCAGGCGACGGGTCAGGAGCTGGGCGGCGGCGGCGGGCGTCACCAGCATGGCGAGCACGAGCGCAATCCCTACCGTCTGCAACGAAACAACAATGGTGACCGCGATGAGCACCAACAACAGGTAACGCAGAAAACCCGCCGGCAACCGCAAGACGACCGCCAGGGTAGGGTCAAAGGCCAGCAGAGTGAATTCCTTGTAGAAGAGCACAATGACCAGCAGCACCAGCGCACCCAGCCCAAAGGTCACCCATAGGTCGCTCGTGGAGACGCCCAGCACATCGCCAAAGAGAATGTGAGCCAGGTCCACAGCATAGCTGCGCACGGTGCTCAGCATCGCTACGCCGAGGGCAAAGCTGCCGGCAAAGATGATGCCAATGGCGGTGTCCTCGCGCACTTCGCCGCGCTGGCTCAACGCACCAATACCCAACGCCACCAGCACGCCGACGGCCAGCGCACCGACGACCAGCGGCCAGGCCAACAGATAGGCAACCACCACACCTGGCAGCACGGCATGGGCCAAGGCGTCGCCAAAAAAGGCCATGCCTTGCAGGATGACATAGCTCCCCAACACCGAGCAGAGAACACCCACCATCACCGAAGCCAGCAACCCTCGCCACATAAAGCCGTAACTGAGGGGTTCAACGAGCCAGTCTAGCCAATCCATAGCGATAACCTGAATAGCTGAGGATTAGGGAATTGAGAGAACTTGCCGAGACCGGTAGAGCATCCAACCTCTATAAATCTCCCAGCCTGAACAAAAGCAGTTCGCAGAGATCACTAATCCTACAACGAGACTTTGATGACTGTCGCCGCCAAGACCTCCGCGCCCAAAGGGCCCCGTGACCGGAAATTGTCTGGTCGGGAAAGTTGATTTCGGTCACAGGGGCCCTTTGGGCGCGGAGGTCGGGGTAGGCCCGTCACATGAAGTCTCGCTGTAGTACTAAGTTTTGACGGAGAAATCAGAAGCTGTTCTCTGTGTTCTCCGTGTCTTCTCTGTGCCCTCTGTGAACCGCTTTTAATCCTCTTTATTGGTTGGTACTACACCCCCTCAAACCCCCTCACGCCTTCGTCTTCATACTGCCCCAGGCGCAACTCGCCTCCGCCGCAACATGAGTCGGTGAGCACCAGGTCGCCGTTCTCGCTATGGACGATGTGCAACTGGCTGCCGTATGCCAGCATCAGCCGTTCCGGCGTGAGCACCTGAGCGGGCGGGCCGTAGGCTACCAGACGGCGGTTGAGCAGCGCCATCTGCGGGAAGTGTTCGGCAGCCTGGTTGAGGTCGTGCGTGGCAACCAGGATGGTGATCTGCTGCCGCCGTAGCGATTCCAGGATCGCCAGGATCGTCTCCTGGCTGGGCATGTCAAGACCGGAGAGCGGCTCGTCCATCAACAACAGCTCCGCCTCCTGTGCCAGCACACGGGCCAGAAAGACCCGCTGCTGCTGCCCCCCGGAAAGCTCGCCGATCTGCCGGCTAGCAAAGTCCTGCATCCCTACCTGCTCCAACGCGGATTGGACCAGGGCGTGGTCGCGACGGCTTGGCCAGCGCAACAGACCGATCTGGCCGGCCCGGCCCATCATCACCACATCGCGCACAGTGACGGGAAAACGCCAGTCGATGCGGTTGCGTTGTGGCACGTAGCCGACACAGATATGACCCCCTGGCCCGCTGCCGCCAATGCGTACACTGCCGCTCGTCGGCTTGACGATGCCGGCAATCACGTTGAAGAGGGTGCTTTTGCCAGCCCCGTTTGGCCCAACGACCGCCACCTGGTCGCCCGGGTTCACCTCAAAGCTAACACCATGCAACGCGGTCGTGTTGCCGTACGTGACGGTGACATTCTGCAATTGGAGTAGCGGCGCCCGCTCATCGTGGCGCGGCGGCTGTGAAAACAGTCGTGGCATTGCCAAATCCTGTGCATCTTTGCTGATACGCTGCCGGCCTGGTGGGGGCGGCGATTGTCTTGCGCCCACCGGGCAATCCGATCAGCAATAGTGTAGCACAATTATGGAATTTTGGCATAAATAAGAATCTGTCTCAATAAACGAGAGCCTGAACTTTACTCTACGGCTGGCTCCGGTGCGACAGGAACGTGATAAGCCAACATGGTAGCATAGGGGTAAAAACCGGCTCGCTCGTAAACCCGCCCAGCGGCGGCATCACCGGCGGTCAGACAGGCAACCTGGACCCCTTGAGCAAACGCCCTTTTCACAGCGTAGGCGGTCAGGGCCGAGGCAATGCCCCGTTGCCGGTAGGCGGCCAGCGTGGCGACGCCGGCCAGTTCTGTGACCCCATCGAGTGGGTTCATCAACATAGCCACAGCAACAGGTGTAGTGTCCAGACGAGCCAGAAAAGCGGCTCCGGCCTGCAACGTGGTGCGGAACCCTTGCGCTTCGTCCTCTGTGACCGGCGTGATATTGGCGGGGTCAAAACCCTGGCGCTGCACGGTGACATACGCCTGGACGGCGGATAACGGGGCCGCGGCATCCACAACGGTGACGGTCATTCCTTTCACCTCTGGGGGCGCCTTGAAACTTTCGGGGGTGCAGATCATCAAGTGCTGGCGCGCCTCTTCGACAAAGCCTGCGGCCCGTAACGCCGACGCAAGACCAGGTGCATATTCGTCGAGAAATTCAAACCGTGGCTGGCAGCCGCGCACGGCAAACTCGTTGCGCAGAGCGCGGAGTTGCTCCTGCACATCCCCTGTGATCGGTTCATCGGGGATCGCGTAGTTAAAATGGGGGAAGCGATCGGTTGGATGGAAAAAGAGCGTAAAGGGCGGTATCGATACGGTGTGATACCGCTCACCCGCGCTGTTGCGCAAATACCCTTGCAGGCGGTTGATCGACACGCTCATGGTTGCACCTCTTCATTGGTCCGCAACCCGGCGAACAGATCGGTCTCTAGGCTGCGCCCACCGTTAACAAAACTGAAGGCGCGATAGAAGGTCTGCCGGCTCCACAACGCACGCTGCTGTGCCTCGCTCAGCCTTTCCAGACGCCCATCTTTGGG
>QEUW01000617.1 GCA_003577005.1 Chloroflexota bacterium | reverse complement strand
GGTGCTCATCCTCAACACGCACCCGGAATATTGGTCAAAGGAGATGTACTTCCAGGTCAAAGAGTGGGTCTACGAGCGCGGCGGCAAGCTGATGTACCTCGGGGGCTGCGGGCTACTGGCCGAGGTCGAATTTATCGACGAGCAGACCCTGCTCTGCCGGCAGGAAGAGCGCCACGACCTGCGCCAGGAGCCAGAGGCGCTCCTGCTGGGCGTGGCCTATTCGCACTCCGGCTATCAATCGGGAGCGCCCTATCGCGTGCTCGATGATCTCCACTGGGTCTTTGCCAATACCGGTCTCAAAAACGGCGACCTCTTTGGTCACAACAGCCTGCACGAACGGTGCCCTGGTGGCGCCTCCGGCCACGAACTGGACAAGATCTCTCCGCATTCGCCGCCCAATCTGCACCATCTGGCCAAGGGCGACAATCCGGATGACAGTGGCGCCGACCTGGTGATCTTCGAGACGCCCAACGGCGGCGCAGTCTTTAGCGCCGGTTCGCTCTGCTGGACGCTCTCGATCATTGTGGATGAAGGGGTGTCGCGGGTGACGGCCAACGTGCTGCGGCGCTTCTTGGGGTAGGGGCTGGCGCTCTCGCATCGGTCTACACAACGACGACGCTCCTAGAGTATAATGTTACATGGCCTGGGCAACAGGTTGACAGGCTGATTCGAATGAGATCTGTTTGAGAAAGTTCTCGCCGCGAGGATTTACAATGAGTATTACTGCGAACCTGGCGCCTGCCGATGCCCTCTCCGAACCACTGGTTGAAACAGCACAACGAGTGGTCTTACGCGGCATCCGCTGGGAAACCTATTTGAAACAGCACAACGAGTGGTCTTACGCGGCATCCGCTGGGAAACCTATGAACGCTTGCTGGCCGAACATGAGGAGAGCAGCGGCACCCATTTTGCTTATGACCGGGGAGCATTGGAGATCATGGTTCTGTCGGCCAGACATGAAGCGCTGAAACATATCCTTGCCCTGCTCGTCGAAGTGCTGGCAGAGGAAATGGGCATCGACGTTTACAGCTTTGGCTCCACCACCTTTCGTCGCCAGGACCTACAACGTGGATTCGAACCAGATGCGTGCTTCTATATCCGGCAGGAAGCTCAGGTACGGGGCAAGACTGAAATCGATCTGGCCGTTGACCCGCCACCCGATCTGGTCATCGAGATCGACATCACCAGCCTCTCGTTGGATAAGTTCCCAATCTATTCTGCGCTTGGTATCGCGGAAGTGTGGCGTTACGACGGCAGCGAAGTAGAGATCTTCATCCTGGCAAACGATGGCTATCAGCGCCAAGACGAGAGTACGATGTTGCCACGTGTGACGGGCCGGCTGCTCACCAACTGGCTGGCGACGGGCCAGCGGTTGAAGCGCACCGAGTGGCTGCGTCGTGTGCGCACATGGGCGCGTGCATAGCGCTGAATGTAATCTGATTCTCTATTCGCCTTTCCGATTCTTCAGACACAACAACAAAGGAGCAACCCGTGCTGATCGGATATGTCAGCGACGAACGCTACGTCGCCCTGGCCGATGTCTTGCTCGAGTTTCAACGCAACGGACAGACGGTGGCCGTAGTGCGTTCGACCCCGCGCGGTGCGGTCCACGCCGAGGTCGAGCCGGGTGTATACCGCGTCACCCTAGTCAAGGATGGCTACGGCTCGAAGAGCGTCGAGGTCGAGGCCAACCCGCAGCGCCCTTACCACTTCCGCCTGCTCTCCGACTGTATCCTCGGCTATGTCTGGCCGCGGGCGGTCAAGGCGGGCGAACGGTCGGAGTTCCGCGTCCATTCGCCCGAACCCTACCGGCTGAGCCTCTGGCGCTACGGCTGGAAGCGGGAATTTGTCAAGCTGCTCGGCTGGTTCGACGAACATGGCCCGCGGGCGGTCATGCAGATCACGCCCGATGATGACTACACGCAAACCGGCGTCCAATGGAACAAGGTCGGCTACGGCAGCCCGCACCACACCCAGTTTGTGACGGGGCCCGAACGCTCTGGCCTCTACTATCTGCACGCCAAGGGGGAAAAGTCAGGCGAGTTCTTCTCCTTCCCCTGGGTAGTTGCGCCGCGCCAGCCAACCGCCCCCATCGCCGTGCTGGCCTCCTCCAACACCTGGCTCGCTTACAATAACTTTGGCGGGCGCAGCAACTATATCAACGCCCACCGGCTGCCGGACGAGCCGGTGGTCAACGCCCGGCAGGACCTGATCCGCTACACCATGGCCGGCTCATTCAACGTATGGGGCTTTGAGGACGAGGAGTATCTGCCCCTCTCGTTTGAACGGCCCGAACCGGGCAACGTCGTGCGCGAACACGAGGAGGTGACCGACCCCATCGAAGGCCGGCTGCCCTGCGGCATGGCGCCCGCCGAATGGCGGCTGCTCGGCTGGCTCGAACGCGAGGGCTTTGCCTATGATTTCTACTCCGAGTGGCAGTTGCACAACGGCGACCTCGACCTCGACGCCTACCGGATCCTGATCCTCAGTGTCCACCCTGAATACTGGTCGCGGCAGATGTACCAGCGGGTCAAGGATTGGGTCTATGAACGGGGCGGCAAGCTCATGTATCTGGGCGGCAACGGCCTCAATTGCGAGGTCGAGTTCCTCGGCGAAGATCGCATGCGCTTCAAAACCCATCTGGCGCCCAGCACCGGCGGCGGCCTGGGCATGCCCGACCCCAACAACCCGGAAGTCTATCTGGAGAGCCGGATGCACCGCACCTACGAGTCCGAAGCGAATCTGCTCGGTGTGGTCTGCACCGAGAGCGGGATCATGACCGCTGCGCCCTACCGGGTTGTCAATGCCGATCACTGGGTCTATGCGGGGACAGGGCTGCGCAACGGCGACCTCTTTGGCGAAAAGAGCCTGCAAGAGCGCATCCACGGCGGCGCTTCAGGCCACGAGACCGACAAGATGAGCCCCCACTCGCCGCCCGGCACCGTGCTGCTCGCCAAAGGCACCAACCCCGACGATGGCGGCGCCGAAATGGTCCACTACACCACGGCGAGCGGTGGCAGCGTCTTTTCGGTGGGGTCGATCACCTGGGTGCCCTGTCTGCTGGTAGACGACCCCGTCTCGCGCATCACATCCAATGTCATTACACGCTTCTTGGGATAGGTGATGAATATCTACGAATCGCTGGGCGTGCGCCCGATCATCAACGCCACGGGCACCTTTACCCGGCTCGGCGGCAGCCTGATGCCCGCCGAGGTGGTGCAGGCCATGGTGGCTGCATCCCGCCACTTTGTCTGTCTGGAGGAACTGCAACACCAGGCCGGCCAGGTCATTGCCGAACTCACCGGTGCCGAGACCGCCTACGTCACCTCCGGGGCCCAGGCCGCGCTGGTGCTCTCGATTGCCGCCTGTATCACCGGGCTGGACGCCGAGAAGATGGACCGGCTGCCCGACACCGCCGGCATGAAGCGCAACGTGATCATGGCGCAGGCGCAGCGCAACCACTACGACCACGCCGTCGAGGCCGCCGGTGGGCGGATCATCGAAGTAGGGACAACCGACCTCTGCCGCCCTGACGAGGTCGCTGCCGCCATCGACGAGGGGACGGCGGCCATCCTCTACCTGCCCTGGCCCAATGGTAACCTTGCCCTGGCGGATGTCGTCGAGGTCGCCCACCGCCACGGGGTCCCGGTCGTCGTAGACGCGGCCGGTCGCTGCGATGAGCCAGCCAACCTCACCCGGTTGGTCGCCCAGGGCGCCGACCTGGTCTGTTTCAGCGGTGGCAAGTATATCCGCGGGCCGCAGGCTTCGGGCTTTGTCTGCGGGCGGCGGGCGCTGATTTCCGCCATTGCCTGGCAACACCTGGATATGGACATTACGCCCCAGGTCTGGACGGCCCCGCGCGAGCTGGTGGGCGCCGAACAACTGGACTTTGTCCCTCGCCAGGGCATCGGCCGCGGCTACAAGGCAGGCAAGGAGGAGATCATCGGGCTGGTTACGGCGCTGCGCCTCTATTTTCAGCGTGACCACGCCGCCGAGAAGGCTGAATGCCTGCGCAAACTGGAGGCCATCGTCGCTGGCCTGGCCGGTACGCCACACGTCAC
This sequence comes from Chloroflexota bacterium, assembly GCA_003577005.1. Next base: position 2,255 of record QEUW01000617.1, on the reverse strand, counting down.
TGCCGAAATTCTGCCGCCCAATCCCCAGCGCGGTATCATCCACCCCTTTGGCTTGCAGGTGGGCGACGAGCAGACCATCGTGCGGCGGGTGAAGGAGATTGTAGGAAGTTGAGAGATAACCATCCGACCAATGAAATGTTTGTTCGCAAAGCGCGCCCACAGCAAACAAAAACAGCAGGAACACAGAGGACACAGAGAAGCCACAGAGGACGCAGAGTTATCTCAGAAGCTGTTTGGAGAGGTTTGGTGCGTTGCACTCGCAGAGTGCGATGCACCTGGGTTGCCGGGCATTCCTGAAGTGCGACGCACCTTGCAGGTGTATCGCACCAGCGTGGCGCCCCCTTTTCAAGCAGTTTCTCAGTGTTCTCTTCTCAGTGTTCTCCGTGCATTCTCTGTGCTCTCTGTGTTCCTGCTTTAGTCCTGGCTTGTCCAGGTTTGGGATTGGAGATTACTCACATCATGTGGTATCCCGACCATGTGACCGAGGAATATGCGCAAGAGGCGCTGGCCTCGAAGCTGATCAAGCTCAAGTATTCCGGCGGCGAGGCCTACGCAGGCCGGCTTGACCTGCACTCATACGATTCCACACCGGAAACTCATTGGGAGGTCTCCAAGCCGGCCGGTAGAGTGGTCGTCTTTGGCTTGCAGGCGAAGGCGACGGGTATCTGGGTGCCCAACGAGTTGATTGCCGACTATGTACACCAGCACCCGGAGAAGCTGGAGGGCTGGGCCTCGGTCGACCCCAACGAGCCGGATTGTGTCGAGCAGTTGGTCTACTGCGTCAAGGAACTGGGGCTAAAGGGTCTGAAACTGGGACCAACCTACCAGCACTTCGACCCGCAAGACCGCAAGCATTGGCCGCTCTTCAAAAAGGCGCAAGAGCTGGAACTACCCATCCTATGGCACCAGGGCACGACCTTCCCCAGCAAGGCGAAGCTCAAGTGGGCCTTGCCGCTGCAACTGGAAGATATTGCCATGGACTTCCCCGACCTCAAGATGATCATCGCTCACCTGGGCCACCCCTGGGAGACCGACACCATCGTGCTCATGCGCAAGTGTCCGAACCTCTATACCGACATCTCGGCGGTCCACTACCGGCCCTGGCGCTACTGGCAGGCGATGGCCACGGCCCTGGAATATGGCGTTGTCCACAAAATCCTGCTGGGTTCGGACTTCCCGTCTGGGACCATCACCAACGTGATCAACGGGCTGCGCAACGTCAACAAGCCGGTGGAGGGCACTGGTTTACCGCAAGTGCCGGTCGAAATCCAAGACTTGATCATCTACGAAAACTGGAAGAGCTTCTTCCCCCAGTGGGCATAACTAATATCGCACGGTCTCAATCCGACCGGAGGGGTTTGAATGGCGGCGTCAACGTTTTTCCAGTGTAAAGAGAGTCGCCCGCCGCCATCCAAACCCCTACCTGATTGACCCCGTTCTCTATGAGTGAGGAGTAACACGTGAAGCCTGATCATCTGCTGCTCGAAGAATTGACCCGCGACGAAGCCCGCCAGCTTGCGCCGGAGGCGCTACTCGTCTGGCCGGTCGGCGCACTTGAACAGCACGGGCCTCACTTGCCGGTGGGCACCGACCACCTGACCGTCGAATATCTGGCGCGCACGGCGGCGCAACAGGCTGCGGCGCAGATCCCGGTGTTGGTAGCGCCGACCCTACCGTTTGGCTCGTCGCAGCACCATGTACCCTTTGGTGGCACCATGTCGCTCAGCACAGAGGGCTACTACCGCATCCTCTATGAGCTGGTCGAATCGCTCATTGCCGGGGGGTTCCGGCGTTTCTTTATTGTGAACGGTCACGGGGGCAATCATGAGATCGTGCAGCTCGTCGCGCGCGATCTGGCCCTCAAACACCCCGCCAGCCTGGCAGCCGCCTCGTACTGGACGGTGGCCTGGGATGCGCTGGTGGCGTTGGAGGCCCACCTGCCGGGCCGGTTGCCCGGTCATGCCGGGGCCTTTGAGAGTTCGCTGATGCTGGCGCTGCGCCCAGAACTGGTGCGCGAGCCGCGCCCCCATCGTGAACAGGTCGCCAGCTCGGACTCGCGCAGCTTTTACCGGCCCTATCGCGCCGAACATCACGGTTCGTGGCAGGCCATCGACGGCTACAGCGACAGCCCTGATCGAGGCACTGCTGAGCGGGGCCAGGCATACCTGGCCGCCACCGTCGAAGCCCTGGCCGCGGCCATGGTGGAGTTTTACCGGGCGACTGCCGGTGCGTTGCACGCAGGGCGTGCGATGCAC
>QEUW01000616.1 GCA_003577005.1 Chloroflexota bacterium | reverse complement strand
ACCGCCATGTCCATGTCCCTGGCCTGGCAGTCGATGGAGTGCAGCCCATGCGGTTCGCATTCGAGAATCTGGTCGAGGATGGGCATGAGGTTGCCGTCGGTGTGCTTGATGACGTAGAAGCCCATCTCCTTGTAGCCGGCCACCAGTTCCTTGAGGTAGGGCGTGACAAACTGGCGGAACATGCGCGGGGAGAGGAAGGGGCCGGTGTTAAAGCAGTAATCCGCGCAGAGGGCGAAGCCGTCCAGCCCGCACTCCTCGCGCAGATATTTGCCGCGCGCCAGGGCCTCTTGCACCCGCGTCTTGGCGAGCTGGTGCATTTCGTCGGGCCGGTCGAAGAAGGCGACGGCCATCTCCATCATGTCGCTGCCCGAGGGGATGGCGAAGGTGGCGTCGCCGTGGCAGATGAGCAGATAGCGGTCGCCCACCTGCCGGCGGATAAGGTTGGCCGTGGCCGCAATGTCAGCCGGCTCGTACGGGCCGACGATCATGATGATGGCGTAATCGAGCCGTTCGGCCACTTCGACGTAGAGGTCGGCGTTGTGGCGGATCATCTCTTGCCGTTCGGCCGCGGTGACCGGCTCCCACACCTCAGCGCCGCGGTAGAACTCCTTGCCCAGCAGCTCCTGTGTGAGTTGGAACTCCAGTTCAAACGTTGGCACGAGGCCGGGTAGGGGTGGTCTGCGCTCCAGGGCGTTGATGGCCCGCTCCTTGGGTGTATACTCTCGCTCCATCATGTCCTTCAATCGCTCAACACTCATCACTCATCACTCATCACGATTCATCCTACCTTCTTCCATACGCATACCCCGTCTCGTACATCGCCACAATGTTTTCCGGCGGGCTGACAACCTGGATGTTGTGGCAGGGCGCCAGGATGTAGCCGCCGCCCTTGCCTAAGATTGCGATATTGTCGATTACCTCCTGGCGTACGTCGTCCACGCTGCCAAAGGGCAAGGTCTGCTGGTTGTCCATCCCGCCGTGAAAGAGCACCTGGTCGCCAAAATCGCGCTTGAGCGCGGCGCGCTCCATGCCCGTGCAGCGCCACTGGATCGGGTTAAGCACGTCGATGCCCGCCGCAATCATGTCGGGCAGGATCGGGCGAATGGCGCCGTCGCTATGGAAAAAGGCGTAGACGCCGGCCTCGTGGGCCAGGTCGATCATGCGTTTCATACGCGGGATAAAGAACCCCCGGATCATGGCCGCCGAGAAGAGCAGCGTCTCCTGCCCGCCGAAGTCCTCAGCGATATAGGACAGCGTGACCTGGCCCGGAATCCGTTCGTAGATACGCCGGGTGTTCTCGTAGCAAAAGTCGAAGAGCTTGTCCAGGCAATAATGGACAAGCTCCGGGTTGAGCGCCAGGTCCATATAGGCCTGCTCCATGCCGCGCAGGTCTTTGTAAATCAAGAACGGCTCGGAGCCGCCGCCCTGGATGGGATAGCGCGCCTTGTGCCTGGCCTGCTGTGCGATCTCCGAGTAGTCGAACCAATCCGCCGTGGGCCAGGCGTAGTTGCGCTCAATTTCTTCGATAGTGGTATATTGCGCCAGCGGATGGTAGACGCACTCGCGATAGGCGCCGGCCCCGCCGCTGTAGCTGATCTTCCGGTGGCGGCGGCCATAGATGTCGTAGCCCGGTTTGAGCCGCGGGCCAATGTACTTGGGCCGCACGCTAAAGACCCGGTCGATGTGGAGCCGATTATACATCTGCAAGACATTGGCGCACCCCAGATGCTTGAGCAGTCTCTGGGTGGCTTCCTTGGTGGCCCAGTAATCCATGGGCAGGCGGTCTGGTTGTTTGCGTTGGAGCACGGCCAGCCAACGCTCGCGGGGTGTCATGGTTTCTTCACGCATGGGTGTTGACCCTCATTCGACTGCGCCTGACCTGTGCAGAACAAAAGCGGAACACAGAGAACGCGGAGAAGACACGGAGCACACGGAGTCTCTCAAGATGTCTCTGTGTGCTCTGTGACTCCTCTGTGCCCTCTGTGTTCCGCTTTTTCACCTGCCCATCCTTCCTAGCCGATGCTACGAAGCACCGTACTTGCGCACCAGTTCTAGCACGCGCCGGTATTGGTCGAGCGTGACCGTCGGTGGCACCGAGTGGTCGCTGTGATAGATGTAGCCGCCGCCGACCTTCGCCACCTCCAGCTTGGTGCGGATCTCCTCTTCGATCACGCGCGGGTCGGGGTCGGCCATTTTGCGCGTATCGATGTTGCCCATAAAGGAGAGACGGTCGCCATATTCGGCCTTGAGTTCGCGCACATCCATATTGGCCTTGGCCTCCAGCGGTTGGAGGCAATCTACGCCGGCCTCGATCAGCGGCGGGATCAGCTTGTGGATGTCGCCGTCGGTGTGGTAGATGACCGGGATGTCCAGGCTGTGGAAGTAGTCGCACAGCATCTGATCCGACTCCAAGATGCAGTTGCGATAGGTCCGCGGCGAGAAGAGCGGCCCGTTGCGGTAGGCCATATCGTTGTAGAAAAAGGCCACATCCGGCTGATAGCCGGCGCCGACCACAAGCCTGGCCAGGCGTAAGACCAGTTCGGCCACGGTCTGCACCATCTCGCGGAACCACGCCGGGTCGTCCACGGTGATCATGAGCAGTTCCTCGCTCTTGATATAGCGCTGGAGCTGGTCGTAGCCGACCACGGCGGAAAAGGCGATGCACTTGCCTTCGGAGCGGGCCTGCTGGTAGCGCTGGCGCAGGCTTACCCAATCGACGCGGGCGTAATCAGGCGCAAAGTCTGGCAGATGGCGCGGCTTGATCGCCTCCCAATCGGCCTTCGTCTTGACGCCCCACTGGATGATCTCGGGTGTACTGGCAAAGGTGCGAAAGTTCTTGCGCACACCGCCGTAGGGTGTACTTTCGACCAGGTATTCGCTATCTTTGTGTAGCGTCTTCACCTCGAACATAGGCGACTGGTCGACGCCAAAAGAGACCATCTCATAGCCAAAGTAGTCTTCCGGCGGAATTTCGGTCGGCATCCCCTGTTGCTGCCAGCGGCGCACCGTCTCGGCCCAGAGGCTGTCGTGGACCGGCACCCGGTCTGGCTGTTGGCGGCGTAGCGCCTTGAGGAAACGCTCTCGTGCATCCATACCGGCCCCTCCTTTTTAGAGAGTAAGAGATTGGGAGATTGAGAGATTGATGCATGGAGTGCCAAATCTCTCAATCTCCCAATCTCCCTTTCTTCACACATCCCATCGGTCGCAGGTTGACCTCATGCGCCCACACCTCGCGGATCGTCTTGAGGAAGAAGAGATAGTTTTCCAACGGTACGTCGGGCGGGACACGGTGGTCGCAAAAGCCGATGTAGCCCCCCTCTTCCACCAGCGGGGCCAGGCGGCGCACCTCCTGCTCGATGGCGGCCTGCGAGCCTTGCAGGATGTGTTTGTCAAAGCCGCCCATGATGAGCAGA
>QEUW01000070.1 GCA_003577005.1 Chloroflexota bacterium | reverse complement strand
CCATGGTGCGCAATCTGCTGGCTGCTGGCTACACTGTGTGCGGCTTTGACCTGGACGTTGACCGGCTGGCCGCATGTGTGGAGGCCGGCATGAGACCCAAGCACGATGTGGCCGCCGTGGTCGCCCAGAGCGACATCGTGTTGACCAGCCTGCCCAGTTCACAAACCTTTCTCACAGTCGCTGAACACGAAATTCTGCCCAATACACACGCCGGACAGATCGTCATCGATCTGGGCACCACTGCTGTACACAAGTTCCGCGCCCTGGCAGAAGAGTTTGCCCGGCGGGATGTTGACCTGCTCGATGCGCCCGTGAGCGGTGGGCCGGGTGGCGTGGAACGGCGGCAACTCTACATCTTCCTCGGCGGGCCGGACGAGACGGTGCAACGCTGCATGCCCATCTTCATCGCCATCGGCGGTGGCGATGAGCGCATCACCTACTGCGGGCCGGTGGGCAGTGGGCAGATCGTCAAAGGCGTTAACCAGTTGATGATGGGGTTAGGCAATGCCGCCTATCTCGAAGCGCTGGCCTTTGGCGTCAACGCCGGGGTGGATGCAGCGGTCATCCGCCAGGCACTGGGCAACACGGGCCGCTGGCGGGTAGACTTTCACGCCACGGCAGGCCAGGTGGTGGAGGGTCACGGCGACAAGGTGGGGGTCAAGTTCCGCGAACTGCCTTACTTTATCGAAGCGGCCAAAGCAGCCGGCTTCCCGCTGCCGCTGACCGAGTTGCTCTACCACTTTTGCGATGTCGGGGAGCGGGTGGTTATCGATGACCATCGTCCGGCGCCCTCGTTTTGGCGTGAGTTAAGTAAAAGGGTGTGAATACCTGTTTGTACCTAGATTTGCGATTCATGATGCTGTATCATCTCACCACCCTGCGGGGCAGCCATGTCGATCAAGAACAGTCAGTAAAACAGCAACCCAGGGCCATCCGGCGGTGCAACGCACTTTGAAAGTGCATCGCACCTGGATCTCTGTCCGCGCTACGGCGGGGCTGTATTGCTGTTTGCGTGCTTGCTCAGTTTGCGGTTAAATGGAGCTATCACCCTTATCACTCTGCCGTGATAAAGCGCAAGGACGCATTTAGCACTTATGATCACCTCAATCAAAGGGGTGGGCGCCTGGCTTGAATCCCGCTTTACTGGAGCATTGGCCGCGGATGTGCGCCAGAACATGCACACCGAGATGGCTTCAGCGCTGGCATACGGGGTCTTCTTTGCCGCAACCCTGCCCTTTATCCCCGTTGTGCTCCGGCGCGCCGGAGCCACCCCAGAGATGATTGCCTTCTACACCTCGCAGCAATTTGTCGGCTCGGTGCTGACCGCCTTTAGCATCGTGCTGATGCGTCGTCGCCGCACCATGAATGTGATCACCGTCTCGTGGTTGGTCGGGCGCTCGCTCTTTTTACTCTATGCCTTTACCGTCAACCCGGTCTGGATGCTGATGCTGGGTACGGTCTTCTGGCTGCTGGAGGCGTTTCCCAACCCTGGCTACATGCGCATCATCCAGCGGATCTATCCGGGCGAAGTGCGCGGCAAGGTAATGTCGCTGGTACGAGTGGGGCGCATTGCGGCGGTGATGCTGATCACCCCGCTGGCCGGTTGGGCGCTGGACCATCTAGGCTATCGCGTGCTCTTTCCCATGGGTGCGCTCTTTGGCATCACAGCCACTCTGCTTTTTACCCGCCTCGTCGTCAACGAGGGGCCGTTGCCGGCGCGCCAGACGCGGACGCTGGCCGAACTCTGGCGCATCCTGCGCGAGGATAAACGGTTTGCCTTTTACTTGCGCAGTTTTGCCTTCTACGGCACGGGTGCGCTCATGTCGTGGACGCTCTATCCCCTCGTCCAGGTGGACCGGCTGCACCTCTCGTATTCGCACCTGGGGCTGTTGGGGTTGTCGCAATCGGCCTGCTGGCTGCTGGGCTATGTCATCTGGGGGCGGCTGGTGGATCAATATGGCGGGGTTTGGGTTTTCCGCGCCAATATTCTGATCGCTCTTATCGTGCCCTTCTCATACATCTGGGCGCAAAACGCATGGGTGTTGCTGCCGGCCTTTATGGCGCAAGGGATCATCAACGCCGGGTGGGATATGGGGCTGATCACTGCCGGCATCCAACTGGCCGACCCCGAACGGGTGACCGAATATGCCGCCGTACAGGGGACGGTGGTAGGTTTGCGCGGGATGGTCGTGCCCTACCTGGGCGTTGGCCTGTTGACACTGGGCGTGCCGATGACCGGGATCTTCGTGTTGAGCATGGTGCTCATGGCGACGGCGTGGGTGATGTTTGGGCGGATCGATGCACCCGTGCCCGTCCAACCACATCGGGTTACGCGCTATCGCTGGCCGATCCGCTTTCGTTTTCCATGGTTGTAGACATCTGAATCCACACATTTATTGATTGAAGGGGTCGAGGATCATGATCGAAACACACAATTTGCCAGCTCCCTATCTCCACGCGTTGGCGCGACGGCTCTTTACGGCTGCCGGTGCACCGCGGGCGACTGCCGATGATGTGGCGGGCATCCTCGTCAATTCCAACCTGGCCGGGCACGACTCGCATGGGGTGCTGCGTGTGCCGGCCTATCTACGCATGATCGAGGTGGGGACACTGCAACCCGCCGCCGAGCCGCAAGTGGTCAAAGAAGCGCCAAATCTGCTGGTCATCGACGGGCAGAGCGGCTTCGGCCATCTGACGGCCAAACGGGCCATGAGCCAGGCCATCGACAAGGCGCGGCGAGAAAATGTCTGTTGCGTCACCTTTACCCAGGTAGGGCACGTGGGCCGGTTGGGCGAGTATGCCGAGATGGCGGCGCACGCTGGCTGCCTGGGCATGGTCATGGTGGGCTCTGGGAGCCGGCGCAATGCCAACCGCGTTGTGGCCTATGGCGGCGGCGCTGGGGCGGGGGTGCTGGGTACCAATCCGCTGGCGATCGGGGCGCCCACAGGGGATGATACACCCTTTGTGCTCGACTACGCCACCAGTGTCATGGCAGAGGGCAAGATTCAAGTGGCGCGCAGCAAAGGGCTGCCCATGCCTGAAGGCGTGATCCTCGACCACCAGGGCAACCCGACCACCAACCCGCACGATTTCTATGAGGGTGGCTATCTACTGCCCTTTGCCAAACACAAGGGCTTTGCGCTCTCGTTGACCATGTGTCTTTTTGGTGGTCTGGCCGGCAACTTCGACCTCGAAAATCAGGGCATGGGGGGGGCCTATATGCAGGTGGTCAACATCGCCGCCTTCACCCCGCTGGAACAGTACCAACTACACGTCCGCAGCTTTCTCGACGGCATCAAGTCGCTGTCACCGGCGCCCGGCGTTGACGAAATCATCGTCCCCGGCGACTTCGAGGCGCGCAACCGCCGCCAGCGCCTGGCCGAAGGCGTGCCCCTCCCCACGACGATCCACGATCAACTCAATGAGTGCGCCGCAAAACTCAGCGTGCCGACGGGCCAGGAGATCGTCGAGGCGAGCGACCTCACTCGTTATCAATAGAGTAAAGATTTATCTACAGATTGCACAGATTATAGACAAAAAATCTCTATGTTTGTCCTTTTAACGCAAAGACGCAAAGAATTTACCCAGGTTAGCTTTGCGTCTTTGCTCCTCTGCGTCTTTGCGTTGAATCAAATCGGCAAAAATAGAGAAAAAATCTGTGGATCATACGCAGTTTACGCCAGGATGCCCTCGCGGCGGAAGGCTGCGGCCAGACGGCGGATGCCCTCGTGGATCTCCTCTGGCGTGTTGTAGCCAAAACAGAGGCGGGCGTAGTTTTTGCCCGAGACAGCATCGGGCGCAAAATTGCTGCCAGGGTGGTAGCCTACGTCGTCGATCTCTAGAATTTTGTCGCGCACCGCGGCGGTGTCGGCGCCTTCCGGCAGCTTGAGCCAGATGAAGAGACCGCCTTCGGGACGGCTCCAGGTGGCGTCGCCGTCGAAGTGCTCAGCGAGCGCGGTGAGCATGGCATCGCGCTTGACCCGCTGGATATCGTTGATCACCTCGATGTGCGACCCCAACTGGCCGGTGGCAAAGCGATGGACGGCAAAGGCGGCAAAGGTATTGACCGAGCCGCCGCTCTTGGCCGCCAGCGCCCGCTGAAGCAGTTCCCGTGGCGCGGTCAGATAGCCCAACCGCATTCCCGGTGCAATAATCTTGGAAAACGAGGCCACATACATCACCCGGCCTGTGCCGTCGAGCGAGTAAAGCGAGGGCACATCCTGCCCCTCGAAGCGCAGATCGACGTAACAGTCATCCTCCAGGATCGGCACATCGTATTGCTGAGAAAGCGCCACCAGCGCCTTGCGCCGTTCCAGCGTCATCGTCCACCCTTGCGGGTTCTGAAAGGTGGGGACGGTGTAGAGAAATTTGGGCGGCTTCCCCTCGTTGCGCGCCTGCACGATGATGCGTTCCAGTTCGTCAGGCAACATGCCCGCCTCATCCGTCGGCACCCCACGGATGTCGGCGCGGAAACGGCGCATCTGCTGGAGCGTGCCGCTGTAAACGTAATCCTCGGTCAGCAGCACATCGCCGGGGTCCACCAGCGTCTCGCAGACCATGTGGATCGGCTGGCCAGAGCCATCGCCCAGGATGATGTCGTCGGGCGTGACGTGGATGGCGCGGTCGCGCGCCAGCTTGTTTGCCACATACTCGCGCAGGGGCCGGTAACCTTGCGGATGGCCGTAGATCGCCAGGTCGCGGCCTTCGGCGGCCAGCGCCTCTTGCAGCCCGCTCACCAGTTCGTCCAGCGGCAGCGAGGCCGGGTCGGGATAGGCGACGGCGAAGTCATACTTGCCGCGGCGGGGTTGCCCCACCGCCCGTGGCTCGGCCGATTGGCGCGCAAAAAGCCCAGCATAGCTGAACGAGCTTTGTACAGTCATTGAGCGTTCTCCTTTGCTTGAGTGGGTTGGCCACTTGATCTTAGCGCATCCGTCAGAAACACGCAAGACAGCCTGCTACAACGGGTGTGTCTAGGAGTTCAGACGAGAATTTGGCGGCGCCTGCATTCCGGGAAAGGGCCGGCGCCATCCTGCCTGACCAGCGCGTCTCCGGCTCTTTCCCGGAATGCGGGTTGACGTTTACGAGGAGATTGCGCAAATTGGCGATGTTCCAGTAGAATGAACCCATACACCCATCTATTCACCAGTTCTAGTACAAGGTTGGAACACCATGCAATTTGATCTTTTAATCAAGGGCGGTGAAGTCGTTGACCCTGGTAGCGACCGTCGTGGACAACTCGATGTGGCGATCAAGCGCAACCGTATCGCCGCAGTCGAGGCGAACATCCCCAGCGAGTCCGCCCACCGCGTCATCGACGCCACCGGCCAGTATGTCACATCCGGACTGATAGACCTGCACACCCATGTCTACCACAACGTCACCTGTTGGGGCATCCTCGCCGACCCGGTGGCGGCGCGCAGTGGCGTCACCACCTGGCTGGATGTGGGGTCAGCCGGGGCGTACAACCTCATGGGCTTTCGCGAGTTTATCGCTAAGCCGGCCAGCGCCCGGCTCTATGCGCTGCTCAACATCTCGTCGATTGGGTTGACGGCGCAGACCTGGGAGCTGGCCAACCTCAACCACTGTGATGTGGACCTCTGCTGCAAACTCATCGACCTCAACCGCGACCTGGTGCTGGGCGTCAAGGTGCGTATCGATGTCAACACGACCAGTGGCACGGGCGTCGAACCTTTGCACCGGGCGCAGATCGCCGCCGAACGCACGGGACTACCCATGATGGTGCATATCGGCAAGGGGCCGCCCGAACTCCACGAGGTGATCCGCTTCCTGCGGCCCGGCGATATTCTGACCCACTGTTTCACCGGCCAGACCATGCGCATCATCGACGACAAAGGCCGGCTGCTCGACGATGTGCGCCGGGCTTGGGACGAGGGCGTGGTGATGGACATCGGCCACGGCGCCGGGTCGTTCTCGTTCGAGACAGCCGAAGCGCTGATCGCCGCCGGCTACAAACCCGATGTGATCTCCTCGGACATCCACCAGTTTAGCATCCACGGCCCGCTCTTTGACCTGCCCACCTGCATGAGCAAATTTTTGGCATTAGGGATGAGCTTTGCCCAGGTAGTCGAGGCGGCCACCAGCCAACCCGCTGGGGTATTGGGGATGCAGCAGGAGATCGGCACGCTGCGGCCCGGCGCCCTGGCCGATGTGGCGCTCTTCCGCATCGAGCAAGGGAATTTCACCTTCTACGATGTTCACATGAACGAGCGCAAGGGCAAGGAGTTGATCCGCAACACGCTGACGATTGTCAACGGGCGTGAACTGCCCCACATGTCCGACCCGCCGCCTGCACCGTGGGCCGAACCGAACGAGACCCAGCGGAGCCTGGTCGCCCGCGGCCATACACCGGATGCGATGGTTGCATAGGGCTGTCAACGGATTTTGGGAACGGATTGAGCGGATTGTAGCTGCGGCTCATCAATCCGTTCCCAAAATCCGTTGACAGTTGTCCCACCACCACTGAAAGGCAAACAACGATGCGTTTTGGCATGAGCGGCTGTTTTCTGCCCGCCGATATGAACGACCTCACGCCGGAGATGTGCCGGCGCGCCCGTGAACTGGGCTTTAGCGGCATCTTTACCCGTTTCCGCGCCAATGACCCCCACACCACGCCCAAAGCCCAGGCGCAGCGGGTGCGCGATTTGATCGCCGGCGAAGGCATCCGCCTCTATCAAGCCACCGGCTACTGGCAAAACATGGTCACGCCTGATGAGACGCTGCGCAAGGACGCCGTGCGCACCGTACAGGCGGCGCTGCGGCTGGCCGGCTGGCTGGGCGCACGCGGCATCGACACCGGCCCCGGCTCGATGAACCCCGACGGCCCCTGGTTTCCCCACCCGTACAATTATACCGAACAGGCCAAGCAACAACTGATCAAGACTCTCAAGGAGTGTGCTCAGGCTGCCGAGGACAACGGCGTCTATTTGAGCCTAGAGTGCCATCAACTGGTCACGCTCAAGACGCCGGAGATCGCTCGCGAAGTGCTGGATGCCGTCGATTCGCGCTGGGTCCGCTGCGACTATGACTCAGCCAACTGGATCACGCTGGAGGAGATCTACGACACCGGGCGGGCGCTCAACCATCACTTCGATGTGGTGGGCAAGCATATTGTCAGTTGCCACGCCAAGGATATCTGGATCGAGAACCGGCTGACGCTCCACCTGCAAGATGGCTGCCCCGGCAAGGGTCTGATGGACTTCAAGACGCTCTTCCGCCGTATGGAGGCGCTCGACCCCGATTACCCGGTGATCGCCGAGGGCAACAAGACCGAGGAGTTGCCCTTTGTCAGCAAATTGTTTCATGAAACGGCGAGCGAGCTTGGCATCCGTGTGCTGGGGGCGAATGAAAAGCCGTAATGCTGTAAGCACCATTGATTGACAATTCGCCCGATGCCCCCTACACTTATGATCAGCCCGTTTGTGCGCTGATGTAGAGGTGACGATACGATGGATGCGATCAAACTTACAGTGTGGATCGGCGAGGATAAGAAGCTGATCATCGATCTGCCTGCTGAGGTTCCTGTAGGTCTAGTTGATGTGCAAGTCACAACCCATGCCGGTATCAAGGCGAAGTCTACCCGAAACAAAGATAACAACCGTGAGCAATTATGGTCAGAAATGCGTGAACACTTTCGGACACTGCTCAGGAATGCCGGCATGCTGAGCACAGCCCACCATGCGCCGGTGGGCTGGATCCCCTTGACCGAAGAGGAACGCATGAAATTGGGGACACTGCCCCCAGGATCACGTCCAACAGATGAATATGTGAATGAAGATCGAGGAGCGTATTGAGCGCCTACTTCGTAGACACCAGCGCACTGGTCAAGCGATATGTAAATGAATCTGGCTCAACCTGGGTGCGCAGTTGGATTGAACGACCGGCTGGCAATACGATCATCGCTTCAGAATTGGTCGCTGTAGAAGTATATTCAGCCCTGGCGCGCCGGCGTCGAGATGGAACGCTCGATTCCAACGCAGCCTCACTTCTCCAAAATGATCTACTTGGACATATTCAGAACGAGTATGTCATTATCACGTTGGAGAGCAAGATTCTTGTGCAGGCGCGCCAACTGATTGATCGATATCCTTTACGCACGCTGGATGCCATACAGTTAGCCACTGCTTTGTACGCAACCAGTCTGTTCCATATACCATTGAATTTTATCTGTGCCGATGTGAATCTACTCGCTGCCGCAGCAGCGGAGGGTTTTGCGGTCAATAACCCCAATCATCATCCATAGATCACTACCGATCTACCTGTGAGGACATTACTGTGCCCAATCTCCGTTTTGCCGCGCCGAAGGAACGGCGCGTTGCGATCATCACCGGTGGGGCGCGCGGCCTGGGCCGGGCGGCGGCGCTCCGCCTGGCTGAAGAAGGCCGCGATATCGTCATCGCCGACCTGCTCGACGAGCAGGGGCAAGCCACTGTCCATGAGATTCAGGCGCTCGGCCAGGAGGCCCTTTACTTTCATACCGATGTGACGGATGAGGTCGCAGTCCATGAGATGGTGGCGCAGACGGTCGAACACTTTGATCGGCTCGACATCCTCGTCTGCTGCGCCGGCATCCTCGGCTGGGAAAAACCCTTTCTCGAACAGACTGCCGCCCAGTTTGACAAGGTGATGAAGATCAACGTCTACGGCGTCTTCTATGCCCACCAGGCCACCATCCCCCATATGCTGGCGCGCGGGTGGGGGCGCTGTGTCACCATCACGTCGGGGGCGCGGCATGGGGCGACCAATCAGGTTCCCTACGGCGTTTCAAAGGGGGCAGTCTACTCGTTTATCGGCGCATTGGGCAACGCCTACCCCAAGCAGAATGTCTTTGTCAACGGCGTCGAACCGGGGCGGGCGCTTACCGATATGGTCGTGCCCCGCTTTACGCCCGAATTCCTCGCCAATCCCGGCAATCCCATCGGTCGTTATTCCGATCCAGAAGAGGTGGCCGAAGTGATTGAATTTCTCACTTCTGAGCGCAACACGTACACCTCTGGCTCAGTCTGGAGCGTGAAAGGCGCAACGGGGTAAAAAAGCGGTTCACAGAGAACACAGAGTCTTCCTCTGCTTTTCTCTGTGTTCTCTGTGCAAATCTCTGTGCGCTCTGTGAACGCTGTTGCTTTTCGGGAGGATCAACCATGCGCGAAGTCCGCTGGGAACGGATGTTCCCCGACGAGTTGGAGGCAGCCTTTGCCGCCTGCCCGGTCGTTTATTTTTCCTATGGCCTGTGCGAGCCCCACGGGCCGCAGAATACGTTGGGGCTGGATGCGCTCAAGGCGCACGCCATCTGCTGTGCAGCAGCGCGGGCGCACGGCGGTATTGTCGCCCCGCCCGATTACTGGCATATCCACGAAGTTGGGCTCTATGCCGGCTGGGCGGCGCAGTGGGTGGGCGAGGTACGGCCCTGGCTGACTGCCGTGCCGCCCTGGGTCCATTTCAAAAACGTCTGCTATCACCTGCGGGCAGCCGATGCGCTGGGCTTTCACGCCGCCATTCTGCTCACCGGTCACTATGGCCCCAACTGGCAAGATCTCAAGACATTGCTGGAAATTTTGCAGCCGCACTTTGCCATGCGGTTATACGGCCTGCCCGACTTCGAGGCCAACCAACCTGGCTTTGACGAGGATGGCAAGTCCACTGGCGACCACGCCGGCAAGGTGGAAACCTCGCTGCTCTGGGCGGTGGAACCCGGCTGTGTCGATGTATCCCGCTTCCCGCCGGAGGACGAACAGGGTCTACATTTCGCTATGGGGCCAAACGCCCGCCAATCCGACCGGCGCACCGGCGAGCGCATGGTCGCCGACGAAGTGCGCTGGCTGGGCGAAAAGGCGGCTCAATTACTCGCCGACTATGCCGCCCACCCACCGGCCCAGCGCCGCCCCCTCACTTTTATCGAGATCGAACGCATCTGGAACGACGAGATCCTGCCGCGGCTGCACGAGTTCAAAAGTATGCAATACGGCGACCAGACTCCGCCCGCCGATTCGATCTGGCAGTTGAACTATCAAATCCCGCCAGAACTGTAAAGCAGGACACAGAGGGCGCAGAGAAGACACGGAGAGCACAGAGAGAATCTCTAAGAGGTTGTCTGAAAAGGAAGGTCCACATTGGTGCGATGCACCTGCAAGGTGCGTTGCACCTCAGGAAAGCCCGGCGGTCCAGGTGCATCGCACTCTGCGAGTGCAACGCACCGAGCCGTTCCAGACAGCTTCTAAGAATCTCCTCAATCTCTCTGTGCTCTCTGCGCCTCCTCCGTGTTCTCTGTGTTCCGCTGTTTTTCTTTACTCACAAATGGAGAAAACTATGACCGAACCAGTTGCCGACATCCGCGGCAAAGTCATCCTGATCACCGGCGGCGCTCAGGGCATCGGCGGGGCGACGGCGGAATTGTGCGCCGCCCGCGGGGCGCGTGTGATCATCGCCGACATCAAGGCCGAGCAGGGGCAGACCCTGGCGACCGCCATCCGCGACCGCGGGGGTGACGCCACCTTCCACCAGATCGATGTGCGCGACGCCGGGCAGATGGCGGCGCTCTTCGACAAGGTGCGGGCCAGCCACGGCCGGCTCGATGTCCTCATCGGCGCAGCAGGCGTCTTGCAGGGCCAATACCTCCAGCCCGAAGAGTTCCCGCTAGAGACCTTCGAGTTTGTCCTGGATGTCAACGTCAAGGGGATGTTTCTGGCCACGAAGTACGCTACCCCCTTACTGGCCGAGAGCAAAGGGGTGATGATCCTCATCGCCTCGGGCGCGGGGGTGACGGGCGGCAGCTCCTCGATTGCCTATGGTACGAGCAAAGGTGCAGTCAACGGCCTGGGCATGACCCTCGAACGACACCTGGCCAACCGGGGCATCCGCGTCAACGTGGTCTGCCCCGGCGGCATCGCCACCGAGCTGAAGCTCGGCGTCATCAAGACCGAAAGTGAACGCACCGGTCGCAACTTTGACCAGGCCGTCGCTGACTCCCATCTGGGTGAACCCGCCGGCGTAGCTCGTCTCCTCGCCTTCCTCGCCTCCGACGAAGCCGACTACGTCCGCCAACGCATGTGGACGAGGTGAACGTAATGCGTAATGCGTAATGCGTAATGCGTTAGGGACATCACGCATTACGTATTACGCATTATGTGATCGGCACCCCTGCCTCTTTGGCAATCCGGTGGACGTTGCGGGCGGCCAGCGGGTAGAGTTCGTCGGGTAAGTGTTCGAGCAGCATGTAGCCATCTGGCCGCAGTTCGTGCCAGCGGCGCAGCGCCGTGGCAATGTCCAGTTCGCCCTCACCAGGGATCTCTTCATCGTAGTGCATCACAAAACCGTTGCGCACGCTGATATCCTTGCAATGCCCGACGGGACAGAGCGCCCCCATCACGTCAAAGATGTGGTTGATGCGTGTTGCGCTGTCGTAGACCTGGCTGAGGGTCTGAAAGTGATTGACATAGTCCATCACAATCTGGATGTTATCCGAGCCAACGGCCTGCACCACAGCGCGGTTGGTCTCCGGCGAATTCATGATCGTGAGGACATGGGTCTCGATGACGATGGGTTGCCCTTCGGCCTCGGCCTTGTCGGCCACACGGCGTAAGGTTTCGACCAGCCGCTCCATACAGCCGGGTTCGTGGTTCTTGCGCGAAGGCGCATACGAACCGTCAGGATTTAGGCTGCCGGTGCGGATCAGCACCACGGATGCACCCAGTTCACGCCCGATCTCGATGCCGCGGTGAATCTTGCGCACGGCCGCATCGCGTTCCGCCAGGTCGGGGTGGAAGAGACACTCTTTGTAGCCGATGCCAAACTGGGATAGATTCATCTCCGTCTCGGCGTACAGTTGCCGGACTCGCCGGCACTCTTCGCTGGTGACCTCAAAAAGCCGCTCGCCTGCGCTGTGGAAACAGGCGGCGGTCAGGTCGAGCGCCCGCACCGCCTCTAGATGCTCGGTTGTAATGGCGCGAAAATCGGCCGGCAACCCGCCGACCATGCCGAGTCGCATGGGGTTCCTCCTTTGCTTTGTTCTTGGACCGTTTGATTCACTTTTGGGGGAATGAATTCCAGGGTAGAATTGTAAGCGAACTTCGCACGATTCTAAAGTCTAGGTTGTCAGCCGGTGCGTTGCACGCTGGCGTGCGATGCACCTGATTGTAACCTCGCCCCACGTGCAACGCACCCTGTGGGTACACGCACGAGCGGCGCAGGGATATCGCGCCGAAATCTCAAGCCGCCGCCAAAGGTGCATCGCACCTTGCAGGTGCAACGCACCGGCGCCCTACGCGCCAGCCACCCGCCGGTAATTCGCATCCAACACAGCGGCCAGCGCCAGCAGCGCGGCGATGCGGCGGGCGATGTGGGTGAACTCGGCCACCTCCCCCACCGTGAGCGGGCGGCCCAGGAGCGCAGCCTCGCGATAGCTCAACCACTTCTTGAGCACCTGGTAGCCCCCCAGCGTATACTCCCACACCGGCGCCGGTACGTTGCGCCAGAAAGTCGTGGCGTTGAGATAGATGTCGAGCGTGGACGCCCCCTCCTCGCCCGCCCGCTCTGCGACGCGACCGCGGCCCGGCATGGTGACACCGCCCTGCCCCGCATAGCCCCACCCGGCGGTGACGGCCAGGTCGGGCACGCCGCCCACAAAGTCAAAAACGGCCACCGCCCGCAGCGCCGGCTCGACCTCACCCGTAGTGACGCCGGGGACGGGTCGCTCAGCGTCGAGCAGCGCGGCCACCCGTTCGCCCAACGCGGCGGATGCAGCCAGCGCCTCGCCCGACGCGGGTAGCGGCGCGCGCGGCCAATCCTGGCGCAGCGCCCCGGCATTTTCGGCCCGGTAGGCGGGCGCATGGAGCACGGCCAGCGTGTGGTAAAAGAGCGCGGCCGCCCCGGCCCCCACCTGGCCCAGATAACGCTGCGCCGGCGCACTCAGGTTCTCGCGGCGGCCCTGGAAAAGCTGGCCGGGGTCCTCGTCGTAGAGGTAGAGGGGGAAGAAGCTGGCCCCGCGCTCGTCTAAATGTAGACTCCCAATGCTGCGGACGTATTGAGGGGGATCCCAATCTCGCCTGGTCTTGCGCGAGCTAGTGATCCAAGGGTTTTCATCAGTTCGGATGTGGGGAAAGTATTCAGAGCGCTTTTCATCAACAAACTTGGTTTCCGCTTCCCAATAAAGCCATCGAACATCGAACGGTCGGTAAGCATGCCTGACTATATTTTCCGACAGTAGACCACGCTGAACCAAGTATGCTCGCGCAGTTTCTGCATCAAACCGACGAATTGTCCTCATTGCATCTGGATACAACTCTGCGACTCTATTATTGCTGTTGGATGGATCGAAATAATCCCTTAGCCGCTCTACCAGTCTCTCCTTGTCGATATCAATCAGAAACGCGTCGCGGCTGGTCTTCACCCCCGCGGGGTTTGAAGGGCAACCCCAGCTTCAGTTCCGGCTCCACTGTGATGTAATTTTCGGCAAAATTCTCTTCACGCAGCGTTGCCAGCAACTGCGCGCGCCGTGCATCAGCGTCGGCCTCGTCGTGGTCGCGATAGTGGAGGCGCGCTGCTCCTTCGTGCGTCTGCTTTCGCACCAGCAGCGCAATGGCCGTCCCCACTTTGATGCCGGGCGAGTGGCCGCGCATGGCAAAGACCGTGGCGCTGCTCCGTCCATCGGGCGCTCGTTCGCTGATGATGCGGTCGCCGTGTAGGTTGTCGATCCAGACCGTATCAAACTCATTCAGATAGCGTTCGCGCATCCCCGTGTGGCTGAGGCCATCGAGCCACGAGTAGTTGGAGATAAAACAGACCACGCCGCGCCCGCTCAGCTCGACGATGCGCCGTTCGGCCATGCGGTAGAAGCGCACATAGAGGTCGTTGAGCCCCTGGCCCTGGGGTCGCGGGGCGGCCACGGTGGTGCGGTAGGCCTCCACCAGGTTGCGCTCCTCGTCGATGGCCAGCCCGGCATAGCCGCTGTAGGGCGGGTTGCCCAACACCACCAGGATCTCCTGCTCCTGTTTCACCCCCGCCGCCGCCTCGGATTCGCGGGCGAGAAAGTTGTCGGCCAGGGGCGGCTGCTGCTCGCGCACCCAGCCAGTGAGCGCATTGGTCAGATAGACCCCGGCCCGTTCCCCGCTGCGCAACGGGGCGTGGAACTCACCGGCCAGCAGCGCGCCGATCTGCAAATGGGCCACCACAAAGGGCGCGGGCAAGATCTCAAAGCCAAAGAGCCGCGTGCGCGCCGCTTCCGCCACCAGTTGGCCCGCCAGCGCCGGCCCCATCTCGCCGGCCAGCCGGGCATAGACCAGCCGCATGATGCTCACCAGATAGGCCCCGGTTCCGCAACAGGGGTCGAGCACGGTGACGCGCGGGTCGGCCAGCCCGGCGGCGATGCCCAGTTCGTCACGCAGCGCGGCGTCGACGCGGGCGATCATGTACTCCACCACTTCGGGTGGCGTATACCAGACGCCCAGTTGCGTGCGCAGTTCGGGGTCAAACGCCTCCAGAAAGGGTTCGTAGAAGTATTGCACCGCCTCGCCCTGGCGAAAACGAGCAAAGAACGCGCCCCGCTCCACCCGGTTGAGCGCATTGGCCGTCCAGCGCAACACCTCTTCCAGGTTGAGCGGGTCGAGTTGCGAGGGGGCCGAGAACTGTTCAAAGAGCAGCCGCACCGCCGGGATCGAGAGACGGCGGGTGTCGCGCCAGAGGTCAAACGCGTCGATGCGTGTGGGCCGCTCCTCGTGCCAGAGCACCCAGGCCGAGAAGACGCCATAAAAGAGCGTCTGCACCAGCGACGAGCGGAAGAAAGCCTCGCCCCGTTGCGCCTCGAAGTGCAGCCCCAACGCCTCTTCCAACTGGCGGCGGATGCGGTCGAGCGTCGAGAGGTCCACCCCACCCTGGTCGAGCCGCGCCCGCGCCTCGCGCGCATACGAGGCCAGCATCTGCGCCACCTCTTGCGGGGTGCGCAACGGTGCCCCGCGGCGCATGACCCGGCTGAGATATTCGAGCAGTGCGGCGGCGTGGCGCTGGGCCAGCGGGCCAGGCAGCGCCGCCGCGGCCCAGAACTCGGCTTCGTCGGCGGCCAGCCGGTACTGTTCTTCGGGCCGGGGCGCACCGTGCTCGTCCATTGTCACCAGCAGAAACTGGTAGTAGTTGGTCACCAACACCTGGCCGTAGTGGAGCAGATAGCGGCGCACCTGTTCGCTCTGCGCCAGGGCAAAGAGATTGGCGCTGGCCGGCTTGACCTCGACCACGCCGTGGGCCGGGCGGTCCCCATCGGTCTGTTCGGCGCTAAAGAGGCCCAGGTCGGGGATGCCCGCACCGCTGCTGCTGGGGTGGATCAGGGCGTGGATGACCGGCCCCGGCCCGTGCAGACCGGCGGCGTTGAGCAAAGTCTGCAAATAGCCATAGCGCGACGTTTCGGCCACCGTGTGATGGCGGTCGGCGGCCAGGTGGTGCAGGTACGATTCCAGTTCGGCGGCGAAATTCATTCTCGGTGGCATGGGGGAGGTGTGTGCTGTTGGTGATCTTACAGTGAACTGAAGGGATTGTATCACAGCTTTGCGGAATCAACCAGATCAGCAGCAAAGATGGGACAAAAAGCCGATGCCTGATGTGATTCAGCCGTTGTATGCTGTTCCCGCGCGGTGCCGCCCGTGCAATGCACCTGCAAGGTGCGTTGCACGTGAGGGCTGCCTGCAACCAGGTGCATCGCACGCAAGCGTGCAACGCACCAGTCCGTGCGATGCACCTGTAAGGTGCGTTGCACGTGAGGGCTGCCTGCAACCAGGTGCATCGCACGCAAGCGTGCAACGCACCTACACCACCAACGCCATCCCATCCGCCCCCGTGTCGGCGGCGCCGGCGAGCGCGCCGGTGGCCGGGTCGATTGTAATCGCATGGACCAGCGCAAAGCCGCCGTGACTCTGCGGGAAGCGCTCGATGGGGTGCTTTTTGCGCACCTCGGCGCAGACATATTCGGGAATGCGGGCGTGACAGCGGATCGTATTGAGCTGGCAGTCGAAGCGTGGCGTATGGACGGCATCGGTCACACTCATGCCAAAGTCGAGCACATTGAGGATCACCTGCACATTCGAGGTGATGATCCGCGTTGCGCCGGGCGATCCGAGCACGATCAGCGGTTTGTCGCCTTGATATACCAGGGTCGGAGCCATGCCCGTGGTGCGCCCCTTGCCCGGCGCAATCGAATTAGGGTGGCCGGGCAGCGGGTGAAAATTGATCATCGAATTGTTGTACATAAAGCCCAGCCCCGGCGTGATCACCCCCGATGATGCGCCCAGCGAATGGGTGAGCGCCACGCAATTGCCGTGGCGGTCCACCACGCTGACGTGGGTTGTATCGGGCGTGCCGGTGGGCGTGAAGGCGGCCTCTTCGATGGGTTTGCCGGCGTCGATATGGTCGCGCCATTCGGCAGCGCGCTCCTTGGACATCATCCACTCGATGGGCACATCGATAAATTCGGGGTCGGCCATGAAGCGGTTGCGGTCGGCAAAGGCGGCCTTCATCGCCATGCCAACCTGGTAGATGTATTCCGGCGAGTTGTGGCCAAGGGCGGCCAGATCATAGCCTTCCAAAATGTTGAGAATGGCGATCAGCGTCGGCCCGCCGTGGGGCGCCGTAGCGCTGGTGACGGTGTGGCCCCGATAGCTGCCGGTGACGAGTTGATCGGTCCGCAACTGGTAACCGGCCAGATCTCCGGCTGTCACATAAGCGTCGTTGGCAGCCAGATCGGCGCTCATGCGCTGCGCCAGTTCGCCGTGATAGAAATCATCCGGTCCACGCTCGCCCAGGTGACGGAGCGTGCGGGCGTAGTCGGGATTGCGCAGCCGTTCGCCCACGCGGTAGGGGGTACCGTCCGCCTTGAGATAGATGCGGCTGGCTTCGGGGTTCAAACGAATATAGTCGAGCAGTTCGCACGCTTCGGGATACTTTGCCCGCATCAGCCAGCGGGTGCCCATGCGTTCGCCGACGATGAAGCCTTCTTCGGCTATTCGCGCCGCCGGTTCTAACGCTGCCGCCCACGAGATCGTGCCCCAGCGGTCCAGGATCGTCGCCATAGCCTTGACCCAGCCGGGCGTGCAGATCGACGTATAGCCCGCATCGTTGACTTTGCCCTGCAAAAAGTAGCCCCAGCCATCGGGATTAGGGCCGATCACCTTGTCTACCCACATCTCCGGCGTCACGTTCGCGCCGGCCAGTGCTGGGGCGTCCAGGCCCACTTTTCTTGCCTCGCCAGCGCCGCCCTCTGGCGAGGCCAGGTGGAGGTTCAGGCAGGCATAGCCGCCGATGCCACACATCTGCGGGTCGACAATGGCCTGGACGAAAGCGCAGGTCACGGCGGCGTCGATGGCGTTGCCGCCGGCCATGAGCACTTTGGCGCCCTCTTCGACGGCGAGCGGCTGCGGGGCGACGATGGCGTTCTGTGCAGTGCGATTGATCGGGCCGGGCATGAAGTTCTCCTTGTTTGATTATAATCCAGCTTTGTTCAGTTCATCTTGCAAGGCACGCAAGGTGCGATGTTCCTGGCGCAGGTTGGCGATGAGTTGGCGCCAGCCCTCTTCTTCGCCCAGTTTGCGATAGAGGTCGCGCACAGCGGCCAACCGGTCAGCGGCTGCGGCATAGCTCGTGCGGTTGCGTTGGGCGATCAGCTGGCGAGCGTTTTTTAAGTAGATGTCGATAGCGGCGTGGGGCCGTGGCTCGGCGGCGGCCCTGGCTACCTCCAGTTGGATAGATGCGCCAAAGACCATCCACTGCGGGGTTTGCGGAGCCTGCAACAGCGCCAGCGCCTGGTCGATCTCGCTTTCTTCCAGATGGAGCTGGATTCGGATTGGGTGATAGCGGGGTTCAGCGGCCAGTTGCGCCATTATCTTGGGCTGGAGCGCTGCCCATTGTCCGCTCTGTTGGGCCAGTTTTTTGAGTTCCCGGTAACTCGCCGTAGAAGGTTGTTGCCAGAAGAGCGTTTCGGCATAGTGCAACGCGGTGGCGGTGTCGCCGCGCTGCTCCGCCCAGGCTTTCAGCCATTCATGGATGCGCCGGTCCTGGCTGGTACGCGCCCGTTCGAGCATCAGGCGGCTAAAGAGCTGCTCCTGTTCGTGTTCGGCAAAGATCTCTTCCATCGTCAGCAGATCGTAATCACTGCTCCGTTGGGCGGCGGCAATGGCCTCTTCCACGCGCTGCAACTGCAACAGGCGCTGCACCAGGTCGTGGCTACGACTGGTCTCGCGGCAGATGCGCAGAAACGTTTCGTCATCCAGCTCATCGGCCTGGAGGCTTAACAAAAAGTGGCCGTAGCGCTGGCGGTGATAGCTGTCGCTCCAACTGTCGCCGGCCGGCATCACTTGTTGCACCCATTCGACCACCTGACGCTTTTCGGCGGGTGTGGCAAAGGCCAGAATGAGATCATCAGCCTCGTAGCCCATGTCGATGCCACCGTAGTCTACATCCCAGTGATAGGTGTCAAAGAGCGTACGCAGGATCAACTCGCGCAGTGCCGGGTCTTGGGCGTTGGCCAGACAGGGTTCCAATGCGCTGACGCACTCGTTGACCACCTCCCCAAGCTCGCCGCCCTCGTCATGGAACATGCCATAGTTTTCCAAGACCCCTTCGATCACGGTCTTGTAGACCAGGGCAGCGTTGCGCCACTCCTCCTTCCCGGCGTAGCCGTCGCCCAACTCTTTGATAGCGGCCAGTTGCTCGGCCACATCGATTTCAGAGCCGTACTCGTAGTCGATATTGTTGAAGACGGCATCAACCTGGCGCTCGACCAGCGCGGGGTCGAGCGAGTGGGTCTTGGCCCCGGCGCTCAGCACCGACAGTTCGAGCAACTGTTCCAGGTCGGGGTGGCGGTCGACCATTTTGGTCACCAGCGCGACCAGGTCCGCCTTGCTGAGGCGGTCGAGACCGGCCGCCAGTTCCTCGACCACGGTGAAGGCGTCTGCATCGTTGACCCAAGTGAGGAGGAGCGCCGCTCCATGTTTACAGTGGCTGCCAATGGGACAGGAACAGCGGTCACTGACGATCCGGTCTTCCCCCAGCGTGACCTCGACGCGATAGGGTTGAGGCGCCGAGCCAAAACAGTGCGCCTTGAGCGTATCCCCCTGGCGCCGCGGATTGGTGATGGCGTGTTGGCGGTAGTAACCCTGCCCGCGCGAGAAGGACTGGTCACCCACCCAGGCGCGGATGGTGGCGTCGGTGGGGGTATAGGGTCGGGTCATAGTGCTCTCCTCTCACATGGACTATGCCGTATCCATCCAACCTTGAGCCTGATGCCAGGCGCTGTGTAAATTGAAATGTTCAAGCCACCTCTGGATATAGGCATAATCCAGTTCCTGGCCCATCGTCACCAGGATGCTGCGGATATCGCGCATGTGTTTGGTCTGACCGCTTAGTTTGAAGTAGCGTAGTTTGTAGATAATCAAATCTTCAGGGGATTGTACATACACATCACCGAGAGGCGCACCCAAAGTCACCAACAGGCGGCGCTCTAGCGCCGTCTCTCGGAAAGTGTCTCCAGGTCGCAGTAAAAATAGCTCGGCCTTAAAGCCGGTTGAGAGATGAATCGCATGGACGGGCAAATCTCCCTCCTCTTGCAACAGTAGGTCGAGAAGGATATCGTAAGGAACCAGCATCTCTCGCTGGATCAGTTGTTGGGAAAGGACGTATACCTGTTCGATGGGCAGATTGATCACGAGGTCGATGTCAATGGTTGTACGGGGTTCTGCCCACGCTGCCAGGGCAACCGAACCGCCCACCATATATTGAACCTGCGCTGCTTCCAGTGCATCGATCACCAGGCGCGAAAATTCAGGAAAGCTGGGTTTTTTCTCGGTCTGCATCGTTTAGTTGGTCTTTCCCTGACGAACCCGGTACAATGCTTCCGCTTCACTCAGGTGAGGCTGCCGCTGGCGCAGACGCAATGCTCCGGCGCGCTGGACAAATTCAATCATCGCTGCTGCTTGTTCAAATCGTTCTGCTGCCGAATGGCGGCCGATGATTGCCAGCTGTGCCGGGTCCACCTCGGCCACCGCCCCACGAATCCCTCTCACCAATTGCGGATCGAGTTCGGGACGCCCACGTATATAATACCCTTTGCGCGGCCCGTTGCTGTACGCAAGCCGATGCCCCGCCGCGGCGAACGCGCTGCGCATGGCGCAGATATCGACAGCCAGGGTGGCGCGCACATCGCTCTCCCACGCGGACCGCCCCAATAAATAGTCGATATTGGCGACGAGCGAGGTGCTCGTGTAATAGGCAACCTGCCAGATCATGCGCATCATCACGCCGCGGCGCAGCGTCGCCCGGTCGAGTGTCCCCAGCTTGCGTTGCTGCGCCAGCCAGGTGATGACCGGGGTGCTGTCGAGGGCAGCGGCCAGTGCGTTCAACCGTGTCTGCGTATCCTCGCTGCTGTGATCCATTTGCAAGTTCACAGGGGCCATTTGCAGGCAAACTCCGCTTCAGGTAACATAGTAAAATGCACAGGATTAGTATAGCACAATGCCAGCGCACACGGTAGCACCACAGAATAACGTGGAGGACAGTGGAGTACATCGCACTGGCCGGTGAGCTCTCCTGTACGACCATGCATTTTCCGGCCAGTGCGATGTACTCCACGATTTCCTGTGGTGCCACCGTTTACACGCAGTGGCAAGGTTTTTATCGAACACAGATTGGCACAGATTTACCCAGATCGCATCTCCCATCCATGCAAATCTGTGCCAATCTGTGTTCAAAAAATGCAATCCTCGTCCACACATCCATGATCTGAACGACTATGAAAATCACCCACTTCGAACTGCTCAAAGTGCCACCCAGTTGGGTCTGGCTCAAGATCCACACGGACGAAGGTCTTGTCGGCCTGGGCGAGCCTTTTTTGGAGAACCACGCCGACAGTGTCATCGCCGAGGTGCGCCGGCTGGAGCCATTCCTGCTTGGCAAAGACCCGCGGCGCATCGAGGCGCTGTGGGAAGAGCTATACAACGCCGGCATTGGCTACAAGGGCGGCCCCATTACCATGAGCGCCATCAGCGGCATCGACATGGCGCTGTGGGATATTGCGGGCAAGGCCGCCGGCCTGCCGGTGTACCAACTGCTGGGCGGCGCATGCCGCGACCGGGTGAAGATGTACCGCGCCACCGGCGGGGCGTTGCCCCACGTGGTCGAACCGGGGCTGCCCTACCGCGCTGCGCCCAAAGGGCACCCGCCCGCCGGCCAACCCCGGCGCAGCGATGACCCTGCAGTGTGGAAAGAGGGAGCGCGCATCCTCGTACAGGAGTGGGGCTTTCGGGCACTCAAGGTCCACTTTGGCCCCGGCGAGGGGCTGGCGGCGACCGATCAAGTGGACCGCTTTGCCGAGCTCTTTGCCGCCGTGCGCGAGGGCGCCGGTCCCGGTGTGGACGTGGCGGTGGACATCCACAATCCACACCCGCGCATTGCCATCCAGCTGATCCACGCGCTGGAGCCGCACCGCCCGCTCTTTGTCGAGGAGCCGATGCCTATCGAGCGGGTCGATGTGCTGGCCGAGATCACCCGCCAGACGAGCGCACCCATTGCCGCCGGCGAACGGTGGATGGGAAAGTGGGTCTTCTTCGACGCTATTGCCCGCGGCGCGCTGGCCGTGGTCCAGCCGGACATTGCTCATGCCGGTGGAGTCACCGAGTGCAAGAAGATCGCCGCCATTGCCGAGGCCGGCTATGCAAAAGTTGCGCTCCATGCGCCGCTTAGCCCGCTGGCGCTGGCCGCCTCGATCCAACTGGATGCCTGCCTGCCCAACTTCCTCGTGCAGGAGCACAACGAGGTCAACGACTGGCGCGAGGATGGCAAGACGATCATCGGCAAAGGCTATCTCAAGACGCCCTTTGTGTTGGATGAAGAGGGTTGCGTCGCCGTGCCGCAGGGGCCGGGGCTGGGCGTGGAGATCGACGAGGATGGGCTGCGCGAGATCATGCGGCGCGAGTGGTACGTGCAGCGGGGGTAGGGCTGACAGCGGATTCTCGCGGTGGTGAGTGAAAACACGCAGTCATCTTTCTCCAAATAGATGTCTTCGGTGCCACTTTAGCATTTCTTTGTCTGGCCGTAATCCGTCATCATCTGGCAAGAAAATGTTTCGGCCAGTCAGTGTTACGAGATGTCCAGGCAAATTTGGGGCAACACTGAGTTGCGTTGCGGCCAAAAGCGTATATTGATCCGAGACACCGAGTAATCCCGCGTCGAAAGTCCAGTGACATAACCTGCACAAAGCAAGTCCGTTGCGCGGATCGTCGTTATAGCTAACGCTCCACGGCTTGATATGAGCAGCATCTACCACAGTGCGACCATCGGCAGTTTGCATACGAATCCCACAGAATGCGCATCTGTGATCATAGGCAGCAACGACTATGCGTCGAAAGCCTTGAGCGCGCACAGGCCCCGCCACATAAAGATCGGCATCTGGAGCTTCTTTGACTTTTTTCGTGGAGTGTGCAATTTCAATCAACGCTTGACTGTAGCGGAAAGCTTCGACGTTTGTCTCACCTTGTGCCAAGAGGATACTGTGCAGTTCTGGGGCAAAGTAGGTCTCGATTAATAGAGTCCTGAACAACGTACGTGCCGCAGGTTGCTGTATTTGCACAAATAATTCCTCATCCAGCCTTGCTCCAAGTACGAATTCATGAAGTTGCCCTAGAGATGTGATTGTGCTGAGACCGGTAAGTTTGGCTTCTTTACCAGGCTGTGCCACCAAGTGCCAAAAACCTTCGCTACGTAGATGAAAAAACGGCATGGCTAAATTGCCCCGCCGTTCTATGGGCATTACCAATCCCCAGTATAACGCAAACAATTCTCCTAACTCGGCATTTGGTTCGATTAGATTTACTTGGATCGCTCCTTGAGCAAAGAGATCGAGCACCGTTAGAAGTAGAAGTGGTTTATTAGGGGCTTTGTGGCGCGTAATTGCTGTCCAGTGAGGACCGCCTTGAGTACGGAGGTTGGCAAAGTTGGTAAGAAAATCTTGTGGCACGCTCTACCTTAGTTGAGTGGATAATGGATTCCAACTGAGTGTTGCCCACTCACTGGCTATTCCCGAACAACCGCTCCCCCTTGCAACCGCTCCGCAAACGCCCGGTGTTCTTCCGACGCCAGCCCCCGTTGCACTACGGCCAGCAGGCCGGCGAGATCGTTCTCCCAGAGGGCGGATGGTTGCAGCCAGAGGCCGGGAAAAACCTCGCTGCGCAAGATGCCGTCGGCATCGGGTTGCAGTTCCTCATATTCGCCCTCGCGTAGGATAAACCAGACGACCCGTTCTTCATAGGTGAGCGCAACCAGATACTCGGCCACACCATTGCGGGCATAGACGTGTTTCTTGTCATGCAGATCATAGCTGGCGCTGGTGGCGGCGATTTCGACGATCAACTCGGGCGCGCCTTCCACATAGTCATCGGGACCGATGAAGGAACGCCCACCCAACACCCGATCCAGGCGTAGAAGCAGATCGGGTTGAGGTTCGTTCTGGTTGTCAAGCCGCACCGTGACGTTGTCGCCACCTTCCACCCCTGGTGTATTTGCAAGGTAAGTGGTGAGCCACCCACCGAGATATAAGTGAGGATTGCCATGTCGCTTATATTGTACGGGTGATGGCATATAGACAACTCCCTCGATGAGTTCAGCCTTTTTGATTTCAGGGCGGGCGTGATAGCGCCGTTCGAACTCGGCGCGCGAAAGCCGATCACCGGCAAAAAGCGGCAAGGTCTGGTTGTTATGCGCTGGCTTTTTTGTTCTTTCCGGTGGTGGCACCACAAGTGTTGCAGTCATCAAGAATCTCCTACTGTGGTTGGCTTGAAACCTGCTGGCCAGGTCTTCCCCAGCCCGGAGGCGGAACTGGGCAACAGGTTTCGATACCGCTCTATCCGCTTTCGGCGTGATTATACCACAGAGCCATTCAGCGCCTGCTTGCCTGCCTCCAGCAACTCGATGATCCGGTCCACATCGTAGACACAGCCGCCCCAGGTGCCGCCGCTGGCGTTTTGCAGCGCCGCCCAGAGGCGTGTGTCGTCCGGCAGGCGCGGGTCGGGCGCAATATCGGGGTGCGGCTCGCGGCTCGCCAGGACGCGGGCGCCCTCTTCCGGACCATAGATTTGGCCGTCATGTCCCACCAGGTCCAGGCTGCCGGTCAGGTTGACCGTGTCGATCACAATCTGGATCGTGTCCCCTTCGCGAACACGGCTGATGGGGCCGCCGGCCAGCCCCTCCGGCCCCACATGGCCGATGCAGGCCCCTGTGCTGACCCCACTAAAGCGGGCGTCGGTGACCAATGCCACCTCTTTGCCCCAGGGCAGATGCTTGAGCGATGCGGTTAGTTGGTAGGTCTCCTCCATGCCGCTGCCCATTGGTCCACAGCCGATGACAAAGATGATATCGCCTGCCTGGATCGGTTTCCCTTCCAGCCCTTTCATGGCCGCCATGGCTGCCTTTTCGCTGGTAAAGACGCGCGCCGGGCCTACTTTGCGATAGACGCCGTCGGCATCCACCTTGCTGGGGTCGATGGCCGTGCTCTTGACCACCGAACCTTCGGGCGCCAGGTTGCCGATGGGGAAGGTCACGGTGCTCTTCAGGCCCCGGTCTCGCGCCCCCTGCGGGTCCATGATCACCAGGTCGGGGTCCACGCCATCCTGTTCGCGTTCGCTCTGTTCCCACTCGTCGAGCAGATCGCCCAGCGGGCGGCCATGCACGGTCATGGCGTCGAGACGCAGCAGCCCCAGGTTGCGCAGATGGAGCATCACCTCGGGCACGCCGCCGGCCAGATAGACCTGGGCCGTGACATAGCCGGTGGGGCCGTTGGGCAAGACATCCACCAGGCGCGGCACCTGGTGGTTGATGCGCTGCCAATCTTGGACCGTGGGGCGGGGCAGACCGGCGCTATACGCTATGGCCGGGATGTGGAGCAGCAGATTGGTGCTCCCGCCAAAGGCTGCATGGACGGCCATAGCGTTGTGCAGCGCATCCTCGGTGAGCACCTGTCTGGTCGTGATCTTGTTGGCCTCCAGATGGAGCAGCGCCTGGGCCGAACGCCGCGCCAGGTCGAGCCAGATGGGCTGGCCCGAAGGCGCCAGCGCGGCATGAACCAGCGTCATCCCCAGCGCCTCGGCCACGACCTGGCTGGTGGCGGCGGTGCCCAAAAACTGGCAGCCGCCGCCGGGCGAGGCGCACGCCTTGCAGCCGATCTCCGCCGCCTCTTCCAGCGTGATCAGACCCTGGGCGTAGCGTACGCCGATGGTCTGCGCCTTGCCCGAATCTTCACCCTCGGTGGGCGCGAGCGTCACGCCGCCGGGGACGAGGATCGTGGGGAGGTCGCGCTGCGAGACCAGGGCCAACAACATGGCCGGCAGCCCCTTGTCACAGGTGGCAACCCCCATCACCCCTTTGCGGGTGGGCAGCGAGCGGATCAACCGGCGCAGCACAATGGCGGCGTCATTGCGGTAGGGCAGGCTGTCGAACATGCCAACCGTGCCCTGTGAGCGGCCATCGCACGGGTCAGTGACAAAACCGGCAAAGGGGATGGCGCTCTGTGCGGCCAGTTCTTTGGCTGCCGCCTGCATCAACAGCCCGACTTCCCAGTGTCCGGTGTGGTAGCCAAGCGCAACCGGCTGGCCGTCGGGGGCGCGGATACCACCCTGGGTGCTGAGGATCAGGAATTCCTTGTTGCGCAACAGCTTTGGGTCCCACCCCATGCCGGCGTTGAGGCTCAGGCCAAAAATTTCGCCGCTGGGTGCGTTGAGCAGCAGTTCGTGGTCGAGCGGCAGTGCGCCGCTTGGCCCGTCTGCATGGGTATGGATGGTGTAGATCCCGGCGTCGGTCGAATCGACCGCGACGCGAGGCGGTGTGGCTGTAGTCATGGGTTCCTTTTTGTGCTCCAGTATTGGGTAAACTTTAGCGTACCAGATATTTTATCACAGCGTGAGGGCGACAGTGAACTTACCCGGGCTACTCAGAGGATACCGCCGGCAAGTTCGGAACTATACCGGCGTCTCCACTAGCGTGATCCCGGCGCATCTGTACCCAAGACATAGGCCGCTGACAATTGCTCGCCGGCGCGAATGGCTTTATACTGAAAAACCGGTATCTGACCAAATAAGTCTTGACACCCGCGGAGTTCGCACGTGGGCGTGCGAACTCCGCGCAAAACTTTGCTGACGGTCTACTAGACCATTCCTGTCGTTATCGAATCTCGTGAATACAAGAGAAAGCGAACCTGTCATGACACAAACTGCCACTATCCCCCGGCGCGTCCTCGTTACCGGCTCCACCGGGGCGATTGGACAGCCGGTTTGCCAGCACTTGTTAGCGCGCGGCCATTACGTGCGTGGTCTGGCCCGTCGCCCTACGCCTGGCCTGGAAGATTACGTCGAGGGCGACCTGAACGACCGCGACAAGGTGCGCCAGGCTGTCGAGGGCATGGATACAGTGCTCCACCTGGGAGCTTACCCCAATGATGCCGATTTTATGGATGTGCTGCTCGACCCCAATGTGATCGGCCTCTATCACATCTGTGACGCCGCACGAGAATTTGGCGTCCGGCGACTGATGCTCGCCAGCACCTTGCAGACGGTGACCGGTCACGGCTACCCCGAAGGCCGCACCATCCGCATCGAGGATGGCCCCAAACCGGTCAATCACTATGCACTCACCAAGGTCTGGGCCGAGGTCATTGGGGACATGTACGCCCGGGTCCATAACATTTCGGTCATCAACGCCCGCATCGGCTGGTTGCCGCGCAACCCCAAAGAGGCCGAAGGTCTTATGAACAGCCGGATTGGCCACGATGTCTTTTTCAGCCATCGCGACGCCCAACTTTTTCACGAACGGTGTGTCGAGTCGGAACAGCCGGCGCCTGGCGAGGCCGTCACCGTCTTTGCTATCAGCAAACCAAAATATGAGCACCGGCTGGACCTGGAACCGGCGCGCCGCATCCTCGGCTATGAGCCGCGGGATGTCTGGCCCGAAGGGCTGCCGTTTGAAGTCAAAGAATAGCGTTGCAGGTCCAGACAGAACGATAGGCAGACAGAACTATAGACCGCGGATTGGGCGGATCGACGCGGATGATCAAGTGGCGGTTTGCTGATCAATCTGCACAAATCCGTGGTCCATCTCTCTATTCTTGATGAAGAAACAACCTCTGTCGATCTGGCTGCTTTCGCCCTATCACACCGGCAGCCACCGGGCCTGGGCCGAAGGCTATCAGCGCCATAGTCGCCACCGAGTCACGCTGGTGACAATGGCCGGCCGTTTCTGGAAGTGGCGGATGCAGGGGGGCGTCCTGGAGCTGGCGGCCCAAGCCCAACGCCTGGCAGACGAGAGCGGCCCGCCCGATGTGGTCATTGCCACCGACATGGTCAATCTGCCTGCCTGGTTGGGTTTGACACGCCACATCCTGGCGCCGGCGACGTGGGTGGTCTGCTATATGCACGAGAACCAGCTTACCTACCCCTGGCGGCCAGGGGAGAAGCCTGACCTCAGCTACGCTATGATCAACTGGCTCAGCCAGTGCGCGGCGGATCGGGTAATCTTCAACACTCGTTTTCATCTGGAGAGCTGGTTTGACGAGTTGCCCCGGCTGCTCAAACACTTCCCCGATTACAACCATCTGGCGCGCATCGATACGGTGCGCAGCCGTAGCCTGGTAGCACCGGTGGGCATCGTCTGTGCGGATTTTTCACCGGACAGCGATTTTGAACAACTAGACAGGGTTACGAACGAAGGAGCGCCGCTCATCGTCTGGAACCAGCGGTGGGAATATGACAAGCGGCCCGACCGCTTCTTCCACCTGCTCTACCGCCTGCATGAAGCCGGCGTTCCTTTCCGTTTGGCGGTGGCGGGTGAAAACTTTCGCAACAAGCCTGAAGAGTTCGGAGACGCACGCCTGCGTCTGGCCGACCGGATCGTGCATTGGGGGTATGTAGAATCCCGCCAAGCCTATCTTGACCTGCTGCACCGGGCGGATCTGGTGATCAGCACGGCGGACCACGAGTTCTTTGGCATCAGCGTTCTGGAAGCGATCTGCGCCGGGGCCTTTCCGTTGCTGCCCAACCGGCTCAGCTACCCCGAACTCATTCCGGCAGAACTACATCCGGCCTGTCTCTACGACGACGAGGACGATCTCTTTAGCAAGACCGTGTGGCGTCTCACCCACCCCCGCCCGGCGCCTCCATCGTTGCGACGCCACGTGGCGCAGACCTTTGATTGGCCACTTGTGGCGCGCCGGTATGACGATCTGTTTGGCGTAGGGCCATGCCACTCCTGACACCAGGCCCACGCTGGCTCTACGCGTGGCGCGACTTATGGCTCCACAAGGCGCGCACGCTGC
Organism: Chloroflexota bacterium; assembly: GCA_003577005.1. Next base: position 19,715 of record QEUW01000070.1, on the reverse strand, counting down.
TGGTGATCCTCTCCATCACCGTAGGGATCTTTGCGTTTGGGGCGATCCTCGGCGCGGCCAACACTTTACAGCGCGAACTACGGGGTGCCTATCTTGGCATCGAGCCGGCCAGCGCCCGTCTGCACACGACGCTTTTTGACGATGAGATGGTCAAATCGATCCGCCGCATGCCCGAGGTGGCGTTAGCCGAGGGGCGCACCAGCATCGTGGTCCGTTTTTGGCAGCCCAAGACGGGCGCGTGGCATGATCTCCAACTCTTTGCCCTGGCCGATTATGAGGAGAATCAGGTCAACCGAGTGCTGCCCTATCAAGGCGCCTGGCCGCCACCGGATCGAGAGTTGCTCGTCGAACGCAATTCGCTCTTTATCACCGAAGCTCAGATAGGGGAGACGCTGCTCATCGAAACCAGCGACGGAACCCAACGCCGGCTGCCGATTGCCGGTCTGACCCACGACATGAACCAGGCGCCAGCGCAGATCACGGGTATCCCTTACGCCTATGTCAGCCAGGAAACGCTCGATTGGCTTGGGCTGCCACGCCGCTACAACGAATTGCATCTGGTGGTGGCAGAAAGGCGCTTTGACAAGCCGTATATCACCCGGGTGGCCCAAGCCGCCGCCGACAAGCTGGAACGCAGCGGCTATACGGTCTTCTGGACGGAAGTGCCCGAACCAGGGCAACACTTTGTCGAGGAATTTCTGCCGACGATCCTCATCATCCTGGGGGCGCTGGGCGTGTTGGCATTGGTGCTCAGCGGATTTCTGGTGATCAATGTCATTGCCGCGATTCTCACCCAACAGACACGACAGATTGGCGTCATGAAGGCTATCGGCGCTCGGACTGGCGCCATTGCCCGGATCTATCTGCGTATGGTGCTGCTCTTTGGTGTCAGCGCGCTGCTGTTAGCGATGCCTGTGGCCGCTCTGGGTGCGCAAACCTTTTCTCGCTTTGTCGCCGGGCAGTTGAACTTTGATCTGGTGCAGTTCAAACTGGCGCCGGCTGTGCTGGCTCTCCAGGTGGTGATGGGTATCCTGGCGCCGATCCTCGCCGCATTGGCGCCGGTGTTGGCCGTGACTCGCCTGACTGTGCGCGAGGCCGTACAGGATCAAGGGTTGGAGTTGAGTGCTCCGCCACCAGCGGCATTGGAATGGCTATTTGGTTTTACTGCCCGCCATCTGCGCCTTTCGCGTCCGCTCCATCTTTCGCTGCGCAACACCTTTCGCCGCCGTGGCCGGCTGATCCGCACCTTGATCCCGCTCATGCTGGGTGGCGCTATTTTTATGAGCGTACTGAGCGTGCGCGCCTCGCTCTTTCGCACGCTTGAGGAGACGCTGGTCAACCAGGGGTTTGATGTACAGGTCCAACTCGACCGGCCCTATCACGTTGCCCGTGTCACGCAGCTTGCCGGCCCGGTGGCGGGGATCGACGCGCTGGAAACATGGACGATCCGCCAGGGCGTGCCCGTACGCGGCGACGGCAGCCAGGGCGATGATGTACGCGTCTCGGCGCTGCCGGCCGAGACGCGTCTCTTCCAGCCCGATCTGGTTGCCGGGCGGTGGCTGCTGCCGGGCGACACGGATGCCATCGTCGTGCCGACTAGCCTGCTGGCGTTGGAGTTGTCGACCACACTGGGCGACGAGCTAACACTCCGCATTGACGGCCAGGAAGTAAGCTGGCGTGTGGTGGGGGTCAATCAAGTCTTTCAGCCGCCGATCGCGCCACCTGTGGTCTATGTCAACCAGCCCTATTTCTGGCGCAAACTAGGCGGGGGCAACCGTATCGACACGGTGCGAGTCCGCACTGTCCAACACGACCCCGCCACCCATAGCCGTGTCGCCCAGGAACTGGAAGCGCGCCTGCAAGCGGCGGGGGTGGGCATCCGCTCGACGCGCACGGCATCGGAGGATCGGCGCATCTTTACCGAGCGGTTCAATATCATCACGGTGATTCTGATGATTATGGCCTTTTTGTTGGCAATTGTCGGCAGCCTGGGGTTGATGGGCGCCATGAGCATCAATGTGCTGGAACGCAAGCGCGAGATCGGCGTGCTGAGGGCTATCGGCGCCGCCAACCAGTCGGTGTTGCAGATTTTTGTTGTGGAGGGGGTTGTTATCGGCCTGCTCTCGTGGGTGGGAGCGCTGTTGCTCTCACAGCCCATCAGCCGGGCACTAAGCTGGCAGGTTGGCATGAACTTTGCCCAGCTACCTCTGAGCTATGTCTATGACCTGCGGGCGCCCTTCTTATGGCTGGTCATTGTCGTCGTGGTGGCGGCGCTGGCGAGCCTGCTGCCGGCATACAGTGCTGCCCGCCTGCCCGTCCGCGAGACACTCATGTACGAATGACCAGGTGTCGTTTATGGCTTCGCCTCTCAGAGACCGCTCAGCTTCCGCATCTGGATTGGGGTGGAAATCTTCATCATCGGCTACCAATCCCAGCCGCCGTTCCAGCTTATCTATGCTCTATTTGGCCTTGCCACCGTCATCTTGACGCTGCGCCCAGCAGTAAGGCCCTACTAGGAGTTTATCAAGCATAGGAGAAGTATCAGTACAGAAGATACGAGCTCAGTTGTATTCTCCAGAGAGTTCCTTGCTCTCGTGCCTTGGAATGTGCCTAGCCTAACAGCCCCGTCAACCACTTGAAGGCCGGTACCGTCTCCCAGCCAACCACGTTTGTCCCCTGCTCGGAAACAAGTTCGGGTTTTGCCTGTTTTTCTCTGATCTGCCGCTTTGCTTCGGCAATCGCCAGCATATAGCGCAGGTTCTCTACCGCGTCCGCCGCTTTCATTGCGGCATGGCAGGGGCAGCGAAACGGGTCAGCGGGGGGTGTTGCCTCTTGGATCTCGATGGCCAGTGCCATGAGAGATTCGCGCACGTCTTGCAGTTGTCGATCAACCGCAGTATAGCGCTTACCTGTCAGTGCCATATCTCCTCCTCCCCAGACTCATGCACTCAGCCGAGTGGATGTGTGCGTAGTGGGACCGGTGATCTGCTCGCTTCAGGAATGAGAAATGATGGCAAGGGGATAATCCAGAGGCGAAGCGGGCAGCAGTGAGGGTCTGCCGGTATCCGATGGTAAACAGCTTTGGGGGCAGAGATAGGATGAACCACTGTTAGAGGTGATTGGCAGCCTCTACAAAGGATAAACCACAACTGCGGTCCATTCAATGAGGAATATGCCTACAGAGTGGGTAGGGAAATCCCTATCTGCTTCTGGCGCGCCCGCATTCACAACTTTGGCATCCCTGTGTGCCTCCATATACAACAACTGTTACCTCCTTTGTACCCTGCTTCTAGGCGCAGAACCTTTTCGACTTTGATTGCTCGTGGCATAGTTACGTTACCGGATTTTGCACGGCACCCTTGTTTTCTGATTGGCAAGCCTATGGCCGAGGTAACGAATGTCGAGAAGATTCGACAACTCCCTTGGAGTATCGCCGCCAACAGCGCCAACATGACCTTTATCCAGTTGACCTTTTCTGGTTCGATTTTTGTCCTATTTTTGAGCCAACTGGGTTTGGGCTCCTGTATGTGCGATTCCAGCACGGCGCAGCGCCTCTAGGGGCCCAATCTGCCGGATCAACCCATATTGCTCCTCATCTCTGGCAAAGAGCGAGCCGGCAAAACCAAGTGCGTTGACTGAGATGCCATCCACATACTCTTGCGAGCGCGGGACAAGCCACAGCCACTGCCGGGTGAGCAGCAGGTTGTAGGGTCCCGGCTGGCGACCGCTTTGCCGGTCTGGTGGTAGACCGACAGCTGCCAGCAGCTTTTGGTACAGTTCAAACGTTGCGTGCGCAGCGTCGGCGGGCGCCGCGGGCCAGCGTGCGTCAACCTGGGTCACTGCGTGGGCAAACGGCAAAACAGGGGAACGGCCAATCTCCCCATCGAAGCGCGTCTGCTCTAGAGCCGCTGCAACGGGCACAGGGGGGCCGCCCGCTTTGAAGGGCAGCGGCACAAATTGAAGATGTTTGTGCCGTTGGCTGGCTCCGGCAACCTTGCCTCCGTTGTAAAAGCCGAGGCCATCGAACTCCGCCATACAGAGCCAGAGCGCCTCGAAATCGGCCAGCGTCAGCAACATTTCCTGCTCTTCAAAGACGCGGGTGACGATGAGCAGGTGCCCCGCCATAACGCTGAATTTGTTCAACAGACAAACATGGGTGTCTGAAATGTCGCTCACAAAGAGAGCCGTATCATAAGGCAAAAATGGACTACGGTCGAGGAAATTCCCACCTGTCGCCTGCTCCTTCCGATGCAGGGAAGTCGATTGGATGTCGTTTTCCGCCAGCCGCCGTATAACAAACGGGATCCCTGCCTGTTCGAGCACCTCTTCGCTGGTGGGGATGGGCTGGAGTGCGCCACTTTGTCGAGCGCGACGCGTGGCTTCCAACGTGCGCGCCCGCAGTGTCCCAGGTTGTAATCGATTCATGATCCGCACATCTGTTCTGTGTTTCTTACGAAATTTTCCACTGCCGGGTGTGTGAGGTAGAATAGAGCACACAAAAAATCTCTAGTGAGTTGGCTCTGCGCCAACGAAAGACACTGCCATCTTACGAGAAGGAGGCGTTCGTGGCAATTTCTGTAACGGCTGAACAGATGCGTTGGTTTCGCCTGCAAAGGTCTGGCCTTGTGGCGCCCTTCGCCACCCCTGAACAAGCGGCCGATACGCTCTTTGGCATCCAGGCGCAGATCTTGCCGGCGGGGGCACTTGCTCTCTGGAATCGCACCAACGGGCTGACCGAGGCGCGCTTCAATGACCTCCTGTACACCGAGCGGACCCTGGTCAAGCTCTGGGGGCAACGGGGCACGCTCCACCTCTACGCCAGCCGGGATTGGCCGCTCCTCTATGCTGCGCGCTCGATCAACCGCACCTGGAACGAACAGCAGGTGGTAGACAAAGAGCGGGCGCGCCACGAGGCGCTTATCGAGCAGGTGGCGGCTCTGTTGAAAGAACGAGAGACGCTGGGCCGAGGCGACCTGCGGGCGGCGGGTCTTGATCTGAACGATCACCACTACTCAGCCTGGGGCGGTATCTTTGCCGATTTGGTGCGGCGTGGCTACGCCTGCCATGCCGGGCGGGTGGGCAATGAAGGTCGCTTTGCGCACCGGGAACGCTGGCTACCCAATCTGGCGTGGAATCCACCGGGCGCCGACGAAGCCAACACTGAAGTGATGCGGCGTTTCTTTGCGGCGTATGGCCCGGCCACGATGCAGGATTTTTCCTACTGGCGCTATGTGCCGCAGGGGCAAACCCGTTCCTGGCAGCAGACCCTCGCCGCTGAACTGGCCGAAGTGGAGGTGGAGGGGCGGCGCATGTTTGTTTTGCGCCGCGACCTGGATGAGCTGTTGGCGCAGCCACCGGAGCGAGCGGCCTGGCCCGTCAAGATGCTCTATCGCTTCGACCCCTATCTGCTGGCGCACAAGGACAAGGCATGGGTAGCCGACACTGCCTTCTACAAGCAGATCTGGCGGCCCGCCGGCCACATTGAAGGAATCGTGTTGGTGCATGGCCGCGCCGTCGCCACCTGGCGTTATGACCGCAAAGGACGGGGGCTTGTAGTCACCGTGGCGCCGTTCAAAAAGCTGCCCCGCTATGTGCAGCGCGCTGTGGAAAAGCAAGCGCCACAAGTCGCCGTCTTCTTTAGCCTCCCGCTGCTTGACATAAGCTTTCGAGCACCGGTTACCTAAATCAACATTCTCTGGTAGAATGAGGGGTGGTTGTTTTGAATAAAGCGATTTTTCTCCCCCAACAGTGGAGGTAAGATGCCCTCCCCATTTCCTGGGATGGACCCATATATCGAACAGCCTGCCATCTGGGTTGACTTTCACAACAGCTTGGCTGATGAGATTCGCGCACAATTGAATGTTGCCATCCGACCCAACTATTTCGCTCGCCTGACTCCGCGCACGACCTACGATGTGGTCGAAATCAGCCAGGTGCGCGCCCAGATCGTGCGGCCCCACCTGGGCGTGTTTCAGCCGCAGCCAGCGGGGACGCCTGCTTCCGCCTCAGCCGCGGTCGCCGAAGCAGTGATCGACACCCCCATCGAAACAATTGACCCGCTTGACCTGACCGAGCTGCTCAGCGTCGAAATCCGGCGCACAGGATCCAACGTACTGGTAACGGCCATCGAGATCCTATCGCCGATCAACAAGTTGGTGGGCCATCCTGGTTATGAAGAATATCATCGCAAGCGGCGCGACCTCTTGAACACCACAGCGCATGTAATGGAGATCGACCTCCTGCGCGGAGGGACACGACCGGTGCTCAATCTGGCCGAGCCGGGCGCTTCCTATTACGTCATTCTCAGCCGGGCAGAGCAGCGCCCGTATCCCTCCATCTGGCCGATCCCGTTGAGTAGCCGTCTGCCGGTAGTAGCGGTGCCGTTGCTGGCGCCTGACCCGGACGTGCCGCTCGATCTGGGCGCCGTTGTCGCCACCGTCTATGAGCGCGGCGGCTATGATGTGCAGAGCGACTACGGTGCATCAGTCCCCCCGCCGCCGCTTGAACCTCAAGACGCCGCCTGGGTAGAGCAGCTGTTGGCAGCGTTCCGCCGCGCCACCTACCGCTAGCACAAAGCTAGCCTTTGAGTCGCCGGATCGCTCCCTGCAGTTCGTAGATCTCCTGGCCCCAAAACCGGGCACACTGGGCGCCCTCCTTGAGAAAAATATAGCCGAGTTTATTCTCGACAATCACAGTGCCGCCCTTTGTCCGCTTCAATTCCCGTTCGACCGCACCACACTGGGTCTGAAACTCGGTCAGAATCTTGTTCAGGCTGTCGATCTCCTTTTGATCAAACGTCCACTTACCACCGTTGACAAAGTCGATGGTATAAATGTCTTTCTCATCCTTGGCGATTTTGTTGCCGCCAAAGGAGAGTGTAGGTGCTGCCATAGTACCCTCCATCGTAAACCGGGTGGATCGAAAACGATAGCAAGGTAACGAACGGTCATTGTAGCCACTATTATTTAGTTGTTCGTGACCAGAGATAGGTTCATCTTATACCACAGAGGTAGGCGCCTGGCAAGGGAAAAGCCTCGCCTCTCTTGCGCCCATTACCGCACTAACGATAGATGCAACTGCCTGGCAAGCGTATACGCCTGTTCGACATCGGTGGACGTGAGCCGAGCCGCCAATTCGCCTTTGGCGTGCGCCGGGGCGAGGTACTGGGTCAGCAAACTCACCTCGATCCTGGGGCGCTCGGCCAACCAGTGTAGCACAGGAACGGTGCAGCAGTCGAAGTGGCCGGGCATGAGCAGGTGGCGCACGACCAGCCGTTTGCCCTCTTCGTAGAGCCGGTCCAGACAGCCGGTGACGGCACGCCAGTAGCCAGGCATGCCACCCACCCGCTCGCCGCAGCTTTGGGGCCCGGTAGATGGGCCAAACTTGAGGTCGGGCAGATAGATGTCGATAGCGCCGTCAAGCAGATCGAGCGCTTCATCTGTCAAAAAAAAGTTGCTGTTGAAGACCGCCGGGATCTGTTTCCGTTCACCCAACTCGGCCAACGTGGCGAGGACAAAGGGAATATGAGGGGCCGGGTCGCCGCCGATAAAACAGATGGAACGGGCGCCCTGCTCCTGGCGCTGGACGATCCGTCCGGCCAGTTGCGCCGGTGAAACCACAACGCCATAGGTGGGGCGAAAAGCAAATTTTGCTGCCGTACAGAACGAACAGGTCGCCGTACAGCCGCTAAAAAAGATAGCGTGCGCCGGTCGCAAGAGCTCTTCTTCGCCCAGATGCAACATCTCGCTGGCGATATAGCTCACCTGCCCCACACGACAGATGCCGCGTCCTATTGCCCGTACTGGCCCACAGCGGTGCGGGCAGAGGTGGCAGTCGCTGAGGTGCTGCTGCGCCTCTTCAGCGGTGGATATTATGCCCAGCGCCGCTTGTATATTATTCCCCACGTCCTGTTTCTCCACCCACTCGATCATCATGCCCTGCGGAGTTCGCACGCCCACGTGCGAACTCCGCAGAAACAACCTTTGTGTTAGCGCCAGAATTTTCCCAGTAGCGCATCCAACGGCGCCGTCTTGCGTACGGCGATGACTGCGGGCGAATTCTGTCCTTTGTCCACAACGACAACCATGCGAGCGTTGAGCGCACCGTAGCCTACATAGATCGTATACCGTTCGTTGGCGCTGCGCACCCACCGGTAGTGGCGCACCAGCTTTGCCACCTGCCGGTCGGCGGCGCATGGCTCATCCGCCAGGTTGACCGGCACACCCTCGCGATGCAACAGCGCACATGTGTCGCACAGACCCGAACGGCGGATACACTCGCGGCAGTAACTCTGCCCACACTGCTGGCAGGTGGCGCCGTCGGTCGGACAGAAGCTGCGTTCGCAGATACCGCACGGCGGATCGCAGATCGGGCAGACGTGATCTTGGCAGAGGTGGCATTCCTTGCTGTGTTGGGTGCAGAGCAGGTGGTCACAGATTTTTGCGCGCAGCGCGTGCTGGCCGCAAAAGCGTTGTTCGCAGAGATCGCAGACAAGCCCGCACGATTCACAGCACGCTTCACTACACGTAGCGCAAGGAGTTGTCCCTGGCGTCCTTGTCTGGCAGCGAGGGCACTCCACCAGACAGTTGGTACAATAGACCCAGCCAGCGTGTAGGTGGTAGAAGCCGGGGCCGAAACGCTGGCTACAGCGGGCGCAGGTGGCAAGACAGGCTTCGCAAAAACGTTGGCCGCTGGCGCTACAGACGCCGATGCGAACACTGTATTGCTGACAACCTGCACAGCGGACGGCGCATTCGGCGCAGACCAGATGGGTAGCCCCCTGCTGGTCGCCCACATGGTCGGCGCGCAGATGGCTGTAGCACTGGCGTACACCACAGTGGGCGCATTCGACCTGGCAACGATGGCAGACCTCATCTCCACAGGTCGGGCAGGTGCTGATATGTTCGGTGCAGGCGCGTTCGCCACACGCCCAACAAGAGTGGCCGCAGGCGTCGCAGTTCTCCTTGCCACACGCCGGACATGGGGCAACACCGCATCGTGTACAGACGATCTCCAGGCAGGTGGCGCATTGGCAAATACACCGATCGCATATGATATGGCCGTTGTGATCGACAGTCAGGGCTGTTGTTTCGTCACCGCAGGCATGGCAACGAGGTCGCTGGAGCGTTCCATTGTAACGATTGAGGTCGATACGGAGCGTTGTCTCACGTTTGCCGTCGCTGAGGGTGAGATTGGCCGTCGCCACGGGTGTCTGGAGCACGGCATAGCTTACTAGCTTGACCTCGACGCGCAGGCGGTGGTTTTCGACCTCTTCGGCAACCTTGCGGCGCAAATCTTCCTCGAGCGCCTGACGTTTTTCACCGGTGGGGTCGTGTGAATTGTGAGTCTCCTCGATCTGCTGCTGGTAATAGACAGTGAGCCGGTTGAGCGTCTTGTAGAGGCGCGGGAGAATTTCGGCTTCGTGGGTCACACAGCGCACATCGGCATGATAGATAGCGTATTTGCGTGCGCTCTCGGCCAGGCGCGTCAGGTGGGTCATGGGTGGCAACCGCGGCGGGAGCGGCTGGCCCTCTGTGTTTTGTTCGCTAGGGGGTGGCAACGCTTCCGCATAGAGTTGCCCGAGGTCGAGCTCCTCTGCGCCGGCTGAGCTTTCGTCTACCTGGGCTAGTAGGGGAAGCGGGGCGCCGTTCTCATCGAGCATCACCGTATAGAGTTCCTCGCGCTTGTCGTCGGCGCGGTAGGTGATGCGCCAGTTGAAGACAAAGAGCAATTGTTGCCTCTCCTCCATGCGCAGCCCGGTGATCGCCACATTGGTTGGGCGCACAGCGCGCAACAACTCGTCACTACCGTGGTGGCGAGCCGGCAGCCGGAGGAGAGTCATGGCGCCCCGTTCCGCCAGGTAGGCTACCATCCGGTCGAAGATACGGCTACCCTGGGTCACCAGATCAAGACCAGGCCCCAGCTCCTGTTGGCGAAAACAGAGCGCAAGGGAGGGCCGGCCAAAGTGCCCGGCCAGCTCGGGGGGAAGGTTGATGGCTAGTAGGCCTTGCGCCTTGCGTCCCTGTCGCGTGACCGTTGCCCCAAAGGAGGTGAAAAAGTCCAGCGTAAATTGATACAGATCAATCGTTTCAGGTTTGCTATCAGCGACCTTCAGACGTTGCGGCATGATAGATCTCAATCGACAGTGATAAACGCTTTGCTGGTATAGACCAACCTATGTTACAATAAGTCCAGCCTAAGCACGATGCGGCGTACGCCCAAAGCCCGGCATATTGAGCACTTGTTTTCGGCAGCCCCCAGACGCGCGAAAGGGTGTGACGGTGAATGCCGGGTCGCTTTTCGTCGCGCGTCTATCAGGAGAAGTGGGATGAAACAACAGGTTGTTGAATTTTTGCACGTCTTGACCAACGACCACGGTCGTTCGGCCAATACGATTGCTGCGTACCGGAATGATCTGAACCAGTTTGCGGCCTTCATGCAGCATCAGGCCAAACGGCCGCTGGAATCGTGGCGGGAGCTGGGGCCGCCCGCAATCGAGGAGTATCTGGAACATCTGAACAAACACGAGAAAGATTATACTTCGGCAACCGTGGCTCGTAAGCTGGCTGCCATCAAGCGATTCTGCGAGTTTCTGCACACGACTGGTCACATCGAAACCAATTTTGCCAAGACCATGCGCCTGCCAAAGGTGACCAAGAACCCGCCGCGCGCCTTATGTGTTGCAGAGATCGGCAAGCTGTTGGCCGAGCCGGCCAAATCTCACTCGCCGCAGGCACTGCGCGACAAGGCGCTCCTGGAGACATTATATGCTACGGGGATGCGGGTAAGCGAATTGATTGAGCTGGATGTGAACGATGTAGACATGACCACCGGCACCATCCGCTGTGATGCTGGCGGCAAACACAGCCGGGTCCTCCAGATCAACGGGAATGCGGCCAGTGCGCTGGGTCGTTACCTGCACGAGGCACGCGACCAATTGGTGACCAACCGCAACGAATCGGCGCTCTTTCTCAACCATCGCGGCCAACGTTTGACACGCCAGGGCCTCTGGCTTATCATCAAACGCTATGTCCAACAGGTCGGCATCGAGGTGCCAGTAACTCCCCACACGTTGCGCCACAGCTTTGCAGCACACCTGCTCGACGCTGGTGCAGCCCTGCGCGAAATCAAGGAGCGACTGGGCTACGCCCACCTCAGCTCCACTCAGGTCTACCAACAGGTGGCCGACGGCGCTACCAACGAACTGGTCATCGACGGCCGGCCGGTCGTCTCGGTGAATGGGAGCCATTGACGGTCGATCTCCTCCATCTCCCCAATCTCCAAATGCGCCTGAGATTGGAGAGATGGAGGAGATTTTTGGAAACCAAGCCATGCTGCCCACCTTCACCCTTGACCAGTATGATGAAGCAGCCGATTTCATCCGCCAGCGGACCCACCATATGCCTGCGGTGGGGCTGGTGCTAGGGAGCGGGTTGGGACCGCTGGCCGAGCAGATCGCGCGGACAGATATAATTCCCTACGCTGAGATCCCTCACTTCCCAGACAGTACAGTTGCCGGGCACGCCGGCCAGCTAGTGATCGGGTCGCTGGCGGGTGTACCGGTTTGTGCGATGCAAGGCCGTTTTCACTTTTACGAGGGCTATTCTCTGGCACAAGTGACGCTTCCCGTTCGCGTCCTGGCACGGTTGGGCGTGCGTACGCTGATCCTCACCAACGCTGCCGGCGGGGTGAATACCAGCTTTGCCGTCGGCGACCTCATGCTCATCGAGGATCACCTCAACTTGGTAGGGATGGGCGGTCACAATCCGCTGATCGGCCCCAATCTGGATGAATTTGGCACCCGCTTTCCACCCATGAATAAGGCCTATACGCAGCGGCTGCGTCAACTTGCACAAACAGTCGCCGCCGAGAAAGGGCTGGCGCTGCGGCGCGGGGTCTATGCCTATGTGGCTGGGCCTAACTTCGAGACGCCCGCCGAGATCCGTTTTTTGCGCACCCTTGGCGCCGATGCAGTGGGGATGAGCACCGTGCCCGAAACCATCGTCGCCCACCATGCCGGTCTGGAAGTGCTGGCCGTCAGTACGATTACAAACCTCTGTATCGACCAGCTCGACGCTCCCTCTGAACCTTCTCACGAGGAGGTGCAGGAGGCTGGCAAGATCATCGTGCCGCGGCTGACCGAGTTGCTGTTGGGTGTCGTTGCCCGGCTGGGCGCTTAGGTTCTACCTCTAGATATTTTGGGCAGTTCGCATGAGGCGGGTGCGCCTCATGCGAACTGCCCAGAGAACTCGTCTCCTCGTATGCTACAATTCATCAGGCGGATGCATGACCAATCTACAACCGGCCATTGATCACTACCACAATCTCTGTCGCACAGGAAGCGTGGCCCAACTAAGTTGGGAGCACATCGCACCGGCGATGCAGGAGCGCAATCTCGTCTTTGGCGAGCGCCCCCTCTGTACCGTCTTGCGCCCGCTCTTTCACACCGAGGAGCACTATCGCTTTTTGCAGGAGCGCACGGGCCTCATTCTGAGCGTCTTCCGCAAGATGACGCAAGCCATGCTCGCCGACGCCAGGCTGCGCAGCCAGCTCTTTCTGGAGCCGGACGAGGAACAGTTGATCCAAATCCCCACTGGCTATGCAACCAATATCCCCACGGCGCGGCTCGATAGCTTTTTTGCCCGCTCTGCCACCGGCAACCACTCGCTCAACTTTATCGAGTTCAATGGCGAAAGCCCGGCAGGAATGGCTTACAACGACGTGCTCGCCGAGCTCTTTCTGGAAACGCCGCTCATGGCGCGTTTTCAAGAGCGATACGATGTTGCGCCGCTGGAGGTGCGCCCGCACGCGCTCGATGCGCTGCTGCGCGTCTACTACCAGTGGCGGGGCAACCGCAGCCAGCTGCCGGAGATGGTCATTGTGGACTGGGCCGGTGTGCCCACCATGAGCGAATTTCTTCTTTTCCAAGACTACTTTGCCGAACACGGGGTCGAGGTGACGATCTGCACACCCGACGAACTCGACTTTCACAACGGCCAGCTGTACGCAGCTGACCGCGCAGTGGATTTTGTCTATAAGCGGGTGTTGACGACTGAACTTCTCCAAAAATACAGGCTCAACCACCCGCTGATCGACGCGCTGCGCGCTGGCGCCATCTGTATGGTCAACCCCTTCACCTGCAAACTTGTCCACAAAAAAGCGAGCTTTGCCGTCGCCTCGGATGAGCGCAACGCCTACTTGTTCAATGCCGCCGAGCTCGAGGCCATCCGCCAACACATCCCCTGGACGCGCACGGTGGAAGAACGGTACACCTTTGACAGCCGCGGCAAGAAGATCGATCTACTGCCCTGGGCGGTGGATCACCAGGAGTGGCTGGTGCTCAAGCCCAATGACGAATACGGCGGCAAAGGCGTCCTCATCGGCTGGGAGACGGGCTCCTCCGAGTGGGAGCGGGCGCTGGAACAGGCGCTGGAGACGCCCAGCATTCTCCAGGAACGGGCCGAAATTGCCTACGAGCTTTTCCCACACATCGATGCCAACGGCAGTGTCGAGGTCAGCGAGCGGCTGGTGGATTGCGATCCCTTCCTCTTCCACGGCGACACCGTCGGCGGCTGTCTCACCCGGCTGAGCACCGTAACCCTCCTCAATGTCACCGCCGGTGGCGGTTCGGTGGTGCCTTCGTTTCTGGTGCGTGAGGGAACAGCTCACGCACCGAGCCAGTACATGATATAATATTTCTTGAACGCCCAGTCAATGATACGCTGATGCACGAGTTGGCCTGATCCTATTGTTCCGCATCCCAAAGTAGATATGTACCATCCATCCTTCAACATTGGGATCGAAGAGGAATATCAAGTCATCGACCCGGAGAGCCGCGAGTTGCTGGGCTATGTGACCCAGTCCATGGCCAACGAGCAGATGGTGGTGCGCGAACGCAACCCCGACGCCGACCTGGCGCAGCGTTTCTCCGAAGCGGTGATCCAGGTGGGGACACCCGTCTGCGCCGATATCAAAGAGGCGCGCGAAAAGCTGGTGCGGATGCGTGAGAATGTGTTGGCGTTGGTGCAGGGGAGCGGCGCCAGGGTGGTGGCGGCCGGCACCCATCCTTTTAGCCACTGGGAAAACCGGCCGACCATCTTGCCAGGCTATCGCGCGCTGGTGGACGATGCCCAGATGATCGCCCGGCGCCTGCTCTGTTTTGGGTTGCGCGTCCACATCGGCGTCGAGGATCGCGAGCTGGCGGTCGATGTGATGAATACCATGCGCTACCTGCTGCCACACATCCTCTGTCTGGCCACCAGTTCACCGTTCTGGGTGGGACGCAATACGGGGCTCAAAAGCTATCGCAATGTATTGCTTGATGCGTTGCCGCGCACCGGCATCCCTGGCTATTTCAGCAGCTACCAGGAGTATCGCAGCTACATTGACACGCTGATCCGCACCAATAGTATGCCCGACGCCAGCCACGTGCGTTATGACGTTATGCCACACTACCGCTTCCCTACCCTGGTTATCCGCATTTGCGACATGCTGCCCGACATACGCGACACCCTCGCCGTGACGGCGCTCATCCAGGCGACGGTGGCGTGGATGGTCGATCTGCGCCAGCGCAATATGCAATTTCGCCCGTACGAACGCTTGCTCATCGCCGAAAACAAGTGGCGAGCCGTGCGCTACGGGTTGGATGGCAAACTGTTGGACCTGGGCATCCAGCAGGCGATCCCTGCCCCCGAACTCATCCGCGAGTTGTTGGAGCGGGTCATGCCGTTTGCCCGCCGGCTCAATAGCGAGGATGAACTGGCCCATATCGAGACGGTCTTACAGCGAGGGTCGAGCGCCGACCAACAACTTCGTGTCTGGGAGGAAGAGGGCCACTCGGCCAAAGCCGTGGTAGATAACCTGGTGCGCCTGACTGAGCAACTTTGACCGTGAGCGTACACCTGGGATTGGATTCACCTATTTGTCCTATCGATTGGATTGGAAGGTATGCAGTTGCTTCGGTGCGATGCACTTGCAAAGTGCGTTGCACCTCTGGAGACGCATCCAACTGTGCAACGCTATGGATTTGGCCGAACCCGCCAACCTATCTATAATGGTCTACGTTTTGCGTATGCCTTGGCACAAGCAGAAGGTCTGCCTTACTGCCGGCAGCCATGTAGTCACTGCCCGCCGGTTCTGGCATTGTCGTGAGGGGACCACCCGTGCTGGCGCAAGAAGGCCAGGTCGCTGGCGCTCAGGTCAGCAGTCGCCAATAGGTCCGGGCGGCGTTGGAGGGTGCGTAGGAGTGCCTGTTCGCGCCGCCATTTGGCGACATTGGCATGGTGCCCGCTGAGGAGAATGTCTGGAACGGGTTCGGAACGAAAGGTGTAAGGCCGGGTGTAGTGCGGCCCTTCGAGCAGGCCGCTCAGTCCTGGCGAATGGCTATCCTGGTACGAGCCGAGTGCATCCCCCAGGGCGCCGGGCACCAGCCGGGTAATGGCATCGACCAGCACCATAGCCGCCAGTTCTCCCCCGCTCAAGACATAATCGCCGATGCTGATCTCGTCGGTCACCAACTGCGAAATCACGCGCTCGTCCACCCCCTCGTAGCGCCCGCAGATCAACGCCAGTCGCCGGTATTGGCTCAACTCGCCCACGATCCGCTGAGTGAGTAGCCTACCCTGCGGCGAGAGCAAAATGAGTGGCGTAGCGGCCGGCAGGGGCGGCGCCAGCTCAGGATCCCAGGGGGGGAGATTGTCGTAGATGTCTTCGGGGGAAAGACTCCAACCGGGCGAACGCACAAGCACTGTCTCCACCGCGCGAAAGATGGGCGTGGCTTTCATCACCATCCCGCCGCCACCGCCGTACGGCGTGTCGTCACAGACGTGGTGGCGGTCGGTCGTATAATCGCGGATATTGTGCAGCGCAATAGAGACCAGCCCGTTGCTCACCGCCCGCTGGATGATGCTTTCGTCAAATGGCCCAGCGAACATCTGCGGAAACAGGGTAAAAATGTCAAAATGGATAGCGTCCGCCGGCGCGAATTGAGCAGTGGCGCTATCGTCGGTCTCTATTGGCGGGGTTCGTCTAAATTCATCCAATGTCTTGAACCTCGTTGCAATAGTAAAGTAAGCAAGTAGATAGGTAGACAGGGAAACAACCTGCTTCCCTGTTTCCCTATCTACCCATTCATTTTCTGGCACTCATCAAAACGAATCAAGATGCAGCAAACCAATCCTTACGTAGCGGGCGAAGATAGCCCAGTCATTCCCACCTCGTCTGCTATTGTACCACAGGACAGTGTGCCATCGCAGCTGCCGGTCTTGGCAAGATGGCTCCAGCCGATGGTGGTGCGTGTTGGGTTGTTGGGTATTATGTTCTTTGCGGTGTGGTGGATGTGGCCGCGCAGCGGTGAAAGCTGGCGTACAGCCGCAGGCGAGACAGAGGTCCTCCCGGCGTCGGTTGGGCCGGCCTCGCTATCCGCTGCTGCGGTCGCCGCTCGCAATCTCCCGAGCCTGGCGCAGAGCGTCGTTGTCAGCGCCACAGCAACAGCGGAGCCATCACCCGCCGCCGTGCCGTCCGTCACGAAAACCGAACCGGAGACCCAGACGCTGGCGGCAGCCGCTGCCCAGCCCGACACTGTGATCCTGGAGGCGCCGCTGCCCACGAAGGTAGCTGTGGTTCTGGTGCCAACCGCCACGCCAACCGCTCCCCCCACGGAGGTGCCGGCCCAGAACGCATCATCGCTGCCCCAGGTGCGGATGATCCCAGCGGTGGGGATCAAGTTGCCGCCCACGCGCACGCCATCCGCCGGGAGCACACCGAGTGGACCGACACCTACGCCTACCGCCACGCCCTTGCCCATCGAACCGGGCCGGCTCTGGTCGGCGTTTACTCCGGCTCCCGCGCCCGAGAACGACCATTTCTGGATCGGGCGCCCCTTTTTGCCATCTGCCCCCAACCAGGTCTCCAGCCCCAGTTATCAGTTTGGCTCAACCGCCGGCAACCGCTATCGCCCCCACCACGGCGTCGATATGTCCAACCCGATGGGGACGCCCGTGCTCGCTGGCGCCGAGGGGGAAGTCGTCCATGCCGGGCCCGACGATGTCGAGTTGCTCGGCCCCTACAACAACTTTTACGGTAACACGGTTGTGATCCGTCTGGAACGGCGCCTGACCGTGGGTGACGGCCAGTTGGATGTCTACGCGCTCTACGGCCACCTCAGCCAGGTCGCCGTGGCGGTCGGCCAGCGGGTCGCGCCGGGAGATGTAGTGGGCGCGGTGGGCATGACAGGCATTGCCATCGGCCCGCACCTTCATCTGGAGGTGCGGCTGGGCGCCAATACCTACCGCCACAGCGTCAACCCCTATCTGTGGCTACACCCAATGGGCGACCAGGGTGCTGTCGCCGTCCGTCTGCTCACCGCCGATGGCCGCACCTGGCCCGGCGCCCGGCTCACGCTTGCCCGCTTCGAGGGCGGCGCGGCGGTTTGGGCGCGCCAGATCGAGACCTATCTGGATACGGAAAACATCGGCCCAAACCCCGCCTGGGGCGAAAACGGCGCTATGGACGGCGCGCCACCCGGCTCGTACGTTCTGGTTGGTTCGGTCAACGGGGAAAGTATCCGCGCCGAACTAACTGTCAATCCAGGGCAGACGACGTTTGTGGAGATACGGACACGACAGTAGGCAGGGTTTTTCGTTGGTTCTGCGCCAAGCCGGATACCCCCTGGGTGCGCCAACTCACAAGGATGTCAGTTCGACAGGGTCGCCAATGCTCGATCTAGATCATCTGCGCCAGGTCTTGGCGGGGGCTCCTATCGGTCATACTCTTGACTATCACGAGGTCGTTCCCAGCACGATGCCAGTTGCTCATGAATGGGCGCGGCAGGCGGGAACGCGTTCGGGGATGGTCGTCGTGGCCGAAGAACAGAGCACAGGCCGCGGCCGCTTTGCGCGCCGGTGGGCGGCGCCGTATGGCACTGCGCTGTTGGTGAGCGTGATCCTCAAACCACCCTGGCCGGTTGCCCCAACCGAGTTGCCCATCCGTACTGGGCTGGCCGTTGTGTACGCCCTTGAGTCGCTAGGCCCGGCAATGGCCGGCTGTGTAGGTCTCAAGTGGCCAAATGATATACTGCTAGGCCACTCCCCCAGCGATGCCGGTAAAGTTGCCGGTATCTTGATCGAAAACGAGTGGCGCGGGAACGAACTCACCCATGCGGTAGTGGGGATCGGGATCAACGTCAATCAGCTTGCCGATCAACTGCCACCTCCGCCACCGGGGGCGCCCCGCCCGACCAGCGTACGCGCCTTTTTGGGCGCGCCTGGTGAGGTAGACCGCACAGCGCTGTTGGTCGCCTTATGCCGGGCGTTGGGCAATCAGTTGGCAAACAGTGGCGAATCGTCAGACCTGCACAAGGATTGGCGTGCATACCTGTGGACCTTAGGCCAGCACGTATCCGTCTATGAGGCGGACCGGCTTGTCTGGCGAGGCCGGGCAATCGATGCCAGTGTGGATGGTGCATTGTTGGTTCTGGCCGAGACGGGCGAGGTGCGCCGCTTTGTGGCCGGAGAAGTGAGCATCCGGGCGGCCTGACCCCTGAACATAGCCACAGATTCCCCTTGGGTGACACCTTCACCTCTCTTGCCGGACACACCCGCACCGGCTGCTCTGTTTTCAAGCACCCCACCAAGCGTGTATAATGAAAAATTAGCTTATGAGGTGGTGCCCTGATGATCCCTTTCTGGGATAACACGAGGATGGCATAGAGTGCGACTCGAGAAGCTGGGTGAAAAGGAGAATTGCTGCCTTGGTGCGTTGCACGCAAAGTGTGCGATGCACCTGGGAGGCTGGCTTCGTTGAAAGGTGCAGCGCGCCCTGCGGGAGCATCGCACCGGTGACCACTCCTCATTTCAAACAGGTTCTGGATGATCAGGAAAGCGAGATTTGATTGACTCGCATCGTGCGTTATTTTCGTACCTATCTTGAAAGAGTTCCTGCCCAGGGTCCCGCGTTGCGCACGTCGCTGTTCACCTGTCTACTTTGCCTGGCCCTGGTGAGTATAATTCTGTCGGCGCCGGTAGCGGCTGGGAACTTCCCAAGCCGACCACTGAGCCAGGATTCCCCGCTTTCGCCACTGGCTGCGCCGGCCACCTCCGAACCTCCGGCGCTGGTGGCGACGACGACCCCACCAATCAGCCTGGTGTTGGTCGGTGCTGTGCTGGCAGGTGTACTCTTTGTGATTGGGCTGGTTATCTGGCGGCGGTAATGAGATCGCTTACCCTCTTTATTGGGTTTACTCTTGGTGTCCCCCTTGTTTTGTGTACCCTCTTGCTGAGCCTGGGCCGTGCGCCGGTGCAGGCGATCGAACCGGGGGAACCTGCTGTGGCGCCAGTTGCAGCGGCCCAGTTGAGCCAACCGACCACTACCGCCGAAATCAGCGTGGTTGTTACGGTAGGGTTAGGGCCGTGCCAGCAGCAGTCAACGGTTCTCGAGGTTGAATTGGGTGCGGTCATCCACACCTGTTACCAGGTAACCAATTTGAGTACCGTCACGCTCGTCAGCCACACCTTGACCGATACGCACTTTGGGGTGTTGCTGGGTCAGGAACCGCGCCAACTGGCACCGGGCGACTCTATTACTCACAGCTATGAGACGGTGGTCACTTCCTCGTTTGCCAGCCAGGCGATCTGGAAAGCACAAGACGAAAGCGGCGAGGTGCAAGCAATCGCCACCGCCGAACCGATCACAGTTCAGGTGCAGTCGACGCCGACCCA
>QEUW01000615.1 GCA_003577005.1 Chloroflexota bacterium | reverse complement strand
CGCTGAAAACCCTGTTCACCTTCACTCGTATAGACCGAAACGATATTGAGATAGTAGACTCGCTGGCAACGCGCAACGCAGAGTTTCCCGCGCTGGAGATAAAATTTGCGTTCGATAGGGTCATCCATTTTGCGCAGGTAGGGCCGCACATCGTAGCGCATGATATCGGTAATCCCGGTGATCGGCGG
This sequence comes from Chloroflexota bacterium, assembly GCA_003577005.1. The sequence continues at coordinate 3,234 of QEUW01000615.1, read as the reverse complement.
GCCGCCCGTGGCCATGCGGCGAAAGGCATTGGCCCGCAGAATGACTTCTTTGGTATAGCACAGCACGCTTTCGTCTTGGTTCTGGTTCTCCAGCCCGGTGTTGCGGTTGCGGTTGCGCATCTCCAGAACATGAGGCGGGATCTGGCGCATACTCGGGTAGGTCAGCTTTTCGCGCAGATAGCCCAACTTTTCTTTCCCATCCCTTGTCCGCACAACGATGCGACGGTCAAAGAGAAAATGACGCAACGAGTGGGCAAAAAACGAGCGCGCCGACTCTTTGATTCGATCTTTGAACATGTAGCCGACGACCAACGCCACAAAAACGGGAAAGGTGAACTGGCCGTAGCGGAGCTGAAAGTAGAAAGCAACCACAGTGGCAAAGATCATCGACAGCCCGGCAGCAAAAGCCAGCAGCACCTGTTCGATGGCCGTTCCTTCGCGCTGTACCGTGGGCGACAGATAGAGGACGCTGGAAGCATACTTCTTGAGCATCGAGGTGCGGTGGAGAAAAACCTCGTTGTCGCCTTCCGGCTGCAACAGCGCACTGTACCCGGTGCGCTGGCGATAGGTGATTTCACCCTGCACTGTTTTTTCAATGCACCGTTCCAGTTCAGCATTCACTTTGCCACGCTGTTGGCCAACCAGCCGAAAGAGGCTGAGCAAGAATTCTTCATAGACGAGGCTGATCGATTCATCGGCCAATCGGTAGGCCTGGAGGACGGTATGATCGGAAGGCAGGCCGGACAGTGGCTGGCCCGCCTGGCGAAACTGGGCAATGATTGCATCCGCTTCTTGAAGTGTTTGCAGCACCAGCGAAGATGCTCTGGGGGCCTCTGCGGCGTCCGATTGGTTGCCACTCTGTGCCCGCCCGATCCGGCGCAGCTCCAGTCGCAAGCTACTCTTCAAAATAGCACGCAGAAATTTAAGGTTGGTGATGATCTCCTGCTCGGCGTCTGCCAGACAGCCGGCATCCGCACAGGCCAACTGTGTGGTTAGCATCACTAACGGTGAGTCCGCGTCGTGACGCAGCCGGTTGAGCGGTATCAACGGTGTCTGTAGCCGGACATAGTTTTGGATGTCGCGATAAAATTCGCTCTTGGAGTACGTGTCGCTGCGGATAGCCAGGCTTGGCGGTACAAAGATATAGGTCGTAATCTGGTACCGGGTGCGCCTGGCGGGAGAAAGCTGATAATCCAGCTTAAACTCTACCTGATACTGATCGTGGGCACGCACTCGCTGGTGAACAGCGTCGTCCATGGCAGTGCGTCTTGACTCCTTGTTGGAATAGAGAGGTAGACAGGTAAACAGGTTGACAGGTAAACACGCACCTGCCTACCTGTTTATCCTAAACTACCGTATCCGTGCATGATAACGTTCCACAATAGCCTGGCCGGTAGGGCTCAGGACAAAATCGATAAAGAGCCGCACCTGGCCCTGCGGCTCGCCGCGGCTGATTAAAAAAAGAGGCTGGGTCAGCGTGTAGCTCTGGTCTCTGAGGTTGCTAGCAGTCGGCAGTTGCCCTTCCACCGCTACGACGCGCACCCGGTTGGCCGGCGCCCCACCTGCAGCGGCAGTTTCGCCCCGGGGCAATGCGGCAACATAGGCGCGTGAGACATAGCCAATGGCTTGGGGGTTTTGGGCGACGTAGGCCACCACATCGGCGCTCGTTGGCATCACCACCGCCGTCAGCGACACCGGCTCCGCACCCATCACACGTCGCTCAAAGAGGATGCGACTCCCGCTGCCATCTTCTCGGCTTACCAGCAGGATCTCGCCGCTCTCGCTGCCCAATTCTGACCAGTCTAGCACACGACCGCTATACATCGCACGCAGATCAGCCACGGTGAGATCAGTGATGACATTGGTGGCATGAACCACAATCGCTAACCCATCGATCCCTATGGGTATTCGAACAAGCCTGGCGCCATCCGCTGCTCGGGCAGGTATGGCCAAATCGTCCACTACCAACGTGCTGGCTGCCAACTGCGCCTGCCTCGTTCTCACCCACTCTTCCCCGATTGTACTGCCGCCGCCGCGCACGTCGAATCGTACATAGGGATGTTGGCGGCTATACTCGGCGGTCAGGTCGAAGAGCGCCGGCTGCATCGCTGTCGCACCTGCAACGGTGATATTGACCGGCGCGGGTGTCGCCACCATCACCTGCGCACAGCCGGCCAATAGGAGCAGCCCAGCGGTGATCCACCCCCAATTGCACCAGAGCCAGATTCGTCCCGACCGGCAGGATCTATCCCCTTTTGCCTTGCGCCCCATGCCGTTCGCCCTGCGCCTCTCATCCCCACAACTGAGTCAAAAGTAAGATCAGCGGCCCGGCGACCAGACAGTAGACGGCAAAAGGGTAGAGCGTGTTGGTGCGCAGATAGGTCAACAGGAAGCGGATGGCAACATAGCCCGAAACGGCGCTGACGACCAGCCCGATAAACAATTCGGGGGCCTGGCTGGCAAGGGTATCGCTACCTTCACCCGCAGCTTTGACCACTTGCAACAGCCCGGCCCCAAGAAAGGCAGGGGTTCCCAGGAAAAAGCTAAAGCGGGCTGCATCGTCCCGGCGGATGCCTCGCGCCAGACCAGCCGCAATGGTGCTGCCGCTGCGACTGATCCCCGGCGCCAGCGCCAATGCTTGCGCCAGGCCAACGACAATGCTGTCGAGCAACGTCACCTGTTTCAGATCGCGCACCTGGTGCTTTCGCAACACCACCTGTTCGCTGCCGATCAGGAGCAGGGCCGTGACGATGAGAAACCCGGCCGCAGCCATCGGGCTGTGAAAGAGCTCCTCGAAAAAGTCCTCGAACAGAAAACCCAAACCCGCCGCCGGGATCGTCCCCACCACGATAAACCAACCCAGACGGGCATTGGGGTCCGCCAACGAACGCTGGCCAATACTACGCAGCGACGCTACTGTGATGGTCAAGAATTCGCGCCAAAAAACGAGCAAAATCGACAGCAGCGTACCCCAGTGTAACACAGTGTCAAAGAGCAAAGATGGCTGCTCCCAACCCAAAAGCCAGGGAACAACAACCAAATGGGCGCTACTGCTGATTGGGATAAACTCTGTCAAACCCTGAACCAATCCCAAAACAACCGCCTTGAAAATTTCGTACAAACCGGACAACCTTTCTGTTGAGCACAGGCCTGGCTGTGCGATTGGCGCCAATCGTACCACAAGTCGCATTCGCGGGCGTAATTGCGACCAAATCCTTAACACAGGAAAACCTC
>QEUW01000614.1 GCA_003577005.1 Chloroflexota bacterium | reverse complement strand
GGTGGGCCGACCTCCGGGAGGTGACCGGAGACAAGCTGATTTGTCGAGCATTCATCCGGTCACCTCCCGGAGGTCTTATCGAAATGTAACGTTGTCGAAGTAATAAGCACGACGATGGGAATTGTCCATTGTCTGTCATCCATCGTCTATCGTCTGGCAAAACGAGTAGGAGTTCACAGCGATGAAACGCTTTATGAAGTGGGTGGCTATCGTCCTGGTTGTGATGGTGGTGGCTGTAGCCGGTTATTCGTGGTATAGCGGCCAAAGTCTGCTGCCAGGACGGGCGACGCCAGGGCAGATGCAAACGCAGGCGCCAGGCGCACAGACGGATACGGTGACCGCAACGGTGGAAATTCGCCCGGCTGAGAGCGTCATTGGGCGAGTGAGCGCTGCCGGCCACATTGCTCTTAGCAGCCGGCGGTACGTGGTGTTGGAGGGCAGCGGCCTCGTTACGCATGTCAACTATTACGTCGGTGATACTGTCGAAGTGGGCGATGCGTTGATCATACTCGATACCACCGACCTGGAACGCGCCCTGCGGCGCGCCGAACTCACGGTCGAAGCCAGCAAGAATTCGCTGGCGCAGTTGGCCGAAGAGCCGGATGCCAACGAGATCGCACGCGCCGAAGCTGAACTCATCGCCGCCCAGGAAAATCTCAAAACAGTGGAAGCTGGTCCGACACAGCGGGAAGTCGACGCCGCGCGCGCCACGCTCTCCTCCGCCTGGGCGCGCTACAACGAGTTGACGGCCCCCATGAGCGAGGCCCAACGCACCCAACTGGAAGCCCAACGGCGCAGCGCCGAGATCACGATGAGAGAGACACAACGGGAATATGACAAAATCCGCTGGCAGGGCGATGCGGGCATGAGTTCGCAGGCGGCCGAACTCCAGCGCGCCACCATCGAGTACGAACGGATCAATGCCGAATTTGAACTCTCGGCGGCAGGCGCTGATCAATCTGAGATCCAATCGGCGCTGGCCAGCGCACAGGATGCCCAGAAGCAGCTCGACGATCTGCTGGCAAAACCGACTGACGCAGAGCTGGCCTCGGCTGCCGCACAAGTAGCCGGCGCCCAGGCCACACTGGATGCGTTGAAAAAGGGCGCCAGCGTGTTGGAGGTGCAATCCGTCCAGATTCAACTGGAGCAGGCGCTGGTCGATCTGGAAGAGGCGCACGCCAACCTGCAAAAAGCGCAGGTCATTGCGCCCAGTAGCGGTGTCGTCATCCAGTTGGATGCGCAGGTGGGGCAGCGGCTGGCGGCAGGCGAGGTGGTGGCTGTGCTGGCCAATCCCCAAGAGTTGGAACTACCGGTGCAGGTGGCCGAAGTGGACATCGACGAGATCCGCATCGGCCAGGCAGCCGAGATCACTATCGATGCGCTGCTGGGGCGCCCGTTCCAAGGTGAGGTGGCGCGTATTGCCCCGGTGAGCAGCGACACCTCCGGCGTGGTCAACTACCAGGTTACCATCCGCCTCACGGATGATGATTTGGCCGGTGTGCGCCCTGACATGACAGCCGTGGCCGAGTTTATCGACAGCGCGGCCAGCGGCGGCTGGCTTGTACCCACCAGCTCGCTGCGCCAGGAAAATGGCGAGACAGTGGTTGCTGTGGTGCGCAACGGGCAGACGCTAGACGTTGGAGTTACCCCTGGCGCTGTGCAGGGCGAGTGGACGGTGGTACAGTCGCTCGCCTTACAGAGCGGTGACCAGGTGGTCGGCGGTGTGGCTTCGTATGTGGACCAGGACAACGCTTTTGGGTTTGGTGGCCCGGGCAGTCGTGGCCCACGCCCACCGGGTAGCGGCAATTAATCCACCGGGCAACTTTCCAAGCGACGTACGACGGTTCGCCGTATCCATTGATGAGTCATTGATGAGTCAATAGAAAAGTGATCCCCCATGAGCAAGCCAACAGTTCGCAATGGGTTCCTCTTCTTTGTGATGGTTTTGGTTCTTCATCTTGTTCTGTGGCTGCCACTGCCCCTCTGGGTGCAGACGGTGGCCGTTTTGATGTTATTGGGGCTGGCGCCCGGCATCCTGTTAGTCGAATTGTTGTTGGGGCACAGCCAGGCGCCCCCTGATCGCTGGGAGTGGTGGCTGTACAGCGCCGGCGCCGGCTATGCGCTCCTGGTGCTGGGTATGTTGTTGCTCAGCTATCTGCCTGGAGGTGTTGCTGCGTGGCAGGTGCTGGTCGGCTTTGATGGCCTGTTACTGGTGATGGGTGCTCTCTGGTGGTGGCGCAAACGACGTCACCCACGTGTAGCCGCGCAGCAGATCCCGCCAGCACCACGATTCGGACGCCAGTCGTGGTACATAGGGGTTGCTGTGGCTGTGCTCGTTACGATTGGTGGTGTGCTCCGCTTCCACAATCTTGGCTATGCCGAATTCCTCACCGACGAAGCGAGAGTGGTGTTGCGGGCGGCAGCGGTGGCGCAAGGATATGAAGACGCGCTCTTTATCCACCGCAAAGGGCCGGTAGAAATCTTGTTGCCGACAGCGGCATTTGTTTTGTTGGGTGAGCTAAACGAGACAGGCGCACGGCTGCCCTTTGCCGTTGCAAATCTGGTGGCCGTGTTGGCTGTCTTCTATTTGGGCCGGCAATTGTGGGGGGCAGTCGCTGGATGGGGTGCTGCCTTGCTCCTGGCGCTCGACGGTTACTTGATTGGCTTTGCCCGTTTTGTCCAATACCAGAGCGTGGTGTTGTTGATGTCGGTGTTGGCAGTGTTGATCCTCCACCGGCTCATGCACAGGCCGGTTGCGGTGACGCGCCACCTCCTGTTGGCCACCTTGCTGGTGGCGACCGGTCTCCTTTCTCACTACGACGGTCTGGTTACGCTGATCCCGGTTGCCCTGGCGCTCTTTTTTCTCTTCCGGCGCACGGAGCGGACAACGCTTTTGCCAGCGCTCGGTATGGCGGGGGCCATTGGGGGGCTGATCCTGGCTCTGTTCTATCTTCCCTTTTTTCTACATCCCAACTTTTCGGCCACCTATGCCTATCTGCTGGATAACCGGCTGCTTGGCGGCGACTTGCCCTACAACAACCTGACCGAAATCACCCAACGTGAGATGACCTACGACTCGCTGTTGCTGGTCACATTCTCGTATGCGATGATGGTGTTGGCCCTGGCGCTGGCGCTCGGGCGCGCTTTTGGCCGCATCTGGGGAGCGCTGTTGGGTCTACTGTTTGGCACCGTGCTGTTTTTGGCGATCCGGCAGCCAGCACTGTTTGAAATCGGCTGGGTACAATGGCTGCTCTTGTCTCTTGCGCTGCCGATCGGGCTGATTGGGTGGGCGCCGCGCCTCACTGCGGTGGAGCGTATGTTCTGGCTTTGGTGGGGCGTGCCGGTGGTGGCAGCAGTCTATCTTGTCGCGCAGCCGGGCACACATGTCTACGTCGTGGCGGTCCCTGGCGCATTGCTGATCGGTTCG
>QEUW01000613.1 GCA_003577005.1 Chloroflexota bacterium | reverse complement strand
GGCTGGCAGGTGATCACTTTGACATCTTGGATGGTGATCGGTTTGGTCAACGTTGGCTCCTCATGGTGCGGTTCGGTCAAAGTAGCGCTGCAATTGGATTTTGAAATCGGTAAATAGAACGGCTCCCAGGGCGTGATCGACCAACTCGTCAAGCGCAGCCAGATCAGTGAGTTTGGTCAATTGCTCGCCAAGCACAGTCTGTTCCTCTGCCGGCAGCGCAAAACGGCGATCCAGGATGCGCAAGATGACGCGTCGCTGCGACTCTGCCCGGCCTTCAGCGCGTCCTTGTTCGATTCCTTGTTCGATTCCTTGCTCGATTCCTTGCTCGATTCCTTGCTCGATTCCTTGTTTAATCCACTGGTCGGCGACAGTTTCCATCAGAGCACCTCCTTCAAGTGGCAAAACCGCCATCACTGCGCGTCGCATATCTTCGATTGTCACACCCACGCCGGCCTGGGCCACATAGCGCAAGATGGTGGCGATCATCTCCAGGCTGGTCTGGCGGTGCGCCAGGTCGAACGCCAGCGTGATGATGCCGGGCAAGCGTTCACCGAGACGTTCATCAAAGATATGCTTCAGAATCAACTGAAAGACGCGCGCCCAAATGTGTCCGCGAATTTCTTCGTCGCTCAGCGCAGACAGGTCGGTCAGTTGAAACTGAAACTCCGGCGTGAACTGGCGCAACGCATTCGATATGTCAAACAGCGCGCCAAAATTCGTCGGAATCGTCCACCGGACTGTACCATGATACACGACGAGGGGGATAATTGGCGAGAATGTGTTGGTGGCGCGCAATTCCTTGTCCCAAATCTGCGCCATGTAGCGCAACAGTTGAAAGGCTACATAGCGGTCTGGATAGCTCTTGTGCTCAAACAACAGATAGACAAAAGCTTCCTCGCCACTGCGCAACGGCACCCGATAGAGCAGGTCGGTAAAGTGCGAGCGCAATTCCTCGTCCACAAAGGTGTCCTTCTGGAGCGCCAACGCCGAGAGGTTCACCAGCGGCACAATGTCGGACGGCAGATGTTGGCGCAGGAAATCCTCAGCAACTTCGGGTTTGGAGAGGAACTGTTTGAAAAACGCATCGTGCGGATTGGCTACGTTGGCCATACATGCCCCTGACCGCCTGCAATTTTGTGGAGGACGAGCGCCGGTAATTGTAGCACACTTGCGCTAAAAATGCCACCGGCAGCCAAGAGCCGCGGATTTTCAGAAAGACGCGGATTCTCGCTGATCGGGCACAGATCGGCGTTTTTCTGAAAATCCGCGGCTCTCACCCATTCCCCCGCTCTTTGGGAAGCCCTGAAGAATCCCAGGTTTGGCGCGAATAGACCGTAGATGAAGCGGATTAGGCGGATTGGCGCGGTTGACAGTCCTTGAGAATCCGTGTTGATCCGCCCAATCCGTGGTTTATCTTTTGCCGGCAGCGAGACTTTTATTCGCGATAGTGGCAGCCCATGCTGGTACGATTTTGCCAGGCTGCGTTGGCGACGACGAGCGCGGCGCGCGCGGCGTTGCGCAGCCCGATGAGTTCATCGCTCAGGCGCGTTTTGCGGTAGAATTGCTCGATCTCGATCTCCAACTGGCGCAGGTCGCGCAGGGCGCGGGCAAGGCGGGGCGTCGTGCGCACCAACCCAACATAGTTCCACATGATGTGTTTAATCGAACTCATATCCTGGCTGATCAGGGCCGGGTCAGCCGGTTCGGCTCCTTCGTCGCGCCAGGGCTTGATCTCCGCTGCGTTGGGGGAGTCTGTCTCGCGCAGCTGTGGCAAGATGTGCCGGGCAGCCCGTTCGCCCCAAACCAACCCTTCCAATAGCGAAGTGCTGGCCAGGCGATTGGCGCCGTGGACGCCCGTGCAGGCGACCTCCCCCACGGCATAGAGATGCTGGTGGTCGGTCTGGCCCCATTCATCGACCCAGACCCCGCCACAGAAGTAGTGGGCCGCGGGCACAACCGGCACCAGGTCCTGGGTGATGTCCACCTCGTGTTGGAGACAGCGCTCATAGATGGTCGGAAAGTGGGCCAGGATCGTCTCGCGTGGAATGTAGGAACGCAGGTCGAGATAGACATTGGTCGTGTCGCTCATCAACATCTCGCGGTGGATGCTTCGTGCAACGACATCACGCGGAGCCAGGTCTTGCCACTCCGGGTCGTACTTCTGCATAAAGGGCCGGCCGCGGGTATCGACCAGGCGGGCGCCGGCGCCACGAACCGCTTCGGAGATGAGAAAACACGGCCCTTGCTGCTGGTAGAAGGCCGTCGGATGAAACTGCACAAACTCGGCGTTGATGATGCGCAGGCCGGCGCGATAAGCCATCGCCACGCCATCCCCCCGCGCACCCGCGGGATTGGTCGAGCGCAGAAAGATCTGGCCCAATCCGCCCGTCGCCAGGATGGTCTTTTTTGCCAGACAGCGGACTACCTGGCCCCGTGCGCTGTCGAAGAGATAGGCGCCGACACAGGCCGGGGGAGCATAGATTACCTGCCGGTTTAGCGAATGATGGGCAGGCGTCAACAGATCGACGGCTGTGTGCCCCGCCAACAGCGTCACATTCGGATGGTCACGCAGTGCATTGAGCAGCGCAATCTGGATGGCCTTGCCCGTGGCGTCGGTGGCGTGGATGATACGCGCCTGGGTGTGCCCACCCTCTCGTACGAGCGAGAGTCTCCCGTCGTCTGTACGGTCGAAAGGAACCCGCACGCGGTCCAACAACAGGCGCCGCACAGCCGCCGGCCCCTCTTCCGCCAGGGTCTGCACTGCCGGGCCATAAGAGTGGCCGGCGCCGGCGTGGAGCACATCGGCTGCCAGCAGCTCCGGCGAATCCTCGGCACCCTGGTAGATGATGCCACCCTGCGCCCAGTAGGTGTTGCTCTCTTCCGGGGCTTTTGCCCGTGTAACGACTGTCACCGGGACGCCGGCGTCGGCCAGGGTCAAGGCCGCGGCGCAGCCGCCAATCCCACAGCCAAGGATGAGCACTTCGGTTTCAAGTAGATCGGTCATATTTCGTGATCTTGAACTTGCATGACAAGGTGACAGGATGACAAGATGAGGGGCGAGTCAGGTTCACCTTGTCACCTTCTCACCTTGTCATCTGGCCATCTGGTCAAAAACTACCCAATCGCGATCATCCGCTCCACGGCCTGGGCGGCGCGCACGCGGATCTCTTCGGGGACGGTGATCTCGTAGCGATTGTGGCGCAGGGCATTGAGGGTATCCTCCAGCGTGATCTGGTTCATGTGCGGGCAACGGACGCTGCACAGCCGCAGCATCTCCTTTTCAGGATTGGCGGCGATGATGTTGTCACCCATGGCGCACTCGGTCAGCAGCAGGAAGCGGGGGGCGCGGCTTGTCTCCACCCGGCGGATCATAGCGGTGGTGCTGCCGGAGAAATCGGCGGCGGCGACGACCTCCGGGCTGCATTCAGGGTGAGCCAGGATCTCCACATCGGGGAACTGGGCGCGCAC
>QEUW01000612.1 GCA_003577005.1 Chloroflexota bacterium | reverse complement strand
GCCGGCGCCATCATCTTCGAGATCGCCCGCAGCGAGATGAGCTACACCGACCAACCTCCCGCCGAGTACGCCGCCAACGCCATCGCCGCGGCCATCAAAGAGGGCTATTTCCACCCACTCTTTATCCAGGGCGACCACTTCCAGGTTAAGGCGGCTACCTATAAGAGCGACCCCGAACGCGCCATTGGCGAAGTGAAGGAACTCATCGCCGAAGCGGTCCCAGCCGGCTTCTGGAACATCGATATTGACACCAGCACCCTGGTCGAGCTGGAGCACGATGACCTCGACAAGCAGCAGTATCACAACTATATGCGCTCGGCGGAGATCACCAAGTTTATCCGCGACCTGGAGCCGGAGGGTGTTACGGTCAGCCTGGGCGGTGAGATCGGCGAGGTAGGTCACAAGAATTCTACCCCTGAAGAGCTCGACGCCTACATGCAAAACTACAACGAGGTCCTGGCCGACCTGGGCGACTATGCTGGGTTGAGCAAGGTCAGCGTGCAGACGGGCACGAGCCACGGCGGCGTGGTGTTGCCCGACGGCACTATTGCCGAAGTGGCGGTGGATTTCGAGACGTTGCGCGTCTTGGGTGAACGCGCCCGCCACTATAGCGCCGGAGGCGCGGTCCAGCACGGCGCCAGTACTCTGCCGCGCGACTACTTCAACAAATTCCCTGAAGTACAGACGTTGGAGATTCACCTGGCCACTGGCTTTATGAACCTCTTCCTTGACCATGCCAAGTTCCCGGCTGGACTCAAGCAGGCGCTGTATGGCTATCTTGATTCGGCCCACGCCAAAGAGCGCAAAGACGGCGAGACCGATGCCCAGTTCTACTACAAGACGCGCAAAAACGCCGTTGGCCCCTACAAGCCAGAGCTCTGGGCGCTGCCACAAGAGGTCAAGAGCAAAGTCTACGGCGCCCTGGAAGAAGAGTTTCGCTTCTTCTACGAGAAGCTCAACGTGGTGGGCACCCGTGATCTCATCGACCGTACCGTGACGCCGGTCGAAGTCCACAAGCCGATGCCGCGCAGCGCCCGCGCCGGCGGCGATGACCTGGGCCTGGCAGATTAGAAGGAGTACTATCATGATGACTGCACTGGCCGTCGCCCTCTTTATCGTCGGCCTCATCAACCTGTTTCTCAAAGACCTGATCTGGCAGTTGACCTTTTCGGGCAGCGTTATCGAAGGTCTGCCCGCCGAACGCAACGAACAGTGGGATTTGTGGATGAACATCAGCGGTGTGGCCGCGCTGTTACTGGGGCTTTTCTTCTGGTTCTATATGTGAGTAAAGCCGACTCTGGCGCTTGCTGATCCCAGGTCGCTTCCTCTTCCTGGCGCGTCTTCGGCTCCTCTTCAAAGAATGCTCAACCCAAACGTCTCCGGCGTTTTCAGAAATGCCGGAGACGTTTTTGTTGGTCCTTGAGGCGCCGGTCTCTTGTGAAGGTGATTGGCGCACCTGGCTCAAAACAAGGTGTTTTGCCGGCTGCTGCTGCTGTGCTATAATCGTTTTGGTTTTGCCAGACGCCCTTTCAAGACTGACAACCGACTATGGCTTCACAAACCGAATACCTGAAGCAACGCAAGCACACGCCAGCGCGTGGCGCGCCTAGGCCAGGCGCTCTGCAGCAACTGGCGCGCTATATCCGCGAGAATTGGCTCCTCTTTCTCCTTGGCGCACCGGCGCTGATCTTGATCTTTCTCTTTAGTTACATCCCTATGTTTGGGACGATCATCGCGTTCCAAGATTATAGCCCGCGCACCATGTTTGCCAGCCCGTGGGTGGGATTCCGCAATTTTCGCCTCCTGGTCGAATCGCCTTTGGTGGGCCGGCTGATCTTCAACACGCTCAGGCTTAACTTTATGTTTATCGTCGCCACCACCTTTTTTGCGGTGAGCATGGCGTTGCTGCTCAACGAAATTCGCCAGGTTCATTTCAAGCGGGTGGCGCAGTCGGTCATGTTTCTGCCCTTCTTTATGGGCTGGACGATTGTTTCCATGGTGCTCTTTGGCCTGATCGACTATCAGGTGGGCACCATCAACGCCTTTCTGGTCAAGCTAGGCATGGAGCGGGTGATTATCACCGACAAGCCGGAGCTGTGGCCGTGGATCCTGACGGCGATCCGCATCTGGAAGGGGACGGGGGCCGGTTGTATCATCTACCTGGCGACGCTCGTTTCGGTCGACCCGCAGCTCTACGAGGCCGCGGCCATCGATGGGGCGAGTCGCTGGCAACGGATGCGCTTTATCAGTCTGCCGGCGCTGGTGCCGATCATCATCTTGCTGGTGCTGTTGGACATCGGGCGCGTCTTTTTTGGCGACTTTGGCATGATCTACGCCATCGTCGGCGACAAGGCGCAGCTTTACCCGACGACCGATGTTATCGACACCTATCTGCTACGGGCGTTGCGCAACAACTCGAATTACGGCTTTAGCGCCGCAGTGGGCCTGCTCCAGTCGGTGCTGGGCTTTATCTGCATCTTTGGCTCCAACTGGCTGGTCAAGATCTATTCGCAGCGCCGCGGCGAGGATTACACGCTCTTCTGATGACGAGCTCGTAAAAAACAAAAGCGGTTCACAGAGAACACTGAGTTTGCACGGAGAACACCGAGGCTGGTCTCTGCGCTCTCTGTGTCTTCTTTGTATCCTCTGTGGACTGCTTTTTGTCCAGGTGAGGGAGATTTTATGCGTGAGAACAACGGGCTAGGTGACCGCATCTTTGTCTCTAGCACCTATGTGATCGTTATTCTTTTTGCGCTATTCTGTCTGCTGCCTTTCTGGATCATGGTGGTGGCCTCCTTCACCGATGATCTGGTGCTGCGGCAGGATGGCTATCTGCCCTGGGCGCGCGAGTGGTCACTCGAAGCTTACAAGTGGGTCTTTCGCGGCAGTGAGGTGCGCACCGGCTATATAACCACCATTTTTGTCACCGTGGTGGGTACGCTTAGTTCGCTCTTTGTCATGTCTGGGCTGGCCTACATGATGTCGGTGAAACGGTTCAAGGGACGCAACAAAGTAGCCTTCTATGTCTTCTTCACCATGATCTTTGTGCCCAGTCTGATCCCGTGGTTTATCACCTGCCGCAACCTGCTCGGCCTGCACGACAACATCTGGGCACTGATCCTCCCCATGATGGTGCAACCCTTCTGGGTCTTTGTGCTGCGCAACTTTTTTGCCGCCTTGCCTACCGAGATCATCGAGTCGGCCTACATCGACGGCGCTTCGGATTCGACGATCCTCTTTCGCATCGTCTTGCCCCTCTCGCTGCCGGCGCTGGCGACGGTGGGGCTCTTTATGGCCGTCGCCTACTGGAACGACTGGTTTTTGGCGCTGATGCTGCTGGATTTTGCGCCCTTCAAACCACTCTCGATCATCATCCTGAAGATGATCAACAACTTGCAGTCGATCCAGTCGGCCATGAAATATCCCGGCGTCAACATCAACCTGGCCGACATCCCGACGCTCTCGATCCGCATGGCG
>QEUW01000611.1 GCA_003577005.1 Chloroflexota bacterium | reverse complement strand
CAGCCCCACGCCGTCGTTGGGGATTGCGGCCTGTTTGAAGGCCATCTCAGGATTGCCCACGTTCATCATGATCTTGGTGCGCGGGCGGGCCATTGCGCTCACATCCATCTTGTCCACGCGGTACTTCAGTTCGCCGTCGTAGACCCGGCCTGCCTCGCCTTCGCAACAACTCACCGTCACCGTCTGGCCCGTCTTGACCACACGGGTGATGTGGCCCGTGCCAACGATGGCTGGGATGCCCAACTCGCGCGAGACGATGGCAGCATGGCTGGTGCGACCGCCACGATTGGTGATGATCGCGGCCGCGTTCTTCATGATGGGCTCCCAGTCGGGGTCGGTGATATCGGTCACCAGGATTTCGCCAGGGCGGAAGTCCCGAATGTGGCTCACATTGGGGATGACACGCACCTTGCCTGTGGCGATCTTGTCACCCACGGCAAGCCCCTCGGCCAGCACTTTGCCCTGTTCGAGCAGTTCATAGCTCTCGATGGTAGTCATCTTGTTCTGGCTGTGGACCGTCTCGGGCCGCGCCTGTACGATGAAGAGTTCGCCCGTGCGGCCGTCTTTGGCCCACTCGATATCCATAGGTGTGTCGGCCCCGCGCTTGGCGGTGTAGTGGTCTTCGATGAGCATGGCCCAGCGCGCCAGCGTCAGCACATCGTCGTCGCTTACCGAGAAGTGCGTTCGCTCATCGGGTGGCACGACGAGGTTCTTGACCAGCTTGCTGCCGGACTCGTCGTAGACCATGCGCAACTCTTTGCTGCCAAGCCGTTTGCCGATCAGCGGGCGGTAGCCGAGCTTGAGTGTCGGTTTGAAAACATAAAACTCATCGGGCACGACGCGGCCCTGGACGATGTTTTCACCCAGGCCGTAGACCGATGTGACAAAGACCACATCGCGGAAACCGCTCTCGGTATCCAGCGTAAAGATCACGCCGCTGGAAGCCAAATCCGAGCGCACCATCTTTTGGATGCCTACAGAGAGGGCCACATCGAAGTGGCCAAAGCCCATATCAACCCGGTAGCTGGTGGCGCGCGGGGTAAAGAGGCTGGCAAAGCACTTCTTCACCGATTCCAGCAACATCGCCTCGCCGCGCACATTGAGAAAACTCTCTTGCTGGCCGGCGAAGCTGGCCGTGGGCAGATCTTCGGCGGTGGCGGATGAACGCACGGCCACGTCGGCAAAGCTCATACCATATTCCTGGCTCAACTTGCGATAGCTCGTGAGGATCTCCTCGCGCATATCAGTGGGGATGTCGCCGGTGAGGATCAGGCTGCGGATCTGCTCGGTGCGGTGGAGCAGGTCGTTGACATCGTGGGTGTTGAGTCCTTTGAGCAGCTCGGCGATCTGCCCTTCGAGTTCGTTGTAATGTAGAAACGCCCGGTAGGCCGGGGCGGTGACAGCAAAGCCATTGGGGATACGAATGCCTTTGGGAGTCAGTTCGCGGCGCATTTCGCCCAGGCTGGCGTTCTTTCCGCCCACCTGCGGCACATCTGCGATAGTGAGTTCATCGAACCAGCGAATCCATTTCATAGTGTGCCTCCTGGAAAACCCAGTGCTTGAAACATGATCTCTGTAAGAGCATAACCCAGGCGCCAGGGGGTCTCAACCGTCAAATGGATAGCCGGTTACTTGGTAAGGCAACCAGTCTCACCCTGGCCGGGCGGCCAGGGTCAAACGTAGAACGTGGAGCGCAGAATGTGGAACAGGCATACACAGGTCGATCATCAGCTTGTAGCTGCGGTTCAAGTCTGATGCTGCGCGCAGGCAAATAAACTTCAGCCGACTGCCAAATTGACACTATACTAACCAGTTGGTATAATCGCCTCACAAGGTGACACTATGACCAGCACGCGCCAGCAGATCATCGAAAAGACATCCCAATTGCTCGAACGACAGGGGTATCACGCCACTGGTCTCAACCAGATCGTGGCAGAGAGCGAAACCCCACGCGGGTCGCTCTACTACTACTTCCCCCAAGGAAAAGAGGAACTGGCTGCCGAGGCGGTCGAGTTCAAGGCCCGGCAGATGAGCGAGTATATGCGCCGCCTGTTGGCCACCCATGCCGACCCGGTCGAGGCTATCTACTGGGCCTTGCTCAACTTTGCGGACCATATGGACAGGGGGGGCTGTAGGGGAGGCGCTCCTATCGCTTCCGTAGCGCTGGAAACGGCCGGTTCCAGCGAACGGCTGCGCGAGTCGTGTCATCTGGCCTATGGCTTTTTGGTGGCGCCCGTGCAAGAGAAACTGGTAGCCGCTGGCTACCCGATGGAGCGGGCCGAGGCGCTGGCGCTGACGATCAGCGCGGCGCTGGAGGGCGGCATGATCCTCAGCCGTACCGAACAAAGTTCTCGCCCGCTGCGCATCATCGCTGAGGAGATTCGCACAATGTTGTTGTGTACAACATCCGTCCTATAGCGTAGCGGATTTTTTTGTACAGATTATACTGACCGGTCGAGATAATCTATCAAGGAGAGTGCTATGACAATTGCTGCACCTGCAACAAAACCCTCGTTGGCTACGATCTGGCGCAGTGGCGTCCTTGCCGCCGCTGTGTCGGCAGTAGGCAATGCCATGCTCTACTTTGTTGGCGCTGCGCTAGGGGGGTTCCCCACTGATGTGCTGACCCCTCTGGGCTATCCCATCACCGTAGCGCCTGTGCTCATCATGTCCATTGTCCCGGTGCTGCTGGGGGCGCTTGGCTATACGATTCTCAGCCGGCTGCCCGTCAACCCCAACCTCTGGTTCACCGTGATCACAGTGGTGATTTTTGTTGCGATGTTTTTTAACCCCCTCTCCCTTCCTGGCGCCCCGGCGCTGATGATCGTGCTGCTCGAAGTGATGCATGTGGTAACGGCTGGGTCGGCGGTCTATTTCTTGACCCGTTCATGAGCCGATAGACGATGCTCTAATTAAGCCTAATAGAGAAAACAAATGAACATGGCACAAATAGCCATGACATAGGTGCGGTTTCGTGCGCCCTTAGGGCGCGCACATCTCTTGGCATTGCCGAACGTGCGGCTAGAAACCGCACCTACGTTTTGTGCCATCTTTATTTATCTCGTCTATAAGAAAGCAAACCGGTACTTCCGTAGGTCACGCTACTAGCGTAACAATCGCACGTATGAGCAGCGACGTCACCCTGGTAGGGCGACCTACGAGACCGGGTCCCAGTCCAGTTCTTGATCCACCTATAAAACGATGGATGATCGACGGGTCTGTCGTCCACTGTCCCCTAGCGCGCCAACTCGGCGTAGCGGAAACAACCCACGACGTGGTCGTTGACCAGGCCGGTGGCCTGCATAAAAGCGTAGCAGATGGTTGGGCCCACAAAGGTGAAGCCGCGCTTTTTGAGATCCTTGCTCATGGCCTCGGCTTCAGGCGTCTGGGCGGGGAGTTCGGAGAGTGTCTGCCAGCGGTTGATGCGCGGCATCCCATCGACAAAACGCCAGATATAGTTGTCAAAAGTGCCAAATTCC
>QEUW01000610.1 GCA_003577005.1 Chloroflexota bacterium | reverse complement strand
CCCACGCCCCACATACTCATGAGGATCAGCGCCGGTTTGGACCAGGTGGGGCTCCCCATCCACGGCGGCCCCTGGATGCCGGCCACGCTCAGCAGGTAGTTGATGACGCCGTTGATCGGGTCGAACATCCACAGCCAGACGATGGCGGTAGCGACAACCGGCGTGATGCTGGGCAGGAAGTAGATCGTCCGAAAGATGGAGAGACCACGTACCCGCGCATTCAACAACATCGCCAGGGCGATGCCAACCAGCGTCGCCAATGGCACCGCGCCCAACGCATAGTAACTCGTGTTGTAGAGCGAGGTGAGAAAGCGCGGGTCATCGAAGAGATCGATATAATTTGCCATGCCCACCCACTTGGGCCGGTCAAGGATGGGGTAAAAGGTAAAGCTGTAGTAGAGCGAGGCAAAAAACGGATAGACCCGAAAGGCCAGAAACCCCACGATCCAGGGCATGGTGAAGAGCAGGCCCGTGATCAGCGCCTTGCGTTCGGCGCGGGTGAGACGGCGAATCTTGAAGTGAGAAGCCATAGCGCAGCTACCCTTTTAACCCCGTCAACGCAATCCCCTCGATAAAGGTGCGCTGGGCAAAGAAGAAGAGGACGATGATCGGTAGGACACTCAGACAGGTTGCGGCCATGATCCAGGCAAAGTTCGAGAAGCCATAGCTGGCCCGCATGTTGGCGATGCCAAGCGAAATGGTATAGAGCGATCGGTCGTTGATATAGATCAGCGGCCCAAAGTAATCATTCCAACTGCCGATAAACTGAAAGAGCGCCACCACCGCCAGTGCCGGTTTGGAGAGCGGCAAGATGATCTGCGAGAAGATGCGCAACTCCGATGCGCCATCGACGCGCGCGGCGTCGGCCAGTTCTTCGGGCAGTGACATAAAAAACTGGCGCAATAAGAAGATAAAGAACGGGTTACCCAGATAGGTTGGCACGACCAGCGGCAGATAGGTGTTGATCCAGTTGAGCTGTTTGAAGATCAGATAGAGCGGAATGAAGGTGACAAAGGCGGGCAGGATCAACGTCGCCAATACCGTGCCAAAGAGCAACCCACGACCGGGCCACCGCACGCGAGCCAGGCCATACGCCACCAGCGAATTGGAGAGCACGGCCCCCAGCACAGACGGCAGCGCCACCAATAAGGTGTTGCCGAGATAACGGGCAAATTCAGCCCGCTGAAAGGCCGCGATGTAGTTGTCCCACCGGATGGGGTCGGGGATCCAGATGATGGGATAGACGGCCAGTTCATGGGGGTTTTTGAGCGAGGTCGAGA
Source organism: Chloroflexota bacterium (assembly GCA_003577005.1). The sequence goes on along the minus strand of QEUW01000610.1, from coordinate 2,239 downwards.
TCATCCACACCCAGGGCAGGATAAAGAAGCCTGAAAAGAAGACCAGCAGAACATATTTGGCCGCGCTGCCGATCAGACGAGCCAACCGGGCGCCGGCTGCGGCTTGGTGTTCCACTCCTGGCTGGGATGCAGTTAGGTCGGTCGGGAGAGCCAAGAGACACTTCTCCTTATAAAACAGAGGCGTGATGAAAAAGGGGTATGGAAACGAATTCCACACCCCTTACGAACTATGGGTGAGCCGTCAGCCTTGGTTCTGTTGCAACCAGGTGTCGAGTTCCTTTTGCGCTTCCGTCTGGACAAAATCGAGCGCTTCCTGGGCGCTCTTCTGGCCCAGACGCACCTTTTCCGCCTCGGCGTCCATGAGCGACTGGTACGAGCTGCTCGTGGGGATCTTGGGCGGGTAGAGGTAATAGTCGGAGTCGTACAGGTCGACGAGGAAGACCTCTTCGTAGCCGGGGCAGGCGCCGATCACCTCGCTGCGGAATAAGGGCCACTCGGTCATCGACTTGGACGATGGCCCGTTGACACAGAGCCAGGTGGTAAAGAGGCTGGTGTAGACATCCTTGTCCCCTGTGGCGCCGGTCATGGTACCGATGATCTCCCAGGCCGCCTCCGGGTTTTGCGACCCAACCGGGATGATCCAGCCGTCGCCGTAGGTGTACATCCCCTTTTCGCTCTGCCCCGCGGGACCAGGGAACGGCCAGACTACAAATTCGAACCCCTCGGGCTTGAAGTTGCGCAGGGTGTTGTAGTGCCAGGGCCCTGTGACCAGGGTGGCGCGCAGGCCAGAGAGGAAGGGGTCCTGCCCGGCCGAGCGTTCGCCGCGACCCGCCAGCGAAGCATAGTAGGTGGAGAGCTTTTCAGGCCCGAACTTGGCCCAGCGGTTGGCGACCCATTCGAGCGCCCGCACGTTGTTGGGGTCGTTGGCCGTCACCTGCGTCCCATCTTCCGTCACATACTGGCCCAGGAAACGCCCCATCACCATGGCCGTCCAGGTAAAGTCGCCGCCGAGCACATCGATGTTGCCGTTGGCGTCGTAGGTAGTCAACTGCTCCCAGACAGCATCCAACTCTTCCAACGTCTGGGGTGGGTTGTCCACATCCACGCCCTGTTCGGCTGCAATCTTGGTGTTGACGTAGCAGCCCATGCACTGGTTCCACATGCTGGCGTAGTAGAACTTGCCCTCATAGACGCCGAGCTCCCAGATCGCCGGGTCCATCCACTCTTTGAGCGTCTCGACCTGGTCGGGTGCGCCGACATCATCGAGCGCCATCAGCCCTTTCTGCGCCGCCAGTTGATAAGCAATGCTGGCGCCAAAGACAACCGCCGTGGCCGGTGGGTTACCCGCCGAGATAGCAGCCAGCAGTTTTTGGGTCATCGAGTCGGGCACGACTACGTGTTTGGCGACTACTTGGTCCTGCGAGTCGTTGTAGCCGTCGAGGATTTTTTCGATATTGGTGGCGGCGTCTTCAGTCCAGCCCGTCCACACATCGATCTCAGCAGGGCCGCTGGCCGGGGCCGCCGCGCCGCCTTCCTGTTGGGCTGCGCCACCACCTGGCGCCGGCGGTACACAAGCCGCCAGCGCGGCCAAACCAGCAACGCCCGCGCTGGCGCGCAAAAAGCCGCGCCGGGTCAACCGCGGTTGATTGGCTCGTCCTTCCATGGTTCCTCTCCTTTGGAAGCAGTATGTCTAGGATGGTATGACTGTGATGGTGAGAATGGATCAAATCGAATTATCGCGCACAAAGCAGCGCTATAGCCCCCGGGAAAGTAGAAGCTGGTTATAGTGTAGCATGGTTGCCAGGGAGCGTCAAACGATCTTTTGTGCTGTCTGGGCTTCTCAACAGTTGGAGTTTCCGGTCTGACCCACACTTCCGGGAAGTGGCCAGCGAACATCTTCCAGACCAAGAAGCAAACTGGCCACCTCCCAGAAGTCTTCTCAATCTTGGGGTATACTCGTCTCGCTCATTAGATACGCAAACGCCGTGCTAGCCAGCAATGCCACACCGGTGGGCAACGTCCGCTCGTCAAAGTCGAAAGTGGGGCTGTGGTGCGGGCTGTGGAGCGGCTCCGCCGGGTCCGAGGCGCCCACCAACACGTAACAGCCCGGCGCCCGGTTGAGGAACTCGGCCATATCTTCGCCCACCATCATCGGCGGGATCTGGGCGATCTGCTCTTGCCCTACCACCTGGGACGCCACCTCGCGCATGAGCGCCGCACCCGCCTCAGAATTGACCGT
>QEUW01000609.1 GCA_003577005.1 Chloroflexota bacterium | reverse complement strand
CGGTCGAGCGAGAGGAAGCGCCGGCGTCCGCGGTCGCGATGCCAGTTGGCCACCAGGTTATGCGCGATCCGAAAAAGCCAGGCCGAGAAGGGAAGGCCACGATCCTCGTAAGTGTCGAGCTTGTCGAGCGCGCGATAGAAGGTGCGCGCGGTTAGATCCTCGGTATCTTGAACATTGCCAACGCGATGATAGATATAGGCGTAGATGCGCTCGACATAACGCTCGTACAGCACCCCAAACGCCGTTGGATCGTTGCGCGCCTGTGCCACCAGTGCGGCTTCATCCTCTGGCACAGCCTCAACGGAGGCCAGGGTCTTTGTAACCGTTTCGATTACGGCCTGCTCTTGTTCGAGCGCCGTCCACTCTTCAACTGCGGACACGTTCTTGGTTTGTCCGCCCAATTGGGTGATCTTCAACGTACTGCCTCACGTTCCAGCGGGTGAATGGCTTGGGTCTGTAAACACCCGACAATAAACGTCCGCATTATACGCACTGTTCCCCTTTTGGGCAAGTTTTCTGGCAGTGATACAGGGATTCATACAGGGATTCAAAAGCCGTCTGCCAAAAGTTCATCCAGATTCCGCGCAAAATTCGCAACGCACGTGAAATATGGTATAGTTACGGCCATCTCTTTGCGCATCCCCAGTTTCCCAGGAGGCGGCCGTGCGGGTCAGTTGTTTTCAAGAGAACTTAGCCAAAGGTCTTTCGATTGTGGGCCGCGCCGTGTCGACGCGCAGCACAATGCCGGTGCTTGGCAACATCTTGCTTGAGGCAAAAGACAATCAATTGCGTTTAGCAGCCACCAATCGCGAGATTGGTATCAACTGCTGGATCGGCGCCAAAGTGGAGGACGAAGGTGCGATCACGGTGCCGGCGCGCCTGTTGAGCGAATTTGTCAACAGCCTGCCCCCCGAACGGATCGACATGGAGCTGGCCGTACGCACGCAGACGTTGAGTCTGAATTGCGCTCGCTATAGCGCCAATATGAAGGGCATCGATGCCTTTGATTTTCCGCTCATCCCCACGGCCGGAGACGGAGCTGAGGATTCGGCTACAGCCCAGGTGATCGATGGCGTGCGGCTGGAACTGGAGCCGGCGGGGCTGCGCAGGATGATCGAGCAGGTAGCCTTTGCCGCTTCGAGCGATGAAAGTCGCCCCACCCTCACCGGTGTCGAGGTCAAATTTAAGGATGACCGGCTGGCGATGGCAGCCACCGACGGCTACCGGCTGAGTATCCGCAGCACCCGCCTCAGCCAGGGGCTGGTAACCGAGCCGCTCACGGTGATCGTGCCGGCCAAGAGCCTGGGCGAACTGGCCCGCATCAGCGCCGACGCCGACGAGAACCGGCCAGTGCTGGTCATTGTTACGCAGGCGCGCAACCAGATCCTCTTTCAGTTGTGGGGTAAAGGCGAGGAAGGTCGCGGCGGCTATCACCGGGTGGAGTTGGTGAGCGAGCTGATCGACGCCAAGTTCCCGCCTTATGAGGGGATTATTCCCAAGACGCACACTACGCGCACGGTGGTGGACACGGCCGCACTCCTGAAAGCAGTACGGGTTGCCTTTCTCTTTGCGCGCGATAACGCCAACATCGTGCGTGTCAATGTGCTGCCCGGCGATGGCGGCCAGGTGCGCCTGACCGCCACTAGCAACGAAATGGGCGACAGTGTCAACGAGATCGACGCGTTGGTCGAAGGGGAAGAGTTGGACATCGCCTTTGATGCCCGGTTCCTGATCGACGTGCTCGGCCAGATCGACCAGCCCCAGGTCGTGCTCGAAACGACGCAACCCACCCGCCCCGGCGCCATCCGCCCCGTGGGGATGGGCGAGGATGAGTTCCTCCACGTGATCATGCCCATGCACCCGCCGCGGTAAGCTGGTTTCCTCATAACTTCTAAACCTGAACCAGCCGGAACCAAACAGCAACACAGAGCACACGGAGATGGCACAGAGCGCACAGAGGAATTCACAGTGTCTACTGTGTCCTCCGTGGCTTCTCTGTGCTCTGATATGATGATACACAGCGCCGCACTCTGTATATCTCTGTGTTGCTCGATTTAGTGCCTATCCGAATAACTCTGTGACCAACTCTATTCGCAGGTGTAGTTGTCAAACCCACAACCGTTATTCGGATAGGTTCTTAGTGCCGGAAGTGGCGCGTGCCGGTAAAGGCCATGACCAGCCCCAACCGGTCCACGGCGGCGATCACCTCGTCGTCGCGCATGGAACCGCCCGGCTGGACCACCGCTGCAATGCCGTGTTGCGCCGCAGCCTCAATGCCATCTGCAAAGGGGAAGAAGGCATCCGAAGCCATTACCGCTCCCTGGGCCCGTTCCCCCGCCTTGTGACTAGCCACCATGACCGAATCTACCCGGCTCATCTGGCCGGCGCCCACGCCGACCGTCGCCTGGTCGCGAACGTAGACAATGGCGTTGCTCTTGACGTGCCGGGCTACCCGCCAGGCAAAGGTCAGATCGGCTAGTTGTTCCGGCGTTGGTTGGTTGCGGCTGACAATGCGCCAGGCCGCTGGGTCCATGTCAGCCTGGCTGCGGTCTACCTCTTGTACGAGTACCCCGCCAAAGATGCTGCGCACGCTCAACGGGCGTAACGGCGTGCCCGTCCAGCGGACGATGCGCAGGTTCTTCTTCTTGCGCAAGAGTTCGAGCGCCTCCGGTGTGAAGGCCGGCGCAGCCACCACCTCGGCAAAGAGGTCGCCCAGCCGCCCGGCAATTTCTTCATCAAAGGGGCGGTTCACCGCGATGATGCCGCCAAAGGCGCTCACCGGGTCAGAGGCAAGGGCGTTGTCATAGGCCGCGGCCAATGATGGCGCGCTGGCCAGCCCACAGGGGTTGCCGTGTTTGATAATGGCGACCGTCGGCTGTGGGAAATCCTGGGCGGCCTGCCAGGCGCCGTCCAGGTCGAGCCAGTTGTTGTAGCTCATCTCTTTGCCGTGCAACACCTCGAATGGCGGCTGCTCGCCGGCATAGCCATAAAAGCCACCTTGCTGGTGCGGATTCTCGCCATAGCGGTTGCGTTGGATCTGGAAGAGGTCCAAACGTACCACCGATGGCAGCTCATCATCCCCCTCGCTCTGCTCCGCCAGATAGGCGCTGATGGCTGCATCATACCCGGCGGTGTGGCGGAAAGCCTTGAGCGCCAGCTTGCGCCGGAGCGTAGCGTCGGCCCCCCCTGCGGCGAACGCAGTTGCGACGGGGGCATAGTCGGCTGGGTCACAGACGACAGTGACGAACTCGTGATTTTTGGCGGCGGCGCGCAGCAGGGCCACGCCGCCAATATCGATCTGCTCGATGGCCTCGGCCAGCTCTATACCGGGTTGCGCCACGGTCTGCTGAAAGGGGTAGAGATTGACCACCACCAGGTCGATGGGCGCCAGATGGTGACGGGCCAGTTCATCCAGGTGTTCGGTCGTGCGCCGGGCGAGGATGCCGCCGTGGATAGCCGGGTGGAGCGTCTTGACTCGACCATCCAAAATTTCGGGAAAGCCGGTCAATTCCTCTACCGC
>QEUW01000069.1 GCA_003577005.1 Chloroflexota bacterium | reverse complement strand
CCCATCAAACATGCCGCCAAATCGTGGACCCCCTTGAATGGTCAGATGCCAATCAAGCCCATTTCTATTCGTCAACTGCTTATCCCAAACGGTCTTGCTCATCCTCATTGGACTATTGTTCACATCACCAGCATAAGTGTAAAGTAGCCCGGACACTTCTTCACTAGGGATGATGGTTGCAATCACTCAGATCTGTTCAGAAAAAAAAGCATCACCTGGGGGGCGAACCCTGAGCCGAAATTCGATGGATTCTTCTGGGGTGCCCATTATGAAAACAGCGAGCAGGATGACGAGACGAGAATAGAGATGTTTGCCAATTGGTTTCATCCGTATCTCACAAGCTTACTGTTGCACCGGATTCAAGAAGTGCAGATTTGTAATGACATAGTAGAATACTGGAAAGCGATCTTTGACAGCTTGGTCAAAATCATTTTTGGTCGCGTCAATCGGTGTGACGCCTTCGGGATTTGTGTACCATTGATAGAGAAGGATCTCTGTATCGAGCATCGGTGCGTAGAAGGATGCGTACAACAAACCCACATCCGCCCCGCGAGCATCGGCCGAGAGAAAGCCTTTGCCATTTCCGATGGTGATGGGGGCATGATAACGCACCTCAGTACCCATCGTCTCCACGCGCCAATCGAAGGCGAGTGGCTCACTAGCGAATAATTCAGGATGCACGAGCACTTGTACATGAATTGTCTCTGACGCCTGCGCGTCCGCCATCGGTGCGATCCAGAACGCGAAGAGTCGCTCATCTGACGCGTCCTTATCAACTTCAATCTGCCAGTTTGCGGGATATTGCATGGTAAAGCCAAGTGGATTGGTATAGCGCGCCCATTCCATGACCGGCGCTTGGTTTGCCACAGGCAGCGCAGCGGGCATGGTGGTGATCAGTTCAGGCAGCAGTGACGATTGGGATGCACCAGGGACCGTGGCCGGATCAAACAAGCGCACGCTTCTGATGATGTGGTCAAAGACAGGAAAATGCTGTCTGACTACTTCTTCAAGCCCAACCCGCTGCGTCAGGGCTGTGCTCTCGTCATCAAAATCTCCACCGATGATTTGTACTTCCATATCGAGTAGTTGGCTGTAGTAGGTTGCCATCAGTGTAGCAGGCACATCCCATTTGCTGCCGCTGGAAGTAGCGTAATTCTTTTTGCCCCAAACAAATAATAGGCCATTTGCGTTGTCGATGGACAGCGGTTCCGGCCAATAAAAGTCGTAGCCACCTTCGTTCGGCACTGAGTTATAAGGGATTGCAAGGCCGTTTACAACCTTTGGGTGTAAATGGGCTTCGATCGTAATAGCTGTCGGTACATCATTGTCAACAGTGGGTGCAATCCAAAATGAAAAAAATCGCTCTGCAGACCAGGCTTCTTCAACTTCAAGATGCCACCCATTTGGATATTCAATACTAAAACCAAGCGGGCTGGTATAGCGTGACCAGTTAGTAACCAGCGGCGGCATAGCCGTTGGTATGACTGCGGGATTAGTTGTCGTGACAACTGCGACCGGTGAGAGAGGAGATGTAGCGATTTGAGGCATTGCTGTCGCAGTGGTAACCGTAGTTATGACACCTGAATAAACAGCAACCTCCGTATCATGTGTGGTAGGGCCCAAGCTGTCCCTCGTACAAGCAGACACCGTCACCATCACGATTGTACTGACTAGCAGATAGATGATCGACTTCATTTTCCACCTCTTGTGTAAACTCTACCACATCAGTCATCGCTACTGCTGTAGAGCAAAGTCATTGTCGATGTCCATCAGCACAATCAAGCTCTGTCCGGCTGTAGCAACCGGACAGAGCTTGATTGTAACCTACTGGATTCTGACCCAACGCACAGCATCAACCAGCAACAACCTCCCTTGATCCGGATCCAGTGGTTGACCATATGTATTGTTCGCGGGCACGAAGGCGGTATCAGCCAGTTGCACCAATTGTGTAGCTGATGAGCCGGCGCTAAAGTCGTAACGCCCAAGCGAAATCCAGACGCCAGGCCCAGACCAATGCACAACATTGTTCGCATCTTTGCTATACCCAAGCCGATGCTGGTCCAAAACAATGGTGTCTTCGCCATTCGCATGGACAATGCGATACCGGGCAGCATGAGCTCGGGTCGCATAACCATGATTCTGAACGCTTGCCCATAACGGCACGTAGACTTCAACTTCATATTGGCCGGTGCTGGGCAGGTTGGGCGTCCGCCAGTTCACCCAACAATCAACGCCGGTGCCTTCCGTGAATGTCCAGTACAGATCGCTGTTAATGGCATTACTGGTTGAACCGGTGCCAAAGCCGGAGGCGCCACCACTCAAGCAGGCAATATCAAAGCGATCTGTGGTATCGTTTACAGGGCCGTCATCCAGGGTGTGCAGTGTGGTGCGATTCGGTACTGGTAGCTCACGCGCCGGCCAGTCGAGCCACAGCCAGTGACTTGGGCCGTTAGTGTTACTATTAGGGTCAGCACCACTGCCATTCCAGCCATATGGATCGGTCACGCGATAGTCATTGTTGTGCCAGTGCCGCACCTCGAAGTGTAGATGTGGCCCGGTGCTATTACCGGTCGTTCCGCTGGTGCCGATCTGCCACCTGCCCACGGTACGTCCGGTCATGTAGCGGATTTCGCTGAGGTGACCATAGATTGTTTGGTGATTATTGTTGTGTTGGATCTTGCTCATCAAGCCCAAGTTAACACCATCGTGGTTGTTGGGGTTTTCCCATCCAGCATACACAATGGTGCCGTCAGCTGCGGCTACGACCGGTAGGTACGAAAGTGGAAGATCATAGCCGGTATGACCATCGTAGCAGGATGGCGGACAGACAGGGTTATTCACTTGCTGGCCGTTGTAGTCAGTAAACACCCCATTTGCGACGCCATTTGGTTGGCTGTGATCGAACCTAGCATTCAGACCAATACCGGTAGTGCCTCCGCCATAATAGGGCCTACCCAGAAACACTGCCGGTTGTGCGTTGGCTAGCTCGACATTCCACAGTGCGTGCCCTTGCCAGAGCGCCAACAAGAACAACAGCAGGTTGAGTTTGCGTAACAGACGAAACACGATTGGCTCCTTTCTAGAGAGTGGCTCATTGTGACGATGACACGATTAGCGAGTGACGCTTGGCTTCCCCATCGGCTGTGAGCGCCCGGAGGTTTCCTTCTGCCGACCAGCGCCAAAGCTCAAGCGAACCGTGCCGGTTGGAAGAAAATAACAAGTCGCCACTTGGCGTCAGCGTCAAATCAACCTGATAGGCGCTCTCCGCACTTACCACAGTTGAGATTTCGCCGTTCGTCGCGTCTACAGCCTTGACGCTGCTGATCAGTTTGTCCGCCTCGAAATCTGCTGTAATGTCGCCGGGGTTTTCGCGAGCGATAAAGAACAACTGCTGACCATCAGGACTCCACACTGGCTCCTGGCCACGTCCTCCGTCCATCAATGCAAGAATCTTGGGATCAGCCCCCTCTGCGTTCACTATCCACACTCCGGCCTGACTGAATGGCACAGCTGAATCCAGGAGTGAAGTAAATGCTAACTGTGTACCATCCGGTGACCAGACCAGACCACCACTGATCGCGGCCTCGTCTTTGCGAACCAAACGGCGTTCGTGACCTGTAGCATCACTCAGCCACAACTCGCTACCAAATCCCAATCCATTGGTAAATGCGTAGGCAAGCTGTTGCCCATCTGGTGAAAAGGTAGCTGCTATAATCCCTTCTGGCGCGGCCAGTTCTGGAATCTCGACCCGTTGATGCGTACCATCATTCGTGTTGACAATCCACAGACCAGGGTCAGGGACATCGAGATCGAAGACTCGGTATAGGGCGTGGATGCTATCTGGGTGCCAGCCCAGGAAATCGCCCCACCCTTCGGCGACAAAGCGGGTTAACATCGGCGCCTGACGATCAGCCAGATCCAGCACCCATCCCACTGAACGCAAGCCCATATACGTTTGCACAGCCACGCGCCGGCCGTCCGGTGAGGGAGCGAGTGTTCCGACTACCGGACCACCACCGTGACCGGTTTCTTCCTCTGCATCCGGCTGTACAGTTTCATCGAGGAGAGTCTCACCCCCCGCTGGCGACGGCGCAGGTTCTTCGGCTGGTGTCCCCCATTGGATCAACCGCTGTATCTGCTCGGCAGGGATGGGTTCATCTATTTCACCGGAAGGCATGGGGGCGGCCAGTAGCGAGGGAGTATCGACCGAGGTAAACAGCAGAAGGTCGCCCTCCGGAAGAGGAGGCAATTGGATAACTTCACGGGCCGGGGTCGTCCCCTCCTGAGCGATGGCAACCGGTCCGGGGCGTTGCGCCAGCGCTACAGTCAGTGCGGCAACGACAGCAAGCAAAACAAAAAATAGACCGACTTCCAGACGTTTAGCTCTACTGGGAGTCATCGCCGCCCGGACGGCGCGTGTTACCCCCCCCCAATTCTGTGTGTTGAGGATCCTGTTGTACGAAGCTTCATAAAAGGCTCCTGGATTGACGTGGAATGGAAACTGGACAAAGCAGCGTCCATTCTACGCCGCCTCAGTCGCCCTGTCTACTGTGGAAACCCGCAGGTTTTACCTGTGGAAATCCACAGGTTTTGCGCACTTCACCTTACGAATCGTTAATCTGTGACGTGCCAGCATTCCGGGAAAGGGCTGGCGAGGTTGCTCGACGGGTGAGGGTTGTAGCCCTTTCCCGGAATGCGAGTTGCAGGTTACCGGTATTCGCGGTCTGGCTCACCGTCCAGGTAGAACCCATGTTCCTTGAACCAGAGAATCGCCTCCAGGCGCGTTGCAACCTTGAGCTTTTGGCGGATATTGCCCAAGTGAAACTCGACCGTGCGTTCGGCCATCCCCAGGTGGTGGGCGATCTCCTTGTTGGCCCAACCCAGCGCGGCCCGGCGCAATACTTCCTGTTCGCGTCGGGTAAGGGTGGGCTGCGCCGGGTCGGGGATGCGCGTCTGGCGCAGCAGCCGGTTGAGCAGCGCTTCGCTCAGCCAGACGCCGCCGCCGGCTACCGTCCGCAGTGCTGTGGGCCAGGTGTCGGCGGGTTCGGTGAGGGCAATCAGCCCGTGGACGTGGCCCGTGGTCAAGAGGGCCTTGACATCCAGCGTTTCACACTCGCGGTTCTCGATCAGCAACTCGTACGAGTCTGCGGGCAGCCTGCGCGCAGGCTAGTCAGGGGGCGGGCAGACCCTCCTGGCACAAACAGAAGGGAGAGCAACAAAAGCTCCGGCGTCAATTGTGCGCAGAGCCGCGGCAGCACTTGCCTGGTCGCTATATCAGGTAGGAGAGTCAGTTCGGCTGTAGCAGATAGGAGTGCGTTGAGGCCAGCCCATACCAGCGGTCGCGGGTCGGCCAGCAAAACATGAATCATGCAAACCCTCCAGGGGTCGCGAGATCGAAATTTTTGTTGATTCAACGTCAGCAATTGAGAAAAAGTTCGCGGAATATCATATCTCAACCATCAACATGGATGCGATGTTTGATCCATTATCCGTTACACATGAATCCGCCAACGCATAGACAATGCCTCGTTTGGCCCCTGTTACCAGGCAGTGATAGACTATGTGTAAACCAACGAGCAATGTTGTTCTCCTGGCCCAAAGGAGACAGACCCATGACCACACAAGCCATGCTGCACCGCGGTGTGACCCCCCTCACCGAACAGAACGGTTGGCCGGCGCAAGGGTGCTGGCGCTACGAAGATTATCTCCGGCTGCCGGATGACGGTAACCGTTACGAAATTATTGAGGGGGTTCTCTACGTGGCCAATGCACCGAGCTATGATCACCAGTTTTCCGTGAGTAAAGCGCTGTTTTATTTGCAGCTCTTTACCACAGAACGTAACCTGGGGATCGTCTTGACCGCGCCATTCGAAGTTCAGCTGGCTGAAACCACCCGGCCTGTTCAGCCCGACGTGCTCTTCATCCGAGCGGAGCACCAGCCCGCGCCAGGGACACAGTTCTTCCTTGGCGTACCCGACCTCATCGTCGAAGTGATCTCGCCCGGCTCCATCCGGCTGGACCGCCACGTCAAATTCGATGCCTACGAACGGGCTGGCGTGCCGGAATACTGGTTGGTGGACCCCAAAGTTCGGCTGGTGGAAGTATATACGCTGTCAAATGGGGAGTATGCACTGCTCGGGCAATCTATTGAGGACGATCTGGTCGAATCCGAGGTGTTGGCAGGATTACAAATTCGGGCCAGCAGCCTCTTTTTGCCACCCGCAGCAAAGGCAACGCCGGCAGCCTGATATGACAACCGCACGAAGCTACAACCCATAACAAAGACTTCCGGGAGGTAGCCGCAGAAGCCCCCGAACTCCTCAAATCTCGCCGGCCACTTCCCGGAAGTCTTCGTAGGTCCTCTACCATCTCATCATCTATCCACCCTCTGGCACCCCGTCGAAGAAATCGACGACGCCTGTTTCCAACGAGTATTCCGCACCCACCACGAGCAGCCCCTCGCGTTCGATCAGTGTCTCCAGAATGGGCGAGCCGTAGCGCAGTTGGTTGACCGCAGCGCGCACATTGGCCCGGACGGCCGCCTGCAGCAGCGCCTCTGGCTGGTGGCGCAACTCGGTTGCCAGGAGTTCTTCCACAGCAGGCCGGATGCGATCCACGATAGACTGGATGTTCCGGGATTGGTTTGCCGTGGGGCGCTGCAATTCGGCGATGGTGGCAGCGACTGCGCCACACTGCGAGTGGCCCAACACCACCACCAGCCGGGTGCCAAATTGCGCCGCGGCAAATTCGACGCTCCCTACCTGCGAAGCCGCCACGATATTGCCGGCCACGCGGATCACAAAAAGGTCACCCAACCCCTGGTCGAAGACGATCTCGGCGGGGACGCGTGAATCCGAACAGCCCAGCACAATAGCAAACGGTTGCTGGCGCGCCGAGAGTTCGACACGGCGGGTATAGCTGAGCATCGTATCGAGGCTGCGCAAATTTGCGGCAAAACGTTGGTTGCCCGTGCGCAGCCGTTCAAGGGCGGTGAGTGCGTCGACCATAACCAGAGTTTTAGTTTTCCTTGTGCATTTCTGGAATCCGCACCAGGATCTCCAGGGCCAGTTCATCGGGTGAGCGGAGACCATCCAAAATCAGATCGCAGCCCGGTTTGATCTGCCGGTCCATTTCCAGATAGGCGGCGCGTCCGGACGCCAGGTAAACTGCCAGTTCAGATTGGATCTGCGCCCACTTGTGTGACAACGACCTCTCGTTCTGAGAGTAATCGCGCAAGAGCCGGCGGGCCATCGCCACATCCAGCGGCGTGTCGATAAAGACCATGAGATCAATCTGTTGGCCCGTCTCGTGGTGCGCCCTACCCAGCGGGGCATCAAAGACAATATACGCCCTCGGTGACACGACCTGACCGGTGCGCGGTGCGACGATTGCCTGCCCCGCTCTGAGGCGGCGCAGGTCTGCGCTCAACTGCGGGGTTTGCCAGGCATTGTAGTCGGCCCCTTCGGCCAGCCACTGCGGATAACTCGCCGGGTGAACGGTAAGGTGATCGTAGTCGTCAAAGCTGAGCAGGACAGCATCGGGCAAACGCGCCACCAACTGGCGCGCCACCGTTGTCTTACCCCCGCCTGAGGGGGCGCTGATGCCAATGACAAACCTTTGTTGAGGCGCCATAGCCACGGACTATAGCCGAAACGGGCAGCTTGCGCAAGCTTTGGCAACCATTGGGGTGTGCCCAAAATCGGAGCATTGCCGACTTCGCACGCCCTCGTGTGAGCTTTGCAAACCGTAAACCCACTACACGCTGTAGAGCCGGCCCATTCTGTACCGGACTTTGTTCAATCGGTGCTAGATACATCTCCCTCTTCGGCCACAAGCCGGTGGACAACGCCACCAAAGTCGGTGAGATACAGCTCGCCGGCTTCATCTTCGCCAAACGAACTGATCGCCGCTGCCTTGGGCAAGACCAGCGCAGTCTGGACGCCACCGGCTGCACGCCAAAGCGCCCAGATATTGCCGGAACAGAAGTCAGCGTAAAAATAGACGCCATCAAGCTGTGGAAATGCCTGGCCGCGATAAACATACCCACCGGTGATGGAACAGCCGTTGCCGGCGTGGCCATATTCAGCTATTGGGAGCACCAACCCATCTTTGGCACAGTCGGGAGCGCCCAAACAATAAGGGCCCTCCATGATCGGCCAGCCAAAATTGAACCCGCCCTGGCGCACCTGTTGCGCAGATAGAAAGTTGATCTCCTCGGACTGGCTCTGGCCCACATCGGCGATCCAGAGGTCGCCGGTGCGCCGGTCGAAACTATAGCGCCAGGGATTGCGCAGCCCAATGGCCCAGATCTCGTCGCGCACCTCCTGTCCCTGCCAGAGCCGGTTGACCCAGGGGTTGTCGGGCGGGATGCGGTAGGGGACGCTAGGGTCGCTCGTCACATCTAACCGCAACATGGCGCCCAAGAGCGTGCCCGGGTTCTGGCCGTTTTGGAAGGTATCGTTGGCGCCGCCGCCGTCACCCAACCCAACCCAGAGTCGTCCGTCTGGTCCAAAGAGGAGCATTCCCCCGTTGTGGTTGCGGGCCGGTTGTTGTTGGAACAGCACCACAAATTCGCTGTCGCGATCCGCCCGGTTTGGATCGTCGCCAACGCGATAGCGGGCAATGATTGTATTGCCGTCGTTGTTGGTATAGTTGACAAAGAAAAGACCCGTCGTGCGGAAGTTTGACGGAAAGGCAACTGAGAACATGCCCTGCTCGCCACCGGTGTCGCCGACGCGGTCGGTAATGTCCAGAAAGATTTGTCCTTCGGTTTGTGGTCCCGGGTAGACGCGGATACGACCGGGCCGCTCCACCACAAAGAGCCGTCCGCTGCCGTCACCGGCGTGGGTAACGTGGGTCGGCTGTTCTAAGCCGCCTAAGACCGGTTCAAGACGAACCTGCGCCCGCTGGGGGTCAAAACGAGCAGCCGGTGGGGGAGCACTTGCCGTCACCGGTGCAGCCGGGGCGGCGGGAGCAGGAGCAGTTGCAATGGCGGGTGTCTCGACCACGGGCACGGCGGCACTGTTTGCAGCCTGCACTAGACTTGCAAAGAGCCAGCCTTCCTGCCCTTGATAATCAATGCGCCACCAACTGCCTACACCGTTCTTGCCCGTGATCGAATAGCGCTCACCCGGTTGGGCAGTGGCAAGGATGTGAAAACCGGTGCCCGGCCCGCTCCGCACATTGATCGCCCGGACAATGGTCGCAACCGCCGCACCGCTATCCGCAGGCGTGGACGTTGGGGAGGGCACTGCGCCGGCGCTGGCAGCATCTGGCGTTGGCGTCGGCAAGGCGACGGGTGCGGCAGTCGTGTCATCCGTCTCATCGACCAGGGTGACCAGCGACGCATAGACCCACGCCTCCTGTCCCTCATAGTCGATGCGCCACCAGGTTGCATCGTCGTTCTGCCCTGTGATGGCATAGCGCTGGCCTGGCCGCGCTACCGTGAGAATTGGCTCACCAGTGCCAGGTCCCCCCCGCAGATTAGTGTTGCGGGTAATCAACACATAGGAACTTGGGGCTGACCGTTCAGCTTGGGCCAGTGCAGGTGACGGAACAAAAACCTTATCGCCGGCTTCGCCAACTAGCAACGCCATCATCAAAAGCGCAAAGCCGAGCGTGCGCCAGGAAAACGGTGTGCAATTCATGAATCCCCTCCTTTGGTGTGAATCTTCTGTTGTATCTTTTCCTCTATCTGTGTCGGTGCCAATAGGAAGAGATAGACCACGAGGTTAGGATTAAGGTGCAGTTGGTGACGGAGTAGGCAGATTGCCTCGTCAGCACACTGGCAATAACCAACAAATCCGCATAAATCCGCCCAATCTCTCAATCCGCGGTCTATTATTTGCGCTTTTAGCGCCAGAAGAGATGCTTGGGGATCTAGCCACGCTGTGATAAGATTTGGTTATTCAGGCTCCCTGCTTGCCAGCGGACAAACAACCATTGACCCCACCAAGACGAAAAGAAGGACATATCGCATGGTCAGCACGCGACCACCGTACACGACGATTGCAGTCACCACGCCCACGCCGCCACCGGCCTGGGCACTGTTGGAGCGCGAACTGATCCGCGCCCAGACGGAAGCGATCCAGGCGTTTTACGAGCACTATTTCGATGAGCGGGGCTACCTCCGCTGTATCCCCCGCTGGGGTGGCAATGATGGCCCCGACGACGCCGCCGAAAACTTTCTGAACTGGACGATGCTCTATGCCTTGGGCGCACCCGACCAGGTCTTCGACCTCTACCAACGCGCCTGGGAAGGACATCTACGCCAGTACACAGAAGCCAAGACCGTGGAAGTACCCCTGGCTCTCGACGGCATGTACTACAAAGAGTTTCCGGTCATGTTTGACTGGTTTCACAACGGCGAGGGCTTCTCGGCCTTCTATCTGGAAGGGCTCTGCAACCCTCACGACCTGGTCTTCCAACAGCGGACGCGGCGCTACGCTGGTTTCTATCTCAACGAAGACCCACTGGCCCCTAATTACGACCCGCAGCACCGCATCATCCGCAGCATGTTCAACGGCAGCCGGGGGCCGCTACTGCGCAAAGCCACCGGGCAAGACTGGGCCGGCGACCCCATTGAGGTCGAAGGGCGTTTTTCCCCGCTCCACGGCGAACGCACCTACGACGAGATGATCGCCCACTTCAAAGACTACAACGACATAGTGGGCGATCACCCCATCAATCTCTGCACCATCACCCTGGCGCTCAACGCCTACGCCCTGGCCCACGAAGCAAAATATCGCGACTGGGCGCTCGAATATGCCGACGCCTGGGTCGAGCGCACCCAGGCCAATGGCGGCATCACGCCGACCAATATCGGGCTGGATGGCACCATCGGCGGGGAGGCCGGCGGGCGCTGGTGGGGTGGTGTCTACGGCTGGGGCTTTACCGTCACCGTGCCGCAGACGGGCGAACTGGCCCACCGCACCTACTGGCATGTGCGTGGTCTCTACGGCTTTGGCAACGCTCTGCTCCTCTCGGGTGACCAACGCTATGTGGATGCCTGGCGCGGGGTCATCGACCACATCAACGCCAATGCGCGCGAGATCGACGGCAAAACCATGTGGCCGCGCGCCTATGGTGATTATTTTGGCGAGCCGGACTGGTATGATTTCAAGCCCACCCCGTTTGATTCAGGCGCGCTGGAGGTCTACTACTGGTCGATGAACCGGGATGACCTGCGCCTGGTGCAACCCAGCCCGTGGGTCGATTTTCTGGAAGGCAAAAACCCCGACTACCCTGTGCAGGCGCTCCAGGAAGACCTGGCCCAGGTGCGCCACCGAGTCCAACTCATGCGTGAGGATCCGACCACACCCGACACGCGCCTTTCGGACGATCCGAACCACATCAACCCGGCCGTCACCGAAACGTTAACTCAACTAATGCTGGGCGGGCTGCCCACTGGCCGCGTCGGCTCGAATCTGCATTGCCGGCTACGCTACTTTGACCCGGCGCGGCGCCGCGCCGGTCTGCCCGAAGATGTAGCCGCGCTGGTCGAAAAGCTGACTGCCGACGAGACAGTTGTCCACTTGGTCAACATCAACCAGGTGCAGGAACGCACCGTCACCGTCCAGGGCGGGGCCTACGCCGAACACCAGATCGTCAGCGCCACTCTCGCCGGCCAGACCGTCCCTGTGGATGCGCCATCCTTCATCGTGCGCCTTGCCCCCGGCTGTGGCGCCACGTTCACGCTCAAAATGTCTCGTTACGCCAACCAACCCACCTTTGCCTTCCCGTGGGAGTGAGTGGAGTGCGGAATGGGGAATGCGGAGTGTGGAATCTCGCAACTTCCATTCTGCACTCCATCCTTCGCATTCCAATTGCCTATGCCACCGATTACGCTTGCCATCCCCTACCATGACCCTGCCGGCGGGCTGACGGACCAACTGGCGAGACTTTTGCCGCGGATTGGCGAACTCTTTGAGCGCATTGCCGTGGATGCCAGCGCCGAGGCGAATCCGCAGGGGTTGGCGCTGCTGCGGGGCGCTGGGACCCACATCGAGCAGACCCGGCGCGCCTTTGTCGATGGCGTGCCACAGATGGGACAGATCCGCCGGGCAGTGGTGGCCGCGGCGCTGCGTCTGGATGCGTCCTGGATCTTCTACTGTGATGGCGACCGGCTGCTCCACTGGCTGGATCATTATCCGGCTGAACTGGTAGCTGCGCTGCGGCGAATCCCTGAGCACGATCTCACAGTCTTTGGCCGCACCAGGCGGGCGTTTGAGAGCCACCCCCATACCCAACGAGCAACCGAGCAGATCATCAACGATGTCTACGCAGCCATCAGCGGCCATGATTGGGATGTCACCGCCGCGGCGCGTGGGCTTTCGCGGCGGGCAGCACAGGCCATCGTCGCCGGCTGTCACGAAGATTCGTTTGGAGTGGATGCCGTCTGGCCGCTCTTTTTGCAGCAGGCCGGCGGCTTTACTATGACTGAGATCAAGACCGAGGGCCTGGAGTTCGAGACGGCGACACAATACCGGCAAGAGGTGGCGGCCGCCGGTGGCGACGAAACCTGGAAGCGGCTGATCGATGGCGACGCCCGCCGCTGGGTCTTCCGCCTCAACCTGGCCCGCATCGAGGTGGCGGCTATGATCCCCTACCAGAAAGCAGTGATCCAGAGTCGTTGATGTTTCACGTGAAACAAAGTAGAGAAATCCAACCATGAAAATCACCAATATCTTTACTGAAACTTACCGGTGGCCGCGCCATAAGCCCATCACCAACGGCAAACATACCTACACCCATGCCGGCGTCGGGCTGGTCAAGATCGAGACCGATGAAGGCGTGACCGGGATCGGCGTCGGCAGCATCGGCAGCGTGGTCAAGGCGGCCATCGAGCACTTTACGCCTGAACTGCTTGGCGAAGACCCGCTCGATGTGGAACGTCTCTGGCACAAGCTGTGGGTCCCCAAGCTCATTGGTCGCCGCGGCCTGACCACGCGCGCCATCAGCGCCATCGACATTGCCCTCTGGGACCTGCGGGCGAAGGTGGCGGGGATGCCGCTCTATAAGCTGCTGGGCGGCTTCCGTGACCGAGTACCCACCTATATTGCCGGCGGCTATTACGAAGAAGGCAAAGGTCTTGACGAACTGGCGCAGGAGATGGTCGAAAATGTCGAGCTGGGCGCACGGGCTATCAAGATGAAGGTCGGCGCACTTTCGTTGCGCGAAGACGCCGAGCGAGTCAAGGTCGTACGCGATGCCATCGGGCCGGATGTCAAGCTCATGGTCGATGCCAACTGCGCCTACCGGCTCTACGAGGCCGTCCAGTTTGCCAAACGTATCGAAGAATATGACCCGTTCTGGTTTGAGGAGCCAATCGCTCCCGATGACTATGAAGGGCACAAGCGGCTGGTCGAGGCGACTGCCATCCCCATTGCCACTGGTGAGAACGAATACACCCGCTACGGCTTCCGCGACCTGATCACCCGCGGGGCGGTTCCCATCCTCAATGCCGACGCTATCATCTGTGGCGGCGTCACCGAGTTTATGAAGATCGCCCACTTGGCCCAGGCTTACGATGTGGACATTGCACCTCATGGCCCCCAGGAGATCCACATCCACCTGGTGGCGGCGTTGAGCAACGGGCTGATCCTCGAATTCTACCGCGACACGGTCGACCCCATGTGGGGCAAGGTCTATCACCACACGCTGCGTCTCAACGAGGACGGCACGGTCAGCCCACCGGAAGTTCCCGGTATCGGCGTTGACCCCAATTATGAGACGCTGGCGCCCTTTCGAGTTGAGTGAAAACAGAGATTGGGAGATTTAAGGGGATTGGGGAGACCTGGGTAATCCCCTCAATCTCCCCAATCCCCTCCCATCGCTTTGATCAAGGCAGAACACCACATGCCAACGTACGACGTAATCATCATCGGTTCGGGGGCGGCGGGGGCGATCCTGGCAGCGAGGTTGTCGGAGGATCCGGCGCGGCGGGTGCTGCTGCTGGAGGCGGGTCCCGATTATCCCACGTTGCAAGTCCTGCCCGACGACCTCAAATACGGCTATGGCACACCCGCTGGCATCCTCACTACCAGCCACGATTGGGGCTATGTGAGCGAAGCGACGCCGCAGGCCCCGCAGGCGCCCGTGCCCCGTGGCAAGGTAATGGGCGGATCGAGCACGGTCAACGCCCAGATCTTCTTGCGCGGCGTGCCCGAAGATTTTGCCACGTGGGCCGCCCAAGGGAACGACCTCTGGAACTTTGAGCGGGTGCTACCCCATTTTCGCAAGCTGGAGACCGATCTGGACTTTCAGGATGAGTTCCACGGCGCCGATGGGCCGATCCTCGTGCGCCGCTATCCGCAGGAGGAGTGGAAACCCGACCAGTTGGCCTTCTACGAGGCGTGCCGCGCCGCTGGCTTCCCCGACTGCCCCGACCACAACCGCCCGCACTCCACTGGAACCGGGCCCTACCCGCTCAACAACCACGGGCGGGTCCGCCAGAGCACGCTCGTAAAGTATCTGAACCCGGTGCGCAACCGGCCCCACCTCACCCTCTGCGCCAACGCCCATGTGCAGCGGATTTTGTTTCACGTGAAACAAGTCAGCGGCATTGCCGCCGTGGTGGATGGCCAACCAGTTACCTTCTCGGCTCCAGAAGTGATTCTCTGCGCCGGGGCGATTGGGTCGCCCCAACTGCTCATGCTCTCCGGCGTCGGCCCGGCGGACCAGTTGCGGGCCCATGGTATCCCGGTCATGGCGGATCTGTCTGGGGTGGGACAAAACCTGCGCGACCACCCCGCCGCCAACATGCTGTGGACGCTGCGCGACAATCTCGTCATCGATGAGCAAAAGCACTGGCATCAGGTGGGTCTGCGCTACACCGCCGGCGGCTCAAAGCTGCCCAACGACATGATCGTCTACGTCGGCTCGCTACCCCTCGAACGTACGCTGCTGCTGCGACCCACCGTCAATCTGCAAGCGAGCGCCGGTGAGGTGCGGCTGGCTTCCGCCGATCCCCAGGCTCATCCACGCATCAACTATCGCTATCTGAGCGAACCGTTTGACTGTCGACGGTTGCGCGAGGGGGTACGCCTTTGCCGCGAACTGGTCGAAGGGCGTGCTTTCAACGGGCTCATCGGGGCGCGCCTCCAGCCAACACCTGAGGACTTTGCCAACGACGCCGCGCTTGACGCCTGGCTGTTGCACGCCGTCAACACTGGCCATCACAGTTCAGGTACGTGCAAGATGGGACCGCCGACCGATCCGCACGCCGTGGTCGACCAAACCGGCCGCGTCTACGGGGTGGATGGCTTGCGCGTCGTAGACGCCTCGATCATGCCCGATTGCGTGCGCGCCAATACCAATGCCACAGTCATGATGATGGCCGAGTACGTGGCCGCTATGATTCAGGATAAGAACGCATGACCACACCCAACATCATCTATCTTCACTCCCACGACACCGGCCGCTATGTGCAGCCCTATGGCTATGCCGTGCCCACGCCCAATATCCAGCGGCTGGCCGAGGAAGGCGTGCTCTTCCGCCAGGCCTTCTGCGCCGCACCCACCTGTTCCGCCAGCCGGGCGGCTTTGCTTACCGGCCAGTCGCCGCACAACGCCGGGATGACCGGTTTGGTCAACCGCGGCTGGCAGTTGCGCGATTACCGCCAGCATCTGCTCCACACGCTGCGCGACGCCGGCTACCACACCGTTCTCGCCGGGACGCAACACCTCCACCGTGACCGCACACAAATCGGTTTTGACCAGATCATCGCACCCAGCGACAGCGGTCATGTGAAGGATGTGATCCCGGTTGCCCATGCGTTTTTGCGGAATGCACCCAAGCAGCCCTTCTTCCTTGATGTCGGTTTCTTTGAAACGCATCGCGAGTTTCCCAAGGCCGACCCGGCCGCAGCGCGCTATGTGCGTCCACCAGCGCCGCTGCCCGATACCCCCGCCACGCGCCAGGATATGGCCGACTTTACCAAAATGGTCCGCGAACTGGACGACGGCGTAGGTTTGCTTTTGGACGCGCTCGACGCCACCGGGTTGGCGGAGAATACACTTGTCATCCAAACCACCGACCACGGGCTGGCCTTCCCAGCCATGAAGTGCAATCTGACCGACCACGGGCTAGGTGTGCTCCTCATTCTGCGCGGGCCGGGAGGCTTTCGCGGTGGCAAGGTCGTCGACGCGCTGGTCTCCCACCTCGATCTTTTCCCCACGCTGTGTGACCTGCTCAATATTGCGCCACCCTCCTGGCTGCAAGGCAAGTCGATCATGCCGTTGATCCGCGGTGAACAGGCTGAGATCAACGAGGAGATCTTTGCCGAAGTCACCTATCACGCCGCCTATGAGCCGCAGCGAGCCGTGCGCACCAGGCGCTACAAATATATCCGCCGGTTTGCCAAACGCACCGAACCGGTCCTGCCCAATTGTGATGATAGCCTCAGCAAGGAGGTGTGGCTGGCTCACGGCTGGGCCACCCGGCAACTTGCGCACGAGCAACTCTATGACCTGATCTTTGACCCCAACGAAGCCCATAACCTGGCGGATGACCCGGCGTATCGCAGCATCATCGATGAGATGCGCGGCCGCCTGGAGCGCTGGATGAAAGAGACAGACGACCCACTTCTACAGGGCATTCCTCCTCGGCCCCCCGGTGCGCAACTCAACGACCCGGCTGGCCTTTCGCCGCAAGAGCCCTTGTTGCCACCGGGACGGGTCGAACGATGGAGATGATCAACGAGATGGTAAAGTAAAAAGCGGCAACACAGAGAGCACAGAGGAGTCACAGAGAACACAGAGTATCTTCTCCGCGTTCTCTGCGTTCCACACAGAGCCAGAAGCGAAGATCGTACAGCGCAATCATCTCCGTGTACTCTGTGACTTCTCCTTGTGCTCTGTGTTCCGCTTTTAGCTCTGGCTTGTCCAGGTTAGGAAGGAGCAAGGAGATGTTGGCAAGAGCAAACCTGCCCCAGGCGAAGGTTGGGGTCTTTGGTATCGGACTCGCCGCTTATTGGCCGCAGTTTGAGGGGCTAAAAGAACGGTTGGAGGACTATCAACGCTATGTAGAAGAGCAGATCACCAGGCTGGGCGGCCAGGTAATTTCTGCTGGTCTGGTCGACACTGCCCCGGTGGCCCAGGCGGCTGGGGATCTATTTGCCCGTGAAAATGTCGATCTCATCATCTGTTATGTAGGCACCTATGCCACATCGTCACAGGTCTTGCCGGCGGTGCAGCGGCGCCGGGCGCCCGTGCTGGTCCTCAATCTGCAACCCGCCCCGGCGATGGATTACCCTAATGTAGACACCGGCGAGTGGCTGGCCCATTGTTGCGCCTGTTGCGTGCCCGAAATCTCCAACGCCTTCGCCCGCAGCCGCATCCAGTTCAACGTGGTCTCCGGTCTGCTCTTCCCGGCGGAGGGCCATGCAGCGCAATACCATGACCGGGCCTGGGCGGAGATCGCCGATTGGGTGCAGGCGGCGGGTATCCTGCGCCAGTTGAGTTATAGCCGCATCGGTTTTCTCGGCCACACCTACCCCGGCATGTTGGATATGTATTCGGATTTCACCATGCACCACAGCCAGCTTGGCACGCACATCGAAGTGCTGGAGATGGATGACCTCCACGTGCGGGTAGAGGCCGTTACCGATAGCGAGATCGATGCCAAGGTGGGTGAGATCCGGGAGACCTTTGTCTTTGCCGAACAGGGCCGCGACCGCATTTCACAGCCTGTGACCGAGGCGGCGTTGCGCTGGTCGGCACAGGTGGCGTGCGGGCTCGATAAACTGGTAGCTGATTTCGACCTGAACGGGCTGACCTACTACTACCGCGGTCTCAACAGCAACGCCAACGAGGAACTAGGCGCCAGCCTCATCGTCGGCAATTCGCTGCTGACCGCACGGGGTATTCCTGCATCTGGCGAGGGAGATTTGAAGACCTGCATTGCCATGCTCATCATGGACCGCCTCGGCGCCGGCGGCTCGTACACCGAATTTTACGCCATGGATTTCAACGAGGACTTTATCCTCATGGGGCACGACGGACCCGGCCACTTGGCCATCAGCGCTGAAAAGCCGGTCTTGCGCGGGTTGGGCCTCTTTCACGGCAAGCGCGGTTATGGTCTCTCGGTGGAGTTCAAGGTCAAGACCGGGCCGGTCACCATCCTCACCGTCACGCAGACGGCCGCTGGACGGTTGAAGTTGTTGGCCGCCGAAGGAGAATCGATCCCCGGCCCCACTATGCAGATCGGCAACACCAATTCGCGCCTCAAATTTGGCCTCGACCCTGCCGAGTTTATGAACCATTGGGTGCAGGAAGGCCCCACCCATCACTGCGCCCTGGGCATTGGCCATCAGGTAGGCAAGATCAAGAAACTGGCGCGGCTGTTGGATCTGGAACTGGTTGTTGTTGGCTGACAGTTGATTCCCAGGAGAAACCATGAAACGCATTGGCTTTTTGCTCAAAGTCAAACCCGACAAGATCGAGGAATACAAGAAACACCACGAAGCTGTCTGGCCAGAGATGTTGGACGCGCTGCGCCGCACCGGCTGGCACAACTATTCGCTCTTTATGCGCGACGATGGGCTACTCTTTGGCTACTTCGAGACGCCCGAAAGTTTTGAGGCTGCACTGGCCGGCATGGCCAAAGAGGAGATCAACACCAAGTGGCAGGAGTTTATGGCCCCCTACTTCGAGGGCGTCGGTCTCCACGCCGACCAGATGATGGTAGAGTTAGAAGAGGTCTTTCATTTGCAGTAGGACAGATACATCGGTCTGCCCAATTTCATCCAAATAACAGCCTGGGTCTGCCCCTACCGAGGTACAACCGGTGGACTTATAGAGCCGCCAGATTGGCAAATGTCTCTTTCAACGTCGGGTAGAGCTGGCGGTATTGCGCATAGATGGCCTCATAGCGTTCCGCCGTGCCGGCGTCGGGCTGCGTGCTGCCGGTCACGCGGATCAACTGTTGGCAGGCGCTCTCTACCGCCGGCCAGATTCCCGCACCGACACCGGCTAGGAGCGCCGCACCGTAGGCCGCCCCCTCGGTCGTATTGACCGTCACCAGTTCGCTGTTGAGAAGAGCGGCCAGAATCTGTCGCCAGAGCGAGCTACGGGCGCCTCCGCCCGAAATCCGTACTTGGCGGATGGAACTCAAGCCCACACTCTTCATCAACTCAAAGCTGTCGCGCAGCCCAAACCCCACGCCTTCGAGCACAGCGCGGGTCATGTGGGGCTGGGTGTGCCGCACGGTCAGGCCGACAAAGGCGGCGCGCGCCAACGGATCAGGGTGCGGCGTGCGCTCGCCGGTGAGATAGGGCAAAAAGAGCAACCCATCGCTCCCCGGCGCGATCTCTGCGGCTGGGGCAAGCAATTCGTCATAACCACGGCCAGGCGTTATCGTATCGCGATACCAGCGCAGACTCCCTGCCGCCGAGAGCATGACGCCCATCAGGTGCCACCGGTCCGGCAGCGCATGGCAAAAGGCATGGAGCCGGCCCTGTGGTTCGTAAAATGGCTCGTTGACGCTGGCAAAGACCACGCCCGACGTCCCCAATGTCAGCGCAACGATCCCCTCCTCGACCGCGCCGACGCCGGTCGCCTGGGCCGCCTGGTCCCCCCCGCCAGCCATAACTGGCGTCCCGGCGCGTAAACCAGTGGCCTCAGCCGCCGCCGCCGACACAACGCCGGTGACTTCCGGTCCCTCAAAGGTGGGCGGCAGCCATTCCGCCGGAATCTCCAGCCGTTCTAGCACCTCGGCGGACCACTCCCGTTTATGCAGATCGAGCAGCAGTGTGCCGGCGCCATCAGCCTTGTCCATAGCGTATTCGCCTGTCAGCATAAAGCGCACATAATCCTTAGGAAGCAAGATATGGCGGGCCTGGCTGTACACCTCTGGCTCGTGCTCGCGCACCCAGAGGATCTTAGGGGCGGTAAAGCCGGTGAGCGCATCGTTGCCGGTGAGTTGGATCAGCCGCTCCTTACCTACCCTGGTGCGGATCTCGTCACACTGGGTGCCGGTGCGCTGGTCATTCCACAAGATGGACGGGCGCAGGACCGCCCCGCTGGCATCGAGCAGCACCAGCCCGTGCATCTGCCCGGTGAGGCCCACCCCTGCCACCGCCGCCGGATCGACGCCCGTGTCGGCCAGCACAGTGCGGATGCTCTGGACTGCGCCATGCCACCAGAGGGCCGGGTCCTGCTCGCTCCAGAGTGGTTGGGGCGTATCAAAACCATACTCCTGGGCGGCGACGCCCACGACGGCGCCCTGCTCGTCGATCAGCAGCGCCTTGGTCGCCGTTGTCGAAACATCGATGCCAAGTAGATAGGCCATAGGTTGTCGCTCCCCAGCAAAACCAGTTCTCGTGGACACGCAAGCACGGGGACCTGCCAGGGATTCGGCTTCCAACCCCAACTGTGTCCACCATCACCTGGACGAAAAGCGTAAGCGTCCACACAGATTTTTTGAACAACCGTGGGAAAACTAACCATAGGGTAAAATAGGAAAGAGAAAACGTCAAGCCTGCGGGGGGTGCGTCCAGGATTGGGGGCAGGTTGGCGTGTTTGGTGCGTTGCACGCAAAGCAGGCGATGCGCCTGGAAGACTACCTTCATCGAAAGGTGCAACGCACCGGTTGCCACCTTGCTTTTTGAAGAAGTTCTTAGCAAGCTAACTTGGGGTATGTCCGAAATTGGAGGCAGATAGAGTAAGACGCCATCTTGTCTGCTCAACCCGTATTCCGGGAAAGGGCCAGCGAAACGCTGGTCATGCAAATAGGTGCTGGCCCTTTCCCGGAATGCTTGTCTCGTCGTCGCTTCGCCCCCCCAACTTGGTTGGCGCTTGGCGACAAACGCAGCGTGCAGTAAAATAGCCAACTAAATTAGAGGCATCAACAATCGGTGACGGTTTACCGCTGGGCGAATCGACTTTGTTATTTGCCCTTATTTTTCAGGCCCCGCCGGATAAACCTCACTCCTGTTGTAACAGTCCATGAACGAGGGCAGTAACTTCTGCGCTCGGCATCGGCTTTTTATTTTTCATTTAGCCATCCATGAACAGTCACAAACAGAGGAGCACCGTTAATGAGTTGGTATGTGCTTGCCCAGAGCGTCTTACGGCACAAAGAAGTAGCCGGTTTGCTGGCGCTCGCTCTTCTCTTCACAATGGCCGCCAAGGTGTCAGCGCAGACACTGTACAGTAGCCAGGCGAGTACACAACCGCCGGCCGATTGGGAGCAGGGCCACCACGGAGAATTGACGGAAGAGACGGCGCTGGCGCTACGCCCGCCGCTGCCATTCAGAGAGCCGCAGGTGGGGCCAATCATCAAACGCACTTATGCCGATGACGTCGACCGGCGCACGACAGCCTTTATCCCCCAGACTCGTGCGCTCGACGACTTGACGCCTGTGGAGTTTCCTGATGACGAAGAACGCTGGATCCGGGTGGATTTGAGCGAACAACTTGTCGTCGCCTATGAAGGGGATAAGCCGGTGCGCGCCTTTGTCGTTTCCACTGGTCTGCCGGGCACCCCAACCGTCACAGGGACCTTCCGTATTCGCGCCAAAGTAAAAGAGCAGACTATGTCGGGTGGTGTGGGGCGCAATTACTACAATTTGCCCGGCGTCAAGTGGGTACAATATTTCTATGCCGATTATGGCTTTCACGGCACCTACTGGCACAACGACTTTGGTCGCCCCAAGAGCCACGGCTGTATTAACATGACCAATGCCGACGCCAAGTGGCTCTTTGACTGGGCCGGTCCAGAATGGGACAACAAGACGATCTGGTTCAACAGTACACAGGACAATCCTGGCACCCTCGTGATTGTTACGGAATAACGCACCGTCGGGAGTGCCTTCTCTCCGCTATCCGCGTACTCGGGTGTGCAACCAGGTGGCCGCCGGTGGGCCGGCGCTGCTAAATATCTTCCGCACTGCTGTGTTGG
Source organism: Chloroflexota bacterium (assembly GCA_003577005.1). The sequence goes on along the minus strand of QEUW01000069.1, from coordinate 2,143 downwards.
TAAAGAAGCGGGTGAGTGGATCGCTCAAGTCGGGCATGTTATCAAAAAGCCAATCGCCAGCGGCGGTCAGGGTCGTTGTGTTGACAGCTTGATCGGTTCCTGCCTTGACAAGTTCACTCTGCAAGAGTTGGAGTTGGAGTTCCGCCAGTTGTAGCTTCACGCCATCAACATGGCCGCGCAAAGTGCGGAGGGCAAACAAGAGTTGGCCGATCTGCGCTTCGACCGACGCCCGTTCTTCGGGGCTGGCAGAGGTCACTGCCGAGGCGCCGCTGTTTGTCATATTGAGCTGTGAGCCCACAACAATCGTGCTCCCAGTTGCGCTGCCACCGATGTGGATATTGGCATTGACTTGTGATTCAGCCTTACGTGCAGGTTGAACAGGGGTGGCCTTGGGCGCTGCCGGAACTGTCCGGTCAAGCGAGGATGGCTGCCAGAGCTGTCCATCGGGTGCGCGCAAATAGAGTACCGGCGTCAACCACTCCAGCGACTGCGCACGGCTAAGGCTGAGTGCCTTGCGCGCCTCGCCGGTGGCGGCGTCGATGGGCAAACCAGCAGCCAGCGCTGTGTAGAAGGTGCGCGAAAATTCCAGCGCGGCCTGGTCGGTGAGGGCATACTGCATGGCAATGACCGCCGGTAGCCCGCGCCGCACCAGCGCCGCACCCAGGCTGGAGAAGGCGACCTGTTCATCACCACGAGCACCCTCGCACGCATTGAGGACAGCCAGGCGCAGCGCCGGCTGTGCGTCAAAGAGGCGGGCAAACTCGCCGCTACTCAGCAAACGCGGCCCACCGTCATCATCCGCCAGAATCAGCACGCCTTCACCCTGCGTCTCATCGTAGGCGGCATGGCCGATGTAGTGGAAGACATGCCACGGGCCACGCTGCATTGCTTCCTGCAGATCTCGCCACCGCTGGCCGGGCAGCCAGATGACCTCGGCGCGGCCTTGGTCAACAAGCGGGGCGAGCGCGGTCGCCAGCCGCACCTGTTCCTGCACCAGATCGAGTGGCGCCATTTCGTTCGGGCTGGCAGCCATCACCAGAATCCGCAACGGTGGCTCCACTGCCAGCGGTATAATCGGCTGGGGCACGGCCAGGTAGCGCACCAGCGGCGTCTGGCGTGAAAGACAGATATACTCGGCCAGACGAGGGTCAAAGAGCAATTCCCAGGGGATGGCGTGCAGTTCTGGCGGCTCGATGCGCAGCTTGATCCGCAACCCTTTGCCCTGGATACGGACCGCGGCCCGGCTCGCCTCGTAACAGGCGCCCACATCGCCGCTAAAGAGGGTGCGAAAGAGCGTTTCTCCAGTCGCACGGGCCACCTGTTCCAGGCGCTCTACATGCTCCCCCACCACACCTGCCCGGATTACGTCAAGCAGCGTTCGCAATTGCGCCGCCGGCCAGGCCAGTTCGCCCTGCGCCTCGCCGGCCGGCGAACGTAATACATGCACTGGATAGACTCCCGCCCGGCCAGGGCCAATTGCCACTTCCAGATCAAGGTACTCAAAAGAGGTCATAGCAGATGAGCCGATCACTTGTGGGAACGATGCGCTTAGAAATGCCAGGTCGATTATGGGCGAGAGCAGCAAAAAAGTCAATCCCCGGCCAGCCGCCAACTCTTCTCAAAAGTCGGAATCTACGCGTCTGCGCTAGCGGAACTTTTGTGAAATCACAAGCCGCCAGCGCTCGACCAATCGGGTGTTTTCGGCGGGCGTGCGGGTGGCGATGCGGATCTGGTCGGGCAGGCCAAATGAGGTACAGGAGCGCACGCGAATCCCACCGGACAGCAGCGCTGCCGCAACGCGATCCGCATTGGGTGCACTTATTGTGAAATAGTGTAGACCCGTTGGCGTGGCACCCAGCGCGTGCGCCAACTCGGCGGCCCACTGGCGCAATGAGGACAAGGTCCGGTGTAGAAATTCATCCTGTCCTGGGAGTGCAGCCAACACTTCGGCCACCGGGCCAGGAATAGCCCAGGCCGGTTGCAGGTTGAGTAGGTGAGCGGCCAATTCGGGTGGGGCCAGGGCGTACGCAAGGCGCAACCCGAGCAACCCGTGCGCCTTGCCGGGCGACCGTACGCGGATCACGTTGGGGTGGAGCGGCCACTCGACCGGCTCAGCCAGGAAGGGTGCGTAGGCTTCATCCAC
>QEUW01000608.1 GCA_003577005.1 Chloroflexota bacterium | reverse complement strand
GTGATGAGTGAGGAGTGACGAGTGATAAGTGAGGTTGATATGGCGATGGCGAATGGACATATGCGCATCGACGACCGTGATTGGTCGCAGCTCACACTGGGCGAACAGATCCAACAGATCGAAGTCGAAGGCTATCTCGTTTTGCCCAACCTGCTCACGGCGGATCACATTGCCCGGTTGAAGGACGAGACGGCCCGGCTGGCGACCTTTGCGGTGGACTATAGCGTCCACCAGCAGGTAAAGCCCAAGGTGCAATTTGCCGGCGGTGCGATCACCGACCTGATCGCCCATGCGCCGGCCATCGCTTTTTTGCGCGAGTTGTTTGGCGATGAGATCATCTTTATGTCCTACGCTTATGCCCGCTCCGAGCCGGGCCATCCGGGGATCAGCCTGCACACCGACGGACAGCCCTACGGGTCAGAGATTTTTGGCTATGAGGGTAGTTGTCCCTTTATGGTGCGGGTGCTCTATTACCTGGACGATCTCACCCCGCAGGTGTCGCCCTTCCGGGTGGTGCCCCGCTCGCATCTCTCGTTTCACGCCGACGCCAACCCCTACAAACGCTATGCCGCCCATCCCGAAGAGGTGATGGTGACGGCCAAGGCTGGGTCGGCAGTGCTGATCAACCACAAAGTGTTCCACGGCAACTTTCCCAACACAGGCGACCGGCCGCGCGAGATGCTCGCCATCGCCTACCGCCCGGCCTGGGCCGGACCGGTCGCGCCCCAGGTCGAGCCGTGGGACCCCGCAGACCTCGCCGGGCTGCCCGCCGCCGTCCGCCCCTTCTTTGCCGACCGCAACACCCGCCACTGGGACTTTGGCGGCGGCAACAAACCGGCCAACATGGCCAGCGCAGCGCCGGGCATCAACCCCAGCCGCTGGCAGAGAAAATGAGGAGTGAAGAGCGAGGAGAGATTCACATATCACCCCTCACTCTTCACTGAAGTCAAACTATGAACAAACCCTGAGGAAGCCATGTCTTCGACCACAACCATCATCATCGGCGGCGGCGTGATTGGGCTGAGCACGGCCTACCACCTGGCGCGCAAACGCTCTGGCAGGATCATCGTGCTGGAGAAGGGGCCGGTGGGCGACGGGTCGAGCAGCCGTGCGGCGGGGATCATCACCGGTCTGCTCTGGAGCGAAACCGGCGTGCTTGTGCGCAAGCTGAGCCTGGCGCGCTACCGCGAGCTTTCCGATGAGTTGCCCGGCTATCGCTTCCAGGGTGTGGGCTGCCTTAACCTTTTCGGCCCGACTGACTGGCCTGAACGAGAGGCGTTGCTACCGCTCTATGACCGGCTAGGCGCACCCTATGAGATCCTGAGCGCCGCCGAGATCCGCAAACGCTGGCTTGCACTGACGCCAGCGGATGAAATCATCGGTCTCTTCGACCCGTTGGGTGGCTACAGCGAACCGGAGGAGTATCTCCCCGCCCTGGCAGTAAAGTGCCGGGAACTGGGCGTCGAGATCCGCGAGCAGACGCAGGTGACCGGCTTTCTCACCCGTAACGGTGTGGTTGCCGGGGTCCACACCGCCGGCGGCAGCGTCGAGGGCGATGCGGTGGTCTGCACGGTTCACACGTGGATGCTCGCACTCATGCAGACCCTGGAGCGGCAGGTGCCGATGAAAGCCTTTGTTCACCAGCGTTATGTGACGGCGCCACTGCCGGCCCCGCTGCGCATCCCAGCGGTCAATGCCAACCCGCAAAGCGGCTACATCCGCCCGGCGCTGGGCAACCGGGTGCTGGCCGGCGCCGAGACGGCCTGGCGCGAGGAGTTTCGCACGCCGTCGCTTGATTTTCGCATGACAGAGTTGGCCGCGCCGCCGGAAGTCAGCGCTTCACTGACCGCCAATCTGACGCCGCTGCTGCCCACTTTTCGCTAGACGGCGAGCCGATCCTGGGGCCGGTTGAGGGCTTGCCGGGGCTCTATCTGGGCTGTGCGTTTCATTCGGGTGGCTTTGCCTACAACCCCGCGGCGGGTTTTCTGTTGGCCGAATGTGTGGCCGATGGGCAGACGAGCCTTGAGATCACGGCCTTTTCGCCCAATCGCTTTGCTCCTGGCGCTACGGCGGAATACCTGGCGGTGACCGTCATTCAAGCCGATGCGGTTCGGCGCAGACATTAGTGTCTGGCGAGTCCATCATATGGAGCAGCGTATGACAAATGCTGACCAGATCATTCTTGATTTGGTTGCGACACAACGTCAAGCCAGCACAACTGAAGTTACAGCAATCCTGGATCGTGTTGCGCAAGCGTCGTTTGCGACCTACCCCGCGCGTGTACCAAACGCTGTACGGAAATTGTTGGTCCGGTATGGCATATTCGTTGCATCGCGATTGCCATCACTGGAATGGCATTTGTTTAAGCGTATCTATGATGAGCGCCAATGGCCGGAGGAGACCACGGCTGCCATGTATGAAGGTGATTTGCGCAAGGCGGTTCAGCACCCAGAGGTTGCCGTATGGACTTATCGTTATTTTGGCCGGCCCTATGCCGGATTCCTGGCGCCGTCGCATGTTCGGTCTGCTCCGCAGCCGTTGCCATATCTCTACGTCGCTTACGACCCGGGGTATGGTACAATTACGACCGGGTATCAAGTCAGCGGCTATGGTGCTCTGTTTGACAGCAACTGCACGAACATCGTTCGTCACAGGTGATAAGATGAAAAACCTTCCAGCGCTTACTCTTGATGATGTCACCCCCCAGCACTTAGATACTTACCTTGACTCTTTGCGGCAGACGCTCGAAATGATCGCGGAACTCGCCACCGAATGGGGGTCGCTAGAGGAAGCCGAGCAACTCCATTTCCGCCTTGACGTATCACGTAGCTTTGGCCTGAGACGGTTGCTGGGGCGAGCTTATCAAGATGGGCGGCTTGACGCAACCCAAATTGCATCGCTGACAGTGCTTGATCGCCAAATGTTGGCGCAAGCAGCAACGATCGAAACCGTGTATGGCTATTCCTTACGCCAACTGGTGCGTGAGCTCTTCGGTTGGGGGACACCCCTGTCTACGCAACCCAGTACACTTCAGATCGAAACCACAACAACGGCTCTTGCCGAACTGGTCACCACATAATATGACCACCGCCCATCTGGTCTACCTCAACGGCGACTTTGTGCCAGCAGACGAGGCCAAGATCTCCATCTTTGACGCGGCGGTCATGCTGGGCGACATGGTGACTGAATCGACGCGCACCTTTGCCCACCGGCCCTTCAAACTTGAGCAACACGTCGACCGGCTCTACAAGTCGCTCAAGGTGACGCGCATCAACCCCAGCCTGACCCCAGCGGAGATGACTGAGTTGTCGCTGCATGTGCTCGATGCCAACCTGCCCAAGGTGGCGCCGGAGATGGATGTGTGGCTCGTACACAATATTTCTCGCGGCCTCTCCATGGCCGGCGCCGACCCGACCATCCAGCGCTCGCCCGCTACGGTGATCATCCACACTGCGCCGATGATCCTCACTGACTGGGCGCGCTTCTACACCGAAGGCTGCCATGCGGTGACCCCCTCCAGCCGCGCCGCGCCGCCCGAGGCGCTCGACCCGCGCATCAAGAACCGTAGCCGCATGGCCTACACCCTGGCCGAGATGGAGGTAAAGCTGGTCGATCCACAGGCGCAGGGCATCTTGCTCGACATCTACGGCAATGTGGCCGAAAATAAGGGCGGCAACATCTTTATTGTCAGTGAGGGTGTGCTCAAGACCCCGCCCACACGCAATGCGCTCGCCGGCATCAGCCGGTCGACTGTGCTGGAACTGGCCGAACAGTTGCGCATTCCGGCCCAGATCGTCGACTTCCAACCCTACGATATCTACACCGCGGACGAGGCTTTTTTCACGAGTACGCCCTATTGCATCATGCCGGCGACACGCTTCAACGGCCTGCTCGTGGGCGACGGCGCCGTCGGCCCCGTGACCAAAGCCCTACTCCAGGCGTGGAGCGACCTCGTCGGCGTGGACATCGTCGCCCAGGCGCAGAGCCAGCTACCAATGACAAGATGACAAGGTTGAAAGGATGATTCCTATCATCTTATTACCCTGTCATTTGTTCGCTCAAAGATCTGTGGAAGGGGACCGATGCAACGTCTCATCATTACCGCCCCGCGCCGGGCCGAGTTTGAAGACGTGGACGCGCCCGCCTGCCCGTCCGATGGGCTGCTCGTGCGGGCGCGGGTGACAGCCATCAGCACGGGCACCGAGCTGCGCGTCTACCGGCTGATCCCGGTGGATGCGGCAGGCCGGTTTCTCCATGCCAATGTGCCGCTGGAACTCCCGGCCGAGAACGGCTACTCCATGGTGGGTGATGTGGTCGAGGTGGGCGCGGCTGTGACCGGCTTTGCCGCGGGCGACCGGGTCTTTGCGCCGGCCACGCATCGGGCGATTGCCGCCGTACCGGCCCATCTGGCGGTCAAGCTGCCGGCGGATGCGCCCGACGAACAGGCCGTCTTTCTCAGCATCCTTGAGGTCGCGCACCTGGCGTTGCGCAAGGGCAGCCCCGCGCCGGGCGAAAACCTGGCGCTTGTTGGCCAGGGGGTGATCGGTCTGGCGGCGCTGGCCTATGGCGTGGCTTATGGCTTCCGTACCGTGGCTATCGACACCGACGAACGCCGCCTCGCCATTGCCCGCCAGCTGGGCGCCGACCTGGCGCTTAGCCCAGCCGAGCCCCATTTCCACGAACAAGTACGCGACTTCTGCAACGGCGACGGCGCCGACCTGGTGATCGAAGCGGCGTCGGTCTGGCCGGCGATCCAGACCAGCATGGAGATCGCGGCCAAAGGAGGGCGGGTAGTGGTCGTCGCCCGCCACACCGACCAGCCAACCTTTAGCCCGGTCGGTGATCCGTTCTTGCAGAAGGAGATCGCCCTGCTGGTCTCGTACGGCCACCCGCCTGACGGCCACCGTTGGGACCGGCGACGATCGTTTGCCCTGACGCTGGAGATGCTGGCGAAAGGGCGGCTCCACATCGCGCCCATGATCACCCATCGCTTCCCCTGGCGCGAGCTGCCGCAGGTCTACCAGCGGCTGGACCGGGGTGAGCGCGATCTTGTCGGCATTGTGCTTGATTGGCGCAACGCATGACAGCCAGAGTGCAAGCATTCACTCGACCTCCGGGAGGTGACCAGAATCGGCTTTGTCAACCAGACTATTTGTGGTCACCTCCCGGAGGTCTTGCCGGCATCATAGGCTTACTATCTGGCCGTCTAGAGGTGCAACGCACTTCCAAAGTGCGTTGCACCTGAGCAAGTACGTAACTCCTATCCAATATGTTTAACTGTTCAGTCCAGTTCAGGAGGAGAGAAGCATCATGTTCAAACAACATCTATACAAATGGCAGGGCGGGCTGGCACTCGTCCTGCTGCTGGCGCTGCTCGTCAGTGCGTGCGCCGCACCGGTGGCCGCGCCCGAAGCGGCGGCGCCGGCAGGCCC
>QEUW01000607.1 GCA_003577005.1 Chloroflexota bacterium | reverse complement strand
TAGCGCACCCGGTCGGTGAGCACGGCGAGCAGCAGCCCCAATGTCACGGCAAAGAGGGGAAAGAAGATCACCCAGAGCAGGTTGTTGCGCAGGGCAAACAGCATGTCGCGGTTGGTAAAGGCGTAGACATAGTTCTGCAAACCGACGAACTCGCTGCCATCGCGATTTCTCAGGCTGAGATACATGGTGTTGAGCGCCGGGTAGACCAAGAAGACGAGCAGAAAAAAGAACGCCGGGCCGAGCCACAGCCAGGGTCGCGCCCGCGGGCGCGACCGTTCGGGCACAAAGCGGAGCAACCACTCGACCACGGCGACATAGCCGACCAGCACTGCAGGCACGCCGATCAGCACAATGAGCGCCTGCACGATTCGCTCTCCCATGAGTTCCCCCCTTTCCATTCTGGATTTTAGATTTTGGATTTTAGATTCGGATTGGCGACTGTCGAACCTTTGGCGCCAAAAATCCAAAATCTAAAATCCAAAATCTAAAATCTACTGATATGCATCCTGCTGTACCTGGTCCAGGTTCTCCAGGATGCGGTCCAGATCACCAGGATTTTGGACGTACTCCAAAATGGCGCTCCAGAAGGCGTTGTTCATTGCTTCGGGCATCAGATCCGAAGCGTCGAAACGGACGATATCGGCGCTGGTGAGGATCTGGCCGGCCTGCTGCGCCAGCGGGTCGGGGTACGCCTCTTCCGGCACCCGTCTGTTGGGCGAGAGTGCGCCACCGCGCTGCACCCAGATAGCCTGCGCTTCGGGTGTAGTCAGGTAATTCAGCAACGCACGCGCCTGTGGAGTGTCGTTGAACATGCCAAAGAGATCGCCGGCCGCCTCCACCGCACCCGAGTACTGCGGGTCGATGTCGGGGAAGGCAAAGAAGTTGAAATCTTCAACGGGTTGGAGGTCGGGAAAGTTCGTGACAAAGAAATCGGTGATAAAGCTGGCCTGGTGGTGCAGATAGCAGCCAGGCGGGTCGGTGAAGAGCGCATCACCGCCGTTGCCAAAGTTCAGGGTCAGCGCAGTGAGCGGGCCCCCAAAGACCATCTGCGGGTCGGTGACGATGGCGCCAAACGCCTCGAACGCACTGCGGATCTCCGGCGAAGTCCAAGGCAATTCGCCCTGATACCATTGGTCGTAGACATCCGGGCCGGACTGGCGCAGGACGATGTCCTCGATCCAGTCGGTGCCGGGCCAGCCGCTGGCCGCACCGCTCTCCAGACCGATGCACCAGGGGGTCGTGCCGGCAGCGGCGGTTTCGGCAGCCCAGCTTTGCAGCTCATCCCAGCTCTCCGGCGGCAGCGGGCCGGTGTATTGGTTGGGATTGTACCAGATCAGCCCCTTGAGCGCCGCCTTGATAAAGATGCCGACGGGGCGACCGTCGTGGCTGGCGAGGTCGATCCAGCTTTGGGCATAATCTTCCTGCATGGTGGCCAGGTCGAGCACATCGCTCAGGTCGACCAGATGCCCATCCGCGGCGAACTCAGCCATCTGGCCGGGACCGGGAAGGCCGGCCAGGTCTGGGGGATTGCCGCCCTGGACGCGAGTGGTCAGCACAGCGTTGAGGTCGCGCGTCCCTTCGTATTCTATCGTCGTGCCGGTCGCCTCTTCAAAGGGCCGGACCATAGCCAGGAAGCTCTCTTGTTCGCTCCCCCCCCAGGTGCCGAGCACGCTGACTGTGCCGCCAAGTTGTTCGCCACCGGCGGCCTCGAGGGCGGCTTCCTGTGGGGTTCTCAAACCGGGGAGGGCTTCCGCAGCAGGCTCCTCCGCAGCAGGCTCCTCGGCCGCAGGGGCTTCAGCGGCTGGCTCTTCCGCAGCAGGCGGAGCGGCAGGCGCAGCCCCACCATTACAGGCCGCTAACAAGAGCGCCAGGACGATGACAATGGACCACAACTTCACGATTTCCTTTTGCATAGTTCTCCTCCGGGAAACTGGAATTGGCTCTCAACCTTTGGCGTGACCTTCCTTTGTGATGTACGCAGCGATGCTTACGCCGCCGGCACACCTCAAAGACGGATCATGCCGTGAAGTAGAGAGCAAAGATGATACCTGTTTCTACAACCTGCAAGGATTGAGCCAAGGAAAGCATGGCACGGGCCTCTGACTGGAGGTAGGGTGCGAGCTAAAAGCCAAAGCCCATGAATATGGACACGCCGCAGCCAGTTGTCTATATCCAACCTCTGCTGTCAGCCAGGAATTTGGGTATGGCCTGACTGTGCGCCACAGGATGCACGCACGACCAATTCGGCCTCGAGGATAACGTTGGTGTCGTGTACCTCCTCTTCTGCTGTGATCAAACGAATGAGCAACTCAGCCGCGCCCCATCCTAATCCCGCAGCCGGCAGCCGCACCGTTGTCAATGGCGGGTCGATATATTCCGCCAGTGGAATATCATCATACCCAACGACTGCGATATCGTCAGGAATCTTCAACCCAACCTGGCGAATCGCTTGCAGAGCGCCTAGAGCGACCGTGTCTGAGGCAACAAAGACTGCGGTCGGTCGGGGGATATGGGTGAGCAAGTCAGCCATTGCGAACTGGCCGCTCTGCGGTGTAAAGTTGCCGTAGCGCACCAAGGTAGGATCATAAGCAATTCCGGCGGCTTCTAGCGCCTGGCGATAGCCCTCCAACCGGCTGGCGCTGGCGGTATAGGCGAGTTCGGCATTGGTGATCATGGCGATGCGCTGATGCCCCAAATGGATGAGATGCTTGGTTGCCAAGCGCGCCCCACCGCTATTATCGATGTCGACGAACGGCAGATTGGTGGTAGGCAACTGGCCCATCAACACAATAGGAGTTCCCTTGATCTCCGTCTGCAACAGCTCCTGGTCATCAAAGCGCGGACCGGAGAGAATAATACCGTCTACATGTCGTTCGTGGATCAGCCGCAGGTAGGGTTGCATCTGATCCTCGGGTGGGATCGGTTCAAAGAGCACGTGATAGCCTTCGGCGCTCGCCACCCGGCTTAAACCGGAGAGCACCTGGGGCAAAAACATGTCGGCAAAGGCCTGTTCTGGACGCTGGCGCAGCACAAAGCCGATGATCTTCGTACGGCCGGCTACCATGCGCCGGGCAGTGGCGTCCGGATAATAGTGCAACTGACGAGCGGCCTGGAGGACACGCTGCCGTGTCTCTTCGCTGATGCGCATACCCGGAACATTGTTGAGCACAAAGGATACAGTCGTGCGCGAGACGCCCGCCAGTTCGGCAACTTCTCGAGCCGTCGGTCGTTTGGCCACGTGAAACCATTCCTGCTAAAACGTGTTGCTAAAACGATTTAGCATCAGTATAGTATAGGACAACGGTGGTGTCAATAGGTAAAATCGGCTGCCAGAGTTCCTCAAGCAGCCCCTGAGAAGCCCTGCCCACTCTCACCCATTCGCCCGACTTTTGAACAGCCCTGTTTCTCAACTGGTCTCAACTGGGTGCGTCCGAAATTTGGGGCGACCACAGGCGCCCGTTTGCATAAACGGCGCCTCACTGGCCCCGGGCGCCCGCTGGGTGCGGAATGCTTGTCCGCCGCCGCTTCGCCCCCAATCCTGGACGCACCCAGCTGTTTTCCAGCATTGACCCCCACTGCAAACATGGTAGAATGAGCATACGAACTGTATCATCCAGCCAGTTTGCAAAGGAAAATGCTTCATGCTCTCCGCCACCTTACCCGCCCTCTACTATCGAGGGTTACAACTCAAGACCGCTCCAGCCTACTTCGGCGAACTGCGCGACTCGACCGACCTGCTCAACGACGCGCCGGCGTTGCGCCACCGCATGGCTGAAGATGGCTACCTCTATCTGCCCGGCCTGCTCGATGTGGATGAGGTGCTCGTAGCCCGGCGCTCGGTGCTCGAACGACTGGCCGAACAAGATGCGCTGGACCTGACCTACCCGCTCATGGAGGGGGTGCTCAAGCCCGATGTGCGGCTGGCCTTTCGTCCCGACCTGGCGGCCAAAAACCCAGCGGTGGAGCAACTGCTCTATGCCGGCGAGATGATGCACTTCTTTGACCACTTCTTTGACGAACCGGCCACCCATTTCGACTATACCTGGCTGCGCGCCAAATCCGGCGGGGCAGACACCGCCACGACGCCCCACTGTGACATCGTCTTTATGAATCGCGGGGCCAAGACCCTCTACACCGCCTGGACGCCGCTGGGCGATGTCCCCTGGGAGATGGGCGGGCTGATGGTGCTGGAAGGTTCACACCGCCGCGCCGATGTGCTGAGCGAATACTGGGAATTCGATGTAGACACCTACTGCATCAACGGCGAAAAAGAGGACGAGACGCTCAAGTGGTCGTGGGCCAAAACCGGCGGCTCCTTTACCAAAGATGCCATCGGTGTGCGCGAGCAGATGGGCGGGCGCTGGCTCAGCCACGAATACCGCACGGGCGATGTGCTCATCTTCTGTATGCAACTGCTCCACGCCAGCATGGACAACCAGACCAACCGCATTCGCCTCTCCACCGACTCGCGCTACCAACCGGCCTCCGAACCGTTCGACCCACGCTGGGTCGGCGAGAACCCCATCGCCCACGGCGAGTCAGCGCGCGAGGGGTTGATTTGTTAGAAACAGCAGGTTCACAGAGAACACGGAGGAGACACAGAGAGCACGGAGAAGATTGAGAGATTTTAGGAGATTTTCTCTGTGTTCTCCGTGTCTCCTCTGCGCCCTCTGTGTTCGCAAAGCGCCAACCTGCTGTTTTATTCTCACACCCCGTAGATTCGCGCCGCGTTGTCGTGCAGCAATTTGCGCTGTTCCTCCTCGCTGCGGTTCATGATGACCATCTTGAGCGCGTTGACCCACGAGGCGTAGGGTGCGCCCAACGTGCAGACCGGCCAGTCGCCGCCAAAGACTACCCGATCTGGCCCAAACGAGTCGAGACAGTGGTTGATCGCCGGCGCCAGGTCGCTGGCTGTCCAGTCGCCGGGGCGGGCGCGGGCGAGGATGCCGGAGATCTTGCACACGACATTGGGCCGGTCCGCCAGCGCCCGAATGTCGTCCATCCACTGCTGGCGGGTGTGGAGCGTCTCCGCACCCGCGTTCCCCAGCCCGGCGACAACATAGAAGTCTGCATTACCACAGTGGTCGAGGATAAACTGGGTGCCGGGGCACTGATCCACCAGCTTGACGGCATCGCCCAGTTCGGCGGGCCGCATACAAATGTCAAAGCTCATGCCCAGATCGCCGAGCAATTGCACACTCTTGACAAACGACGGCTGGAGACAGTAGCCTGGTGGCGTTTCGGGCACATGGAGCACCTGGCGCACGCCTTTGATGTACGGGCTATCCTTGAAGCGGGTGATATATGCCTTGAAACCCTCTGCATCGGCCGGGCGCCCGGAGATGACGGCAGCGACAGTCGGGGTATCGTCGCGCTGGCAAAGGTCGATGATGTATTCCGCTTCAGCCGTCTGTTGGCTGGGATCGACATCTACCTCCATGTAGATCGCCTTGACGACGTTAAGACCTTTGGTCGCCTCCAGATAGTCGCTGGTCAGATAGTTGCGGGCGAGCGATGGCGCCGAATCGGTCCACGCCAGGCGGAACTTGCTCAAGTCCCAGAGGTGCTGGTGTGTATCGATGATTGGGAGCACGTGACTTCTCCTTTGCAGTTCGTTTGACGGGAAGATCGCAGGCGAGGCTTAGTATACCATCGATCTAGTCCAGCTTGAACCGCGGCAGATAAGGTGCGTGCGTCTAGAAAGGGCCGGCGCCGGCTTGGCGGATGAGCTTGTCTCCGGCCCCGGGCGCCCGCTGGGCGCGGAATGCGGGTTACAACGGGCAAGATGGCATCTTCCCCTACTTGTCCCAAATTTTGGACACACCCAAACAGCTTTAGAGGTCTCTCACTCTGCAACGCTTTGATGAGGCTCTACAGATACGGCGGGCGATGGAGGACGCGACGGGAGCAGAGGGGTTTGCGCGTGGGCGTACAAATCCCTCTACCCCCAGTTACAAGCCCCAGTTACAAGCGGCGGAATTCCTCTACCGTATCCACATGAATCTACTTTCGCCCCGATCAACGTCCGACCAATGGCAGGTAGAGTTGTAGATTACCGCCACCGCTTGGCGGTGTGGTGGTTGCCGTCGGTGTTGCGGTGGGTTCATTTGGATTGGTCGTCGCGGTGGCCGTCGGCGTCTCTGTTGGCGTGAATGTCGGCGTCGGCGTCACTGGCGCCACCGCCCGTGCGCCGCCACCCAGGATGCCACCGCCCAGGCTATAGCTACCGCCGTTCAATTCATCCGCCACAGGTTCGCCAGCGGCGATGGTCATTTCATAAGCACCGCCACTAGCCATCCCACCCCCGCCGAACAGAGACTGGCCAAGTTCATAAAGGGCTCCTTGCGCAGTGACCAACGTCTGGTTAAAGAGTAGGGCGCAGACGAGCAGCCCTGATGCACCAACCAACAGTACAATGCGTTTCATGGTCGCTTGCTCCTCAAGCTAGGGTGCCGCACCCAAAACCGTCGTGCCACCTGGGCTCTGCAACGTCATGGGCCGGATGATCATGAGCGGACCTCGATAGGTGCCGGCGACAAAGAAGATGACGCCACCGTCGGGCACGGCGGCGACCGCTTCCTGCGCCGTGTTAAAGGGATGGGAGAAGGTGCCGTCTTCATAATCGGTGTTTTCCCAGTTGACAAAGGTGGCGAAGATATTCGGAATGGACCAGCCCAGGTCGCGCAGGAGGCCGATTGTGACCTCGCCCGGATGATGCACCGCTTCTTGCGGAGCAAATGCCGGCGTCATCAACGCATTGGCGGTGCCATTGAACGTACCCTCGTCGAGATGGACATAGCTGGTGCCGAGTGCCCAGGTCGCTGGCGCATGGATGCGAGGGGCGGCGTTGCCATTGGCGGCAGTTGCGCTTGCTCCGCTAAAGACAAGCGCATTGCCGACCAGCTGATTGCCCAACGC
>QEUW01000606.1 GCA_003577005.1 Chloroflexota bacterium | reverse complement strand
GTTGCGCTGGCGGTTGAGGTCGCGCATGAGCGTCAGGATGTCCATAGCCGATTTGCTGTCGAGATTGCCAGTGGGTTCATCGGCCCAGACGATGGCCGGGTTGTTGACCAGAGCGCGGGCGATGGTGACGCGCTGGCGTTGCCCGCCGGAAAGCTCGGCCGGGCGGTGATGCACCCGGTCGGCCAAGCCCACTTGATCGAGCGTCGTGAGCGCCCGTTGGCGCGCCTCAGCCGGTCGTACACCCCCGACCAGCAGCGGCAACTCGACGTTTTCTACTGCGGTGATGACCGGCAGCAGATTGTAGGTCTGGAAGACAAACCCCATGCGTTCGGCGCGATAGCGGGTGCGCATGCGATCGTTCATGGAGCGCAGGTTGGCGCCCTCGATGATAATTTCGCCCGAGTCAAATTCATCCAGCCCTGAAAGACAGTTGAGCAGCGTCGTCTTGCCACAGCCTGATGGTCCCATGATAGCGACCATTTCGCCGGCATCGACGCTGATGTCCACACCACGCAGGGCGTGAACTTCAATTTGGTCGTTGCGGAATGTTTTGTGTACTTGTTGGGCAGTGATGATTGGCGCCATAATTTGTTCCTTTCAAACGGGTGACGTGTCCTCTCACCCGGATCGTAGCGCAAGTTGGCTACGAGTGCATCCATCTTTGGACTGATTTTGGGTGGAGACCCCTTCCTTGCCGGGTGGACAGAGGCGGAGACTACCATTCATATTACTACGCAAATTGGGAAAGAAGGTAGCAACGGGCGTGTGCGGTGTGGCCGTTCAATGACATTTGCAGGGTTTTTACCCGCGGCGTGCGCACTCCGCAAGCGCCAAGTGATGATAAGACCGGTAGATCAGGGGCCAGTTCAGCGCGGCTGAAGGTCACATGCCTGGGCCAGCAGTTCGTATGAACGGCGGCGAGCGGCGGGGTCGGGTGTCATAGTAAGTAGCATGATCTCGTCGGCTGCGCTCTCGTAAGCGAGGGTGCGCAGAGCGTCTGGCACGGTCTCAACTGTGCCGGCGATCAGACGGGTGCGCATGGCGGTGCGCAACGGCTCCTCGGCGGGTGAATAGCGATAGGCGCGCGCCTCCTCGACCGTGGGCGGCGGTGCGCTGATGCCCCGGCGCATGCGCGTCCAACGCAAGGTCAGGATGGCGGCGACATCTTCGGCTTCCTCCTCGGTCTCGGCGCAAAAGGCCGAGACGGCGAGGATGCTGTACGGCTGCTGCAAATGGGCCGCCGGCTGAAAATCGCGGCGGTACATCTGCAAGACCGGGATCGCCGGGTCGGGTGAAATGTGGTGGGCAAAGGCAAAACCAAAGCCATACTGCGCCGCCAGCCGGGCGCCATAATCGCTGGAGCCAAGCAGCCAGATTTGCGGGTTGGTGGCTGTCACGGGGATGGGCGTAATCCGGCTGAATGGGTGGTCGGCCGGAAAATCATCGCCAAAGAAGGCCAGAAGTTCGGCAAACTGTTCAGGAAAATCGTCGGCGCCCAAAGCCTCGCGCGTACGCCGCAAAGCCAGGGCGGTGACGCCATCTGTGCCCGGCGCCCGGCCAATGCCCAGATCGATGCGACCGGGATAGAGCGCTTCGAGGGTGCGAAAGTTTTCGACCACCTTGAGCGGCGTATGGTTGGGCAACATGACGCCGCCTGAACCGACACGCAACGTGGTTGTGGCGGCGGCGACCGGGCCAATGAGTAGTTCGGGTGCGCTGCTCGCCTGCCACGGCATGTTGTGATGTTCGGCCAGCCAGAAGCGGGTATAGCCCAGCCGTTCGACATGCTGCGCCAGCGCCACGGTTTCACGGATGGCGTCGCCTGCGCTCATCCCATTCCACATGGTGACCAGGTCCAGCACGGATAGTTTTAGCGGTTGCCCTGATTGCATAGATACTTCTCCTCTTGCCGCCGGAATAAAATCATGACGGAACTCAGTATAGCCGAACGAATCGTCTGCCGCCGTGAGTTTCTCTCCCATGAGACGCTCTCAACATCGGTTGTGGCTCTGGCGAGCTTTCGAGCAGCATCGGTGTAGTACAGAGATTTTGAGATACTTTCTAAACGATGTTACCGATCAAACGAGTCAACGCGTCGCGTGCCATTCATTGATAATCGCTTGATGCGCCGGCACATTTTCCAAAAAAGAGCGCTGCATCTGCTCGTTGCCAATCCGGGCTGCACTTGCCTGGACCTGGTTGTAGATTGTGCCAAGCACCTCATCCGCCCGCGCATCTTGGAGGGCACGCAGCACCCGGTAGCAGGTGAGAAACTCTTCAGCCATGCCATGATTGGGAAAGGTCGTATCGTCAAATTCGGCAACGAGCTCTTCAGCGTAGGTTTTTGCCGTGGCAAGGTCGGCGCGATCAAGGGCAATCCGGGCCAGCCCGGCCACTGATTCCAACGCCAGATCGGGCCGTCCCTGTTCACGCCAGAGGCTGACTGCCTTCTGATAGCCTTCAGTCGCTGCGGCTGTTTGCCCCAATGCGGCGAGAGCGTGGCCTAGCTTGGTCAGAGAAGAGCTTTCCAGCCAGCGGTCGCCAATCTCTTGGGCGATGCTCAGCGCAGCCTGGCTGTAGGTGCGGGCGGCTTCTGCATCGCTCGCCTGGTAGCAGAGCAACCCCAGCCGGTTCAAGGTGCTGCTTTCACTTTGGCGATCACCAATTGTGCGAAAACAGGCGAGCGCCTCTTCATATTGGGCGCGCGCGGTGGCGTAATCACCCAAATTGAGCGCAATATTGGCAAGTTCCTTGAGGGCAAGATGTTCTTGACGGCGATCACCGATCACACGTGCGATGAGGAGCGCCCCCTCATAATAGGTTGCAGCGCTGTCGAAAGCATCCTGGTCTTTATAGACATCGCCGATCCCCAACAGCGCAAACGCCTCGCTCGAGCGCGCCTCCGTCTGTCGGCAGATGGCGAGCGCCTGCTCGTAGTAGGTGCGAGAAGCAGCATGGTCGCCCTGATCCCGACATAAGAGGCCCAGGTCGACCAGGACATCGGCTTCACCATCTCGATCACCTATTTCCTGGTAGAGTTGAAGCGCCTGGTCGAAATAACGGCGGGCACCGGCATATTGGCCCTGCTCACGAAAAGCGAGACCCAAATTGCTCAGTGCGTGTCCTTCACCCTGTCGATCACCAATTTCCCAATAGATGGTTAACGCTCGCTCGTAGGTTGCTGTTGCGTTTCGATAGTCGCCCAGATAGTAGGAAGCCACACCGAGCGCACGTAGACTATCGGCTTTTATCTGGTGTAGTTGGTCGGCCTCGGTCAAGGCTAACGCTCGTTCCAACTTAGATTGGCTCTCTGTATAGTCGCTCAGCTTGAGGAGGGTGCGCCCCCATTGCAAATAACCTTTAGCCTCTTGCTCGACATCGTGGACGGTTGCCGCCAGTTCAATCGCGCTTTGGGCATGTGCAACCGCTGTATGGTACTCGCCGATACTATAAGCATAGAGCGTCTGACACAGGGCAATTTCTGCCTGTCGCCGGGGGTCGCCTAGTCGTTGCGCCAACTCTTCCAACTGAGCCAGGTCTAGACGTTGCGCCTCACGGTCGGCCAGCACATCGTAGACC
>QEUW01000605.1 GCA_003577005.1 Chloroflexota bacterium | reverse complement strand
AAGCCGTGACCATGAAACGGGATGTTCAGTTGCGCACCACTCTTTGCGTGGACAAGGGTTGGCGGGCGCGTGCGATCATGCACCACCAGCGCCTTGTCGGGGTCGAGCACCTGGTAATGGACATCCGCCAACCCGCCGCCTGCTGTCAGCGCTACGCGCACAATGCGAATGCCTGTTTCTTCTTCAAAGGCCATCCGTGCGGCTTCTTCCTCTATCGGCGTTGCCTGGCCCGCCGATTGGGCCAAGATCATCCAGAGCGCCAGACCCAGGAGGAGGAGCAAGCCACCAGGTAACGCGAAGCTGCGCGGTTCGAGTTTGAATAATCGTTGTGATTGAGAGAGCGATATTCGCATTGTAGTTACCGGAAAGATCTGTTGGATGAAATCTTGGGTGATGCAAAGCACACCGAACCAACGAGAACCATTCACCAGACTCACCAAAGGTGTTGGCGCCAGCGCCGTAACAGCGCAAGACAGCGCGCTGCGATGACTTTCTCAGGCAGATGAATGTACATCGCCATATCTGCGCCGGCTGGAAGCGCAGCCAACGCCATAGTCGATGGCTCCTGGACGGTTAGCAAGGCAATTGGTGCCAGACTACTTGAGCGGATCTGCAAGACTGCATCGACAACTTCGTCAGTGGTTTGGTTTGTGACGCACAACATGATCAGATCAAACAAACGGCATGCTTCGCCCAGCCTCGGATGAATGTCCACGGTGTAGACGAGCAAGTTTGCCCTTGCGAGCGCAGTGCGTAGTTTTTTAGTCGGCGGCGGATCTGCGCCCGGTAGCTGCAACCAGAGCACACGTACCGGCCCCAGCGCCCGCCCCGGCCGCGGTCTGGGCAAAGTCTGGATATTGGTCTTGAGGCGGCTCTTCATGCGCGAACCTCTGGGTGTTCTATGAGAAGAATTGAAAATCCTTACAGGCAATAGGTAATGCGTGGCTCACGTAGTACGCATTACCTATCACCCATCCGTCTATTGCCATTCCAATGTCAGCACGTCAGGCACATTGGTGTGATCCAGCCCGCCCCCGTTGTTCGTGATCGAGAGACCGAACGGATAGAGTTTGGGCGGAGTGAAGATCACATCGTCGTCGTGACCGGTATCCAGCGCACGCACCAGGACAACCACCCACTTGCCATCCTGCCAGACACCATTGGCGGCAATATCTCCGCGTGACCCCACAGCCGGCGCGAGCAGGAAGCCAGGAATGACTGCGCCATTTTCCAGTGCGCTCGTATCGACCGCAATCTCTTCGCCCACGGGGATGAATTTTGCGGCCGGGTCCGTGGGATGGACAAAGGCCGGCCCATCCCCGGCTTCGTTGAGGTTGTCTTTGTAACCACCGCTCTCCTTGGCGTCACCGCGCCGTGGGCTTTCCACATCGCTGGGGTCGACCAGATCGCTCACCCACTGGTCGTCCGACTGGCCAACGAGATTGGTGCGGGTCGATTTCCAGTGCCAGAGGTCGTAACGCTGGTCGGCGCTCTCGGTGCCCATCCACCACTTCTCCTGGTCTGGGTCCATATTGTGGCAGGCGGCGGCGCACCCTTTGCTGGCGAATTCGGGGTTGTTCTCAATGGCCCAGAGCAATTGCACACGGTCTTCATCTCCGCTCTTGGTGAATGTGGTGCCATCCCACGTCCAGGCGTTTTTGCTGATGCTTTCTTCCTCGTCCGCCCATTCGAAGCGCATGGCGATCTGCTGTCCATCATAGGCGGCCTGGATGCTCACCTCAGGGCCAGCCGGGTCGCCTTCAAGAGGGGACTCGGTGCTTACGGTCAAGACCGGGGCTTGCTGCCAGTAGCCTGCGGCAGCGTCTAGCGACACCGCGTCCACCTTGATGGCCGTCACCGTGTTGGGTTTGGCAGCGGCCGGTTGGGCGGCGCCGCCACCAGCAGGCGCCGCGGGCGGCGCGACGGCGCAGGCGGCGAGCAAGGCTAGCACAGTGACGAGGATGAACGAGCGGAACAATGAATGTTGCATGGTCGGTTTCTCCTTTATGCGATGCACTGGTTGAAGTCAACTGCGCTTTAGAGCGCCAGGATGGTGAGTGCAACAATGGCCACAATGCAGATCAGCGCCACGACCGTAGTTACCGGCTTACGCCAGGGACGCCGCTCATCGCCGGTATCGACAAAGGGTAAGGCGAGTAAGCCGCCCAATGCTAGCAGCGGGATCACGACCGTCGCCACCGGCTCAAGCGAGCCAGGAAAGTATTTCAACATCTGGAACAGAAACAAGAAATACCATTCGGGCCGCGGCAGATAATCATTGCTCGATGGATCGGCAGGGAATTCGAGCGGCGCCCGGTAGGCCCAACTCAGCCAGGCCAACAGAGCGATCAGCGCCAGCCCCAATAACGTGTCGGTCAGCACCCAGTTGGGGAAAAAGGGCGCCGTCTGGTCGGCGCGCGCCTGTGCGCGCCTGGTAATGGGTGGCGCCATGCCATGATGGCGCAATTGCTGAATATGTAGAAGCACCAACGAGACCAGCAGCACAGGCAAGAAAACAACATGGATGGCATAGAAGCGGGTCAAGGTCAGTTGCCCCAGGTGCTCACCGCCACGGATCAAACGCAGCAGGTGTTCACCGACAAACGGCGTAGACCCCACAATCTCTGTGCCCACCCGAGTCGCCCAGTAGCCCCTTTGGTCCCACGGCAGCAGATAACCCGTAAAACCAAAGCCGAGGACAATGAAGAGCAGCGCCACGCCGCTAAGCCAGTTGATCTCGCGTGGCTTCTTGTAGGCGCTGAAGAAGTAGGTGCGCAGCATGTGCAGCGCCACCAGGATCACAATGGCGCTGGCGCCGTAATGGTGGACACCGCGCACCAGCCATCCCAATGGGACTTGGTAGGTGATATAATCAACGCTGTTATAGGCGGCCTCTGGGCTCGGGTCATAGTAAAAGACCAGCAAGACGCCGCTCAGCATCTGCAAGAGCAAGGTGATCAGCGTCAGACCACCCAGGCTATACAGTAGGTTCTTATGAACATAGCCCGGCACCGGATAATTCAGAAAGGCGCGCAGTGGCCTGCCCAGGCCGGTTCTCTCGTCTAGCCAGGCGCCAAGTCTACCAGTCATGGCGACCTCCTTCCATGCTTGATTCACCAGGATGGGCGGAATGGGAACCGCACCGACGATCTGTGCTGACTCTATTTGTCTGCCTGCTAAATCAAGGCATACAAGACGCCGTCTTCGATCTTGGTCTGTACTTTGGCTAGCGGTTCCGGTGGCGGGCCGCTGATCACGTTGCCGTCGCGACTAAAGTACCCTTCGTGACACGGGCAACTAAACCGCTCCTGCTCCGCTCGCCAGTGGACAATACAGCCCAGATGGGTGCAGGTCGCATCGAGCACGGTAAATTCGACGCCATCGGCGCTATAGGCATAGAGCGCACCCTTGCGCTCAGACGTGCGCCAGGCATCTTTTGTGCGCAGCCGGTAGGTGACTCGATGCATCTGGCCGGAGGGCAGATTGGCAATTTCATCCACCTTGGCCCACTGCCCCTGCGTCGCTTCGAGCGCATTGCCGGTCAAAAAGCGGACGCTCACCCCGGCGATGGCGAGACCCGCCAC
>QEUW01000604.1 GCA_003577005.1 Chloroflexota bacterium | reverse complement strand
CCAATCGGCAGCGTCCACAGGTTTTGGCTGTTGATCACGATCAGCGGCCAGAGGTAGTTGTCCCAACTGCCCAGGAATGCAAAGATCGCCAGCGCCGCCAGCGCCGGCCGGCACAGGGGCAGCATAATGCGGGCAAAGATCGCCGGCTCCGACGCGCCGTCGATGCGCGCCGCTTCGAGCAGCGTCTTGGGAATGCTCAGCATAAACTGGCGCATCATAAAGATGCCAAAGGGCGTCACCAACGCAGGCACGATCATCCCCCAATAGGTGTTGACCATCCCCAGCCGCGCCATCATGATAAACAGTGGAATCATGATGACTTGAAACGGGATCATCAAGGTCGACAGGATCAGATAGAAGATCAAGGTGCGCCCTGGAAACTCGTAGCGGGCAAAGGCGAACCCCGCCATGCTGCTTGTCAGAAGCTGGGCCGCCGTGATCGTGACCGCGACAAAGGTGCTGTTCAGAAAGAAGCGTGCAAAGTCCAACCGCGCCCATACTTCAATGTAGTTCGCCGGCGAGTACTTATCAGGCGCAAACCACACAGGCGGCACTTTGACGACCTCCGACAGCGGCATCAGCGAGGCCGAGAGCATCCATACCAGCGGTAGCAGCATCCAGACCGCGCCGAGCACAAGCAACAAGAGGCCGAAGAGCGTGCCCAGGCGCGGACGCTGCAACCGCCGGCGGCTGCGGGTCACTTCGGCAGGTTGCGTTTGGGGTACACTGATCGTAGTCAAGGGGTCAACCTCCTGCGCAGCCGATTACTCATAGCCGATATCGCGCTGCGTCAAGCGCAGTTGGACGATGGTAACGAGCAAGATCAGGGCAAAGAGCACAAAAGCCAACGCCGCGCCATAGCCCAACTGGTTGTTGCGGAAAGCCATCGAGTAGATGTGATAGACCATCACACGCGTCGAGTTGATCGGCCCACCCGCCTCGCCCTGGACCGTGGTCATGATCACCGCCGGGGTGAAGACCTGCAGCGAGCCGATCATCGCCGTCACCGTGATAAAGACAATCGTGGGGTTGAGCAACGGGAAGGTAATCGCCCAGAAGCTCTGCCAGCGGTTGGCCCCGTCGATGGTAGCGGCCTCGCGCAGTTCACGCGGGATGCCCTGCAGCCCGGCCAGAAAGATAACCATGTTATAGCCCAGGCCCTTCCAAATCGCCACGATCATGATGGCGGGCAGCGCCCAGACGGGTGAGGCCAGCCACTTGATACCGGTCACCCCCAACACCTCAAGCATCGAGTTGACCAGCCCCCAGCGCGGCTCAAACAGCCAGCGCCACACAAAGGAAACCGCTACCCAGGAGGTGATGACCGGCACGAAGTAGACGGCACGGAAGAACGTACGCAGCGGCAAGCGGTCGATGTTCATCACGAGCGCCAGCGCCAACGACAGCAGCATTCCCACCGGCACCGCGCCGATCGTATAGATCAAGGTGTTCTTGAGGCTCTTGGTAGTTAAGTTGTCCCCAAACGCCTTGATGTAGTTCTGAAAGCCAATGAAGGGAAAGTCGCGCGGGATCAGGCTCCAGTCATGCAGGCTGATCCAAAACGCAAATAGGATCGGGTAGAGGATGAGGACCAGCAGAAAGAAAAACGCCGGCCCCAAGAAGGCGTAGGCCCAGAGCATTTCGCGGCGTTGCTGCGGACTCCAGCGCCGCAGCCCAAGCAGTGGTCGTCCTGGCTGAACTGTCATGGCGGACCTTCCTCCGAACGTTTACGGACGCTCTGGCGAGAGGCAGCCGAAGTTGGCTGGCTACCTCTCGCACCTGTGTGTCTGGGGCGCTTCTAGGCGGCGGGTGTATGGGTGGCGATAACCTGGTTGAGATTGTCGACCATGGTATCAAAGGAGGACTGTGTGCTCTCTCCTCCGACCACCACGCGGTCGCGGGCATCGCCAAACTCCTTGACCCATTCGGCCCAGCCCACCCATTCCCAAGGCGTCGCATAGCTCAACGAGTCCATGACCACATTGTCGTTGTCCGTCTGGCGGAACTGTGGGTCATCGACGAGTTCCACAAAGCTGGGCAGGTCGCCGCCCACCTCACTCCAGACCAACTGGGCGTCTTTGCTGGTCCCATAGGCCACCCACTGCCAGGCAGTCTCAATGTCTGCGGCCCAGGTCCCCACGACCCATGCCCAATGCGAGCCGGCGGTATACAGGTCTTGCCCGCTCATGCGCGTCGGGATGGGGACAATGGTGTATTGCAGGTCCGGCGCTTCGAGCTTGAGCGTGCCGCGCGAAACGGGATGGCCCATCGTCATGGCTGCCACCCCCAAGACGAAGCGATTCTGGCCGGTCAAGACCGCGCTGTCGTCGGCGTCGGCAGACAGTTTGACAAACCATTCGAAAAGCTCGAATATCTCAGGATAGTCACGGTAGACCAGCTCGTTCGTATTGGGGTCGATCCACGGCTTACCACCCTGTTCGCGCTGGAGGAACTGCTGATAGAGCACGGTCTGCCAGGCGCTGTAGTAGCCGGTATCGCAGCCGATCTGGTCGGTCTGGCCATTGGATTTTTTAGTCAAGGCCATAGCCTGCTCGTACAGGTCGGCATGATCGGCGAAAGGCGCTGTGGGATCCAGCCCCGCCTCTTCATAGAGCGCGTTATTGCGATACATCAACAACGTCTGCACGTCGAGCGGCAGACCATAGTACTGGCCGTCATGCTTGCCGCGCTGCACCGTCCAGGGCAGATAGTTGGCCTCGATCTCGGAGGTAGTCATGGCTGTCTCGCTGACGGGTACCAGGCTGCCGCCGAGAATATACTCTTCAATCAGGCCCATGGGGATCTGAAAGACATCGGGAGCGGAGCCTTTGCCGGCGGCAATGGCTGAGGCGAGTTTGCCCCAGTACTCAGCCCAGGGGATCGATTGAAAATCAATCGTCACATCAGGGTGTTCCGCTTCAAAGCTCGCCTTAAACTGCTCGACCGTGGCGGCGCGGCTCGCCGAATGGTGCTGCCAGTGGGCGAGCGTGATCTTCTCCGAACCCGCAGCCTCGGCAGGAGCCGCCGATTCGCCGCCTGTGCCTGCCGCGGGCGGCTGCGCAGCCGGGACACACGCTGCCACGAACACACCGCCGGTTGTGGCGGCGGCCAGACGCAGAAACTGACGTCGAGAGATCGCATGGCGTTGCATTTGTTTCCCTTTCTAAGCAGTGATTTCAAAGCAGTGGGAGAACGAATCAGCCGAGGTACTCTCCAAACCACCCATACCGAATGTACCGAAATCCCTCCTTTCAGCCCCCCAATTTACTCAGCAGTGGCCAATAGGTCGCATAACAGCGGCGGGCAAACTCGACACTGTCACCCGTCACCTCGGTCGGGTACGGATTTGTTCGGCGTGTCCACCCGTCCTCAAAGTCCTGCACGGCCCGCTCAAAGGCCCCAGCGTCGAAGGGCGTGCCGGCGCTTAGGCTGTCCGCCACCTGCTGCGTGAGCAACTGCCAGCGCACCCGGTAGAAACTGTCAACCAGCCCCGACCAGTAGCGGCATGAATAGTCGTGCAGAATACTGTCACGTGGGCCCCATAGGGTGATGAGCGTGCGCGCATTCCATTCCAGATGGTCGGCTT
>QEUW01000603.1 GCA_003577005.1 Chloroflexota bacterium | reverse complement strand
TGGCAGAGACCTCCGGGAGGGGGCCGGCGAGATTCGAGCCATTCAGAGGCTTCTGTGGCCCCCCCGGAGGTCGGTGTAGAAAGTGCGGTTGTAGTACTAAGAAGCTGTTTGAAAAGCTACCACAAAGGCGCTGGTTTCCCGTCGCCCTCTGCCTGCGGCAAGGTGGCGACGGGACAAGGGACACGAAGAGAGACAAAGAAGATCAGGAAAAAGGCCGTTCTTCGTGCCTTCTTTGTGTCATTGAGCTTTCGCGGTGAGGCTTTTCAATATGAAATAGCCTTGCCCTCTCGCCAGATTGTTTGACAAAGCAGCCGATAGTGTATAAAATACACAGGGCGTGCAAACTACGCAACAAAGATTAAGAGGAGCTATGGATACAAAACGTGGACAACAATTGGTGCAGTCATTGGAACGGGGACTGACTGCGCTGGAAATGGCGATAGAAGGCGGGGTGCGTTCCTCGGAAGTGGCCGAGGTGCTGGAGACCGATCGCAGCACTGCCTATCGGCTACTTTATACATTGATGGTCAAAGGCTACCTGCTCCAGAATCCGACGACTCGCGAATTTACTCCCAATCTGACCAAATTCTTTCAGCTCCACAGCAAAATAGCGAGGCTGCTGGATTGGACGGAAGTGGCCGCTGGTTTCCTCAGTACATTGCGCGACCAAAGCGGCGAGACCGCCAACTTGGGCGTACTTCAGGGCAATCATATCGTGTATGTCGCGCATAAACCCGGTCAGGCCGCGTTAAGTGTAAATTTCGCACTGGGGACGAGCCGGCCCCTCCACTGTTCGGCGTTGGGTAAAGTGCTATTAGCGCAACAGCCGGTAAGCGAAATTGAGAAACTGGTGGCCGAATATCCTTTTGTAGCCAACACTGCCAAAACTATCACGGATGCCCATACCTTCAAACAGCACCTACTCACCGTGCAAAGCTGTGGGTACGCTATCGATGATGAGGAAACCTTTGAAGGGGTGCGTTGCATCGCCGCTCCCATTTTCGATCATCGCAAACAGGCGATTGCCGCCGTGGGCATCTCTGGGCCCTCCACCCGCGTCACCATTGAACGGTTGCCCAGGTTGACCTATTTGGTGATGAATATTGCCGGTCAAATCTCGGCCGCGCTGGGCGCCCCTGGCTTTGCTGCCAAGAGCAATGGTGCAGTTTCCTCGCTAACTGCAATGCCCCCATTCATTGAAAGCGCACCAACAACTGAAACCTCGAGAGGTGATCAGGAATGAACACCCTCAGCCAGCCCGCCAATCGACTCTTTCCTCCCCATTTGCTCCATGCCCGCTGGCGCACCTTTCACGCCAATGGCTATACACACCCCGTCGCCGGCGTGATCTACCGTGGGGAGCCACGCCCCACCTGTGGTATGCCGCTGGGCGGCCTCGATACAGGCTGTATCGATATTGAACCGAATGGCATGTGGGGCTATTGTACGCTCTTCAACTACCTGGTGCAGCCGCGCGCCTTGCTCAACCTGCCCATGCTCGGTCTCTCCTGTCGCGGCGATGATGGGGCACACCAAACCTGGGTATTGGTCTCTGACACACTGGGCAAGGCCGATCGGCCGCAGCATAGTCAGAGCATTGTTACCTTTCCGCCCACCGACTACACCCCCCATTTTCATGAGATCGGTCTCACCGGGGTTGCACTGGCCGACTCGATTGATTACTGGGGTCATTATCCCATCGTTGATCTGGAATTCACCACCAATGCGCCGGTCACGGTGGGATTGCGCGCCTGGTCGCCCTTTATTCCCGGTGACACACGCATCTCCATGACCCCCGGTGCGCTCTTTGAGATTCGTGTATACAATCCCGATCCGGTGCGGCGGTCGGGAACCATCGCCTTCAATTTTCCTGGTTTTACACCGCCAGGGTCGCTGCTGCCAGAGGGTGTGACCGTCACACGCCGCCCGTTGGCAGGTGCGCTGAACGGCGTCCTGGTCGAGAGCAATCGGCAGGGTGACGGCTGGGAGATGGCGTATGTGCTGGCCGCGCTGGATGGGGTGACGGTACAGTCGGGCGGTGCGCTCGATGCCGATGGCGCCGCCTGGGCGACCTGCGCCAGCCGCTTGCCCCAGCCTACACCAGACACAAGCGGCGCGGCGCTGACCTTTCCCTTCGACCTGGCCCCTGGCATGGTTCAGACGGTGCGGGTGGTGTTGGCCTGGCACGCGCCCCATTGGCAAGCTGGCGGCGCACCGACCCACGGCGACACCCTGCGGTTTACTCACATGGCCGCCAAACATTATCCCGACGCCTTGTATACAGCCAACTTTTTAGCGCGTGAGCACGCGACGCTCTTAAAGCGGATCATTGCCTGGCAAGAAACAATCTACAGCGCACCGGAACTGCCCGGTTGGTTGGCCGACACCCTGATCAACAACCTGCATCTCATCCCCGAATGTAGCGTTTGGGGACAGGCGCAAGCGCCGATTGGCGACTGGTGCAAACCCGAAGATGGCCTCTTTGGACTCAACGAATGTCCGCGCGGCTGTCCGCAGATCGAATGTATCCCGTGTAGCTTTTATGGCAATATCCCCCTTGTCTACTTTTTCCCGGAAGCCGCCCTCTCGACCCTGCGCGGGTACAAAGCCTATCAGTTTCCCGATGGGCGGCCCCCGTGGATCTTTGGCGGCTGCACGGCCATCGCAGCAGAGAACCGACCGCCCTATGGCTTGAGCGCCCCCGATGTGGGCTATCAGACGGTGTTGAACGGCGCCTGTTATGTGGTTATGGTTGACCGCTACTGGCGGACGACGGGCGACGATGCCGTGTTGGCCGAGTTCTGGGATTCGCTCAAACGCTGCAACGACTTTTCTATGAATTTGCGCCCCGACTACGGTCTCTCCCAAGTGATGGCGATGCCGGCGCCGGGAACAGATGGTCATGGGCTGGGCGATACCGAATGGTTCGAGGCGCCGGAACCGGGCTGGAAGGGCTATGTCACCCATGCCGGCGGCGTGCGTATGGCGCAAGTGCAGATCATGCGGCGCATGGCTGAAGCGATGGGCGACCATGCCTATCGCGCCCAGTGTGATAACTGGTTGGCAGCCGGCGCTCAGGCGCTGGAAGAATATCTGTGGGCCGGTGACTATTATCTGAACTTCAACGAGCCGGAGACCGGGCAAAAATCGGACCTCATCTTTGGCTACCAGTTGGACGGCCAATGGGTGACCGATTGGCATGGCGTCGATGGCGCCTTTCCGCAGGAACGGGTCGCACGCACCTTGCAGACGCTGCGCCGCACCAACTGCGCACTCAGCCAGTCCGGCGCCGTCAACTATGCCAATGCCGATGGCACGCC
This sequence comes from Chloroflexota bacterium, assembly GCA_003577005.1. Next base: position 1,014 of record QEUW01000603.1, on the reverse strand, counting down.
GGCCAAAGTCGGCGGCTACGGCACCTTTAGTTATTTCCCGCCTGAGCTTTTTATGCTGGCGATGACCTTTATGTATGGCGGCGCGGCGATGTGGATAGTGGTCAACGCGCCTTTGGCGCCGACTATTACCAGAACATGATGTTGTGGGCCGTACCAGCAGCGCTCTTGGATCAGGATTTGACCGGCCCGACCCAAACAGGCGGATTGATCGCCAGAATCATCCAGGCAGGGAGGTAACGATGAAGCTGATCCAATACGACGCCTTGACGGTGTTGGTAACAGAGATCTTTGTGGCCGCCGGCGCCCCCCACGACATCGCCAGCGTTGTCGCCAGCTCGTTGGCGGACAGCAACCTCAAGGGCGTGGATTCGCACGGCGTCCTGCGTGTGCCGCAGTACCTGAGCCAGATGGAGAGCGGCTGGATTCAGCCCACCGCCCGGCCAACAGTCCAGCGGGAGACCGCCACGACGGCGATTGTCGATGGCCACCAAGGCTTTGGCATCTACAGCCTGAACTATGCGTTGGACCTGGCGATTGCAAAGGCGCAGAGCAGTCAGCTTGCCGCCGTCGGGCTGGTAGGCGGCGCCCATACCGGGCGCATGGGTTGGTTTGCCGAGCGCGCCGCCGCTCAAGGGGTGATTACCCTCATCAGCGGCGGGGGCGCACATGGCAAGGAGGCGCACATGTCGGTGGCGCCCCACGGCGGCGCAGCGCGCGTCATGGCCACCAACCCGATCACATTGGGTTTCCCGGCCGGCGACCAGGCGCCCATCGTGGTCGATATGTCCACCAGCGCCACTGCCGAAGGCAAGCTGCGCTTTTATCGCGACACGGGGAAAGCCTTGCCACCCGGTTGGATCCTGGATAGCGCCGGGCGACCCAGCACCAACCCCCACGACTTTTATGACGGCGGCGTGATCTTACCGGTTGCCGGTCACAAAGGCTATGGTCTGGCCGTAGCCGCTGAGTTTTTGACCGGTATTCTGTTGGGGGAGGCGCATGAACTGAACTGGT
>QEUW01000602.1 GCA_003577005.1 Chloroflexota bacterium | reverse complement strand
CTGACAATCGATCCGTAAAGAGTCTCTTCGTCGTATCAACTGGCACGCAAAGATGGGTGTACGGTACTCGTTGGTCGCTCTGTGAGTGGCGACCGGGCCAAGTTGGGCGCGCAATCTGTATTTTTGCCAGTCCATCGCTGGGATCGACACAGTATGCATCAATCCGTTTCTCAATGGCACCCCCCTCAGTTGGAAGATTGGTACCTGCCGGGATGATTTCAACGTAGGTGTTGTCTGCATTCAATAACTCCAACGGTTTTGCGAGCCTGAGCCCATTTCGGTCATGCGCGATCCAGGCTGCGCCCTCGGAAATCACGGAACTTGCATTCGGTACCAATCTCAAGCCACTCATTCCGAAGATGTCGAGCAGGCCACGTTGGATCGCGGGCATAGACACCATGCCACCAGTCGCCAGGCAGTACTCAATGGCCCCATGTGGTACTCCAGCAGTGTCTAGCAACTTTGCAATCCTATCGAGACCATTGCGTACGAGGTCTTCGACTGCCGTTTCGAACTCCATCGCGGTAATAGTGACAGCAAGCGTGCTCTCGTCATTCGCTGCCAAGAAGAAGTCTGGGATAAACACCTTCCACGACTTCCGAGAGGACAAGAGGATTTTAGTGTCTTCACACACTGTAAGCAGCCGCGCATCAACTTGGGGTTTCAGCCGGCTCCAATCTGCGCTGGGATAGCACGCTTCGTGTTTTTGTCTAATGAGTTGACGTAAGCGTAGGTCGAACTTATCTCCTCCAACCTCTTGGTCGCCTTCGTTCATAACTTGGGTCAGCACACCCTTGCGTAGCTGGCACAGCGTCAGGTCCAGGGTGCCACCCCCCCAATCGAAGACCAGTACGAGCCGGCCTTCAAGTCGTGCTAGTTCTTGGCGAAAGTCTGGCCGAGGTCGCAGATAGCCATAGAGTGCAGCGAGTGGCTCATGCACGAACTGGTGGATGTGGATACCTGCCTTTAGAGCTGCTTCTCGCAGCTCAGCACGCGCAGGACCCGACATGTGGATTGGAATCGTTATGACTGCGCTGGCAAATTCGTTGTCCTCATGCCCGCTGGACTTGGCGTGCTTTCGAAGATGTTTGAGGACATCACCCACGACATCCGCGGCCGATCGCGTGATGCCTCCTACGGGGATACCAAAGGAAGATCCGAGGAACATCTTTGGAGAGCGAACGATGTCGTCGATAACTCCAAGCCTCAGCGTCGTGAGACGGTCTCTGGCTGCACGACCGACTATCGGTTGTCCGCCTTGATACCAGACGACAGAGGGGTGTGGCAGGAAGTTATCCTCGAAGAAGCTGAATGGCTCGAATTGACTAGTAGCTGCATTCTTCCTGATGACCGTGATCAGACTATTCGTAGTACCGAAGTCTATTCCGAAGGTCGCAGCCACTGAAGTTCCTTATCTGTCAGTGCGAGTGCCTCTTCAAGACGCTCTTCGATAACTGCGATACGTGGCGGATTCGACCGGATGGCATGTAAGCTCTCTTCGAGCCATCGCTTCATCTGATTCTGAAACATGCCAGCTATGCGACCCCGTTGTTCTGCCATGCGGTGTTCATAAGTGATTCGAGTATTGAGCGTTTCTTCCCTCATTTGGGCTACTGTCTCTGCAGCGTCTGCGAGTTTCTGGCGGAGACCAAGGTTCTCCGTCCGAAGATCCTCAATGGTGTGCCTAAGCTTGGTTGAATCCGCTACCAGTCGCTCAATCTGCTGTTCTTGGGCCTGAACCTGTGTGACGAGGCTGCCGACTGCAGCCTTCTGTGCTGTAACGAAGGACACGTACATGCTCAGAATCGGTAGCTCCGGAGCAGCAACGAGCAAAAGATCCAAAGGTGTTGGAGGAGCGTCCCTCACCCGACTCGACCCACTGGACGACTTCGGCTGCTGCCGGATGGCCAATGCGATAAGTTCGACAGCCCGGTCTCGGTCAACTAGTTCTCGGTACCGGCCAAAGTGCAATAGAAGCAGTAATGTCTTTAGATGCACAGCTTTCAAGGGACTTTCCCTGATACCAGCCAACCACGATGCCACCGCCTTTGTATAGCCCTCTGTGTCGAGCGGTTCGGGAATCGTGATGGTATCTAAACGGCGGATCCACGCCTCGGTAAGATCCATGACGATCTTGAGCATCGATTCGCCGCTCGCAGATGCTTCCATCACTAGCGCCAGTTGGCGATCCACCCGACTTGGTTGGCTGATCAGGGCGTCGACGAATGCTACCCTCTCAGCATCGTCAGGCGTACGAACCTTGCCTGTCTTGTGCTTTCTGCGCTTTCCTGTCTTTTCGTCACGAAGGGATTCGACTCCGTGGAGCATGTCGCGGAGAAAGATCTTCGGATCAGCCCTTGGCTCGGTGAGATAGTCGACCCACGGCGCATAACCTCTCGGAGGTGGTGGCAGAGAAGATTTTGAACGGGCGCTCTGCATCATTGGCTTACAATTCCTCTACTCGTCGACGTGCCCACTCTCTGAATGTATGGTCGGATATCGCTAGTTGCATGTGTTCGCGCGCCTCAATCGTGTTACCTAGTGCCGCATAACCTTCGGCACAGACGACATGAAGCTTTGCAACATCGAGACTGTTCACAAGAAATGGCCTATTAAGAATATTCTTTAATTGCCGCAATGACGTGCTTGAGAGCATCTCGTTGCGGAAAAGGTCACAACATGCTAACAACAACTGATATGTGATCTCGTCTACAGGATATAACGATGAGCGATTTGCAGTCTTCGGACAGTGATCTTCTGCATTAGTGATATCTGAATTGGTGTTCCTGTTAGCTCGCATGGATAAATATCGCAAAGCTTGATCAAGGCTTGGAGATGATGATTGGCGATAATAGGAGAAATCATTTAAATTGAATTGAATTGCTGCCGATATCGCGGATGCAAGGGGTCTATCAAAGTGACGCAATACATCGAAAGCTCGTACTAGTTTCGAGTGGATGGCATTAAAACCGAGCGAGGAATAAGATGGGTGCCGCTCTTCTTTCTGGCGTATGGCTAGGATGTAATCTCCGAGTGCAGCACCATATGCATTTGCTGATGCTTCAAGTGGTAACTCTTTAAGAAATTGAATAGGATCGGGTAATGTTGGATTAGATACGCCAAAGATGCGATCAAAAAGAGCGTCTATCTGAGTGAGATCATGTTCACTCGGAATGCGAAACCGAATGGTATAGCGTTTCTTCGATGTCGCTCCGTCGCTTGATCTTATATTGATGAGTTCCAAGACCCAGGTTGAATTTCCTGATTGTGTGAACTGACGCCGGATCTCCGACTCAGTCACGACTCGTTCGCGTGAGCCATCTACTTGTACTGTAGCAGTCGAAAACCTAAAGAGCTGCACATCGCTATCTGCGATCGGAGAGCGATATATGCTGTCACTCGCGAGAGGTTTTCCACAGACATACAGGACCGGTTGTCCGACATGGTGATCAAGGCTCTGATGTTGATCCCTTTGTGATACCGATAGACCCGGTCTGAAAAGGTCATTTTCGCAATCTCCGGAGCATAAGGTGGGACATGGCGATCAAGATCATGACTTCACTTGTCTGGGGTAACTCCTCGTACTCCTTGCTCAAGCGCCGGTAGCGATTTAGCCAGCCGAAGGTGCGCTCCACGATCCAACGTTTGGGAATCACCTCGAAGCCGCGCTGATCCTGCCTGCCGCGCACCACCTCGAACACCCAGCCGCCCCAGCGCAGCATCCACCCTGCCAGATCGGCGCCACTATACCCACCATCTGCCCAGATGCGCCGCAGGCGTGGGAAGCGTCCCAGCAACTGCCCCGCCAGCAGTCTGGCACCCGCGTGGTCTGAGACATGTGCCCCGGTCACCACCACGGCCAACAGCAATCCCAGCGTGTCCACCCCGATGTGCCGCTTGCGACCCTTGACCTTTTTCCCAGCGTCATAGCCAACTTCGCCCCCGGCCTCGGTCGTCTTGACGCTCTGGGCATCGATGATCGCCGCCGACGGACTCGGGTCACGGCCGGCGTCACGCCGCACCTCGTCACGCAGGGTATCGTGGATGTATTCCCAACTGCCATCGTCGCGCCACAGCCGGAAGTAGTGGTAGACCGTCTGCCAGCGCGGGAAGTCATGCGGCAGAGCGCGCCACTCGACGCCGTTACGCACGATATACAGGCTGGCGTTGACGATCTCGCGGCGGCTGACGGTGGCGGGACGACCACCGGGCTTGGGTTTGGGCACCAGGGGTTCGATCAAGGCCCAGGGGTTCGATCAAGGCCCATTGGGCATCAGACAGGTCGGTCGGGTATGGTCGTCTTGTCATCCTCCGATACTACCACCCCCTTTTCAGACCCGCTCTGAGGGGCACCCTGCACCTGGTCACCTGGCGACTGAGTTTGGTTAGCATCGCACGAGCTATTGTGATCAGTTTCACGTAGTGAGTTATTGAGATGATCCCGATCGCTGTCGGAATGCAACAAGCGTTTCTACGGATCGGGAGGGGGGCGGTCGTCCATTCAAGTGTGTGAGGCACGCATGCTCCCGATGCGACCTGATGATCAGTGCGTTGCTGATAGATCAAGCCGTTCCCAGCCCAGCAGGTCCCCTTCCGGCAGGTTGCTGAGGCCGAGGTGGGCGAGCATGAGCAGCAGGTGGGCGCGGTGATGCATGTCGTGGGTGAGGACG
>QEUW01000601.1 GCA_003577005.1 Chloroflexota bacterium | reverse complement strand
ATGGCGGCCCAGCGCAGCAGGATCGGCAAACTCGGTCCACACATATGAATCCAGGATCGGCCAGAGCTGGTCCACCACCCGGTCATAGGTTTCGTCGATCCGCCGGCTGATCTCCACGGCCGAGAACACATAGAGCGGGTCCACCGACAACACGCGCCGTCCTTGCACCGCCATTTCGGCATTAAAGCTGGCTGGCCCGTCGCCCACGCCGAGGATCGAACCGGCAAGGTCCTCCGCGGTGAGGCCAAAGATGCGCCGGTATTCATCAAACGAACGACCCCAGGGGATAACCTGGTCGAGTGTGAAAGCCATCTGATCCTCCGACTCTCCTCGCCGGGTGATTCGATTGGAGATATAGGGAGATCTATCGAGATATGTGGAGATTTGTAGATCACCAATCCCCTCGAATCTCCTTAAATCTCCAAGAATCCCTCTCAATCACTTGGATTACGCAGCTGCCCTCTCTTCCAATTTTTTCTTTCGCCGCTCTGCGCCGCGGCTGATCTTGTTCCAGACGCCGGTGAGGCCCATGGCTTTTTTTGCCTCGCTGAGCGTGGCTTTGGCTTCCTCGCGAGCGCGCAGGGTGCCTTCGTAGATGAGTTCATCCACATAACCGGTCCGCGCTTCATAGTAGGCGCGGCGGTCGCGGGTCGGTTCGAGGAAGTTGTTGAGGGCGATGGCAAGCTTTTCCTTCACCTCCACATCGCCGACTTTACCGGCCCGATAGCGCGTCTTCAAGTCTTCGACCTCTTCTTTGTTTGGGTTGAAGAAGTCATGGTAGACAAAAACCGGATTCCCCTCGACGGTGCCGGGCACATCGGCGGTGATACGCTTGGGGTCGGTGTACATGCCCATCACCCGGCGGCGGACGGTGGCGGCGTCGTCGCTGAGGAAGATGGCGTTGTTGAGGCTCTTGCCCATCTTGGCGTTGCCGTCGGTGCCGGGCAGGGTGCCGCCGATGACATAGGCTTCGGGCAGCGGAAAGACTTCGCCATAGGCGTTGTTGAAGCGGCGGGCGATCTGCCGGGTGATCTCCACGTGGCTCTCGTTGTCCTTGCCCACGGGCACTAGGTGGGCGCGCGGCAGCATAATGTCGGCTGACTGCAACACCGGGTAGCCGAGTAGGTTATAGGGCATCTGCTCAAAACCGGCCGCCGCCGCCATATCCTTGATCGTCGGCAACTGCTGTAGCCGCTCTACTGTCACCAGGCTGCTGATGAGCAACTGCAACTCGTACGTCTCGTGGATAGCCGATTGCAGGCAGAAGGTCGCCTTCTGCGGGTCGACGCCAATTGCCAGGTGATCCATCACGATCGCCCGCGCATTGTCGGCCGACTGCTCGATGCTTTCCCGATCAGGCCTGGTGGTCAACATGTGCAGGTCGGCCAGCAAAAAGAAACATTCGTAGTCATCCTGGAAGGCCAATCGGTGCCGGTGGCTGCCGACATAGTGGCCTAGATGCAATTTACCGGTTGTCCGATCCCCGGTCAGGATGCGTTTTCGTCGGTCAGGTTGGTGAGCCATGATAATTCCTCCTCCGTGAAAATTGTCTCTGGGAGACTGATGGAGATTGAGAGATTTGGGGAGATTGCTGCGAGACAACATACGCCCCTTCGCTCTCTTTTGTCACCGTCTGTTTGCGTTGGTTCTTCAGCGAACTGGCGAAATTGTTGATCGCAACGGCTAATGACGGAATGAGTTCGATTAGTCCGTCTACTTCAGCAGTTTTTATCAGTCGGCGTTTGTAAGCCTGTCGCAACCAGAAGCGGGTTTCATACAAACTACCTTTCGCATAATACGGAAAGTGAAGCTTGTCACCATAATGAAATCGCCCAAATGCTTCTGCAATATTTGCACCCACCGAATCAGCCGCTCGAACAAGTTGCTCACTAACCGTCCATTTGGAAAACGGCTGCCATCGTTCCACAACTCGCCATACCGCACCACCAAGCTCCTCGGCCTTCTGAAACACCCATAGATCGGTCAGATCCGTCCCCTCCGTCATAACCCAACCCCCCAATCTCCAAAAATCTCCTCAAATCTCCCCAAACTAAGCTACAACCCTATCTCCGCCTGCTCCACGGCCACCGCCAACGCTTTGGCCTTGTTCAGTGACTCGTTGAACTCATACGTCGGATCGCTGTCCGCCACGATGCCGCCGCCGGCTTGAAGATTGCATGTCTTCCCTTTCATCGTGATCGTGCGGATAGTGATGCAAGTATCCATGTTGCCGTCATAGTCGATATGGCCGACTGCACCACCATAGGGCCCGCGGCGGACGCCCTCCAGCTCCTCGATGATCTCCATGGCCCGCACTTTGGGCGCCCCGCTGAGCGTACCGGCCGGGAAGGTGGCGCGCAGCAGACTGAAGGCGTCATGTTCGGGCTTGATCTGCCCCCGCACATCGCTGACGATGTGCATGACATGGCTATAGCGCTCCACCGCCATCATGATGGGGGTCTGCACCGTGCCATATTCGCAGACACGGCCCAGGTCGTTGCGGCCCAGGTCAACCAGCATGACATGTTCGGCGCGTTCTTTGGGGTCAGCCAGCAATTCCTCGGCGAGCCGTTCGTCCTCTTCGGGCGTCTGGCCGCGCCAGCGCGTGCCGGCAATCGGGTGCAAATAGGCCGTGCCATCGGCCAGCATCACATGCATCTCCGGGCTAGAACCAATGAGCCGCACCGTCCCCTCAGGGTCCCCGCCCTCGACGCCCGCTACACCATTGAAGTCGAGGTAAAACATATAGGGCGACGGGTTCAACATGCGCAGCGCCCGGTAGATAGTAAACGGGTCGGCATCGGTGGGCCGGCTCAATCGTTGGCTCAGCACCACCTGAAAGATGTCCCCGGCGGCAATGTACTCCTTCGCCTTGCGGACATTCTCCTCGAACTGGGCCTGGGTCAAGTTGCTCTGCCATTGGGCGCCATTGGTGCAGACTTTCGGCTCCGGCGGTGTCAGTGGCTGGCGCAACAGGTGGATGATCTGCTCGATGCGCGCTACGGCGTCGGCATAGGCGGCGCGCAGGTCGCGCTCCACCCGCATGTTGGCAATGATGATCAGCTTATGGCGCACGTGGTCAAAGGCCACCAGGTTGTCGGTGAAGAGGGCGATCAGGTCGGGCACGTCGAGCGTGCGTTTGGCCGTGTCCGGCAGGCGTTCCATAAAGCGCACCAGGTCATAAGCAAAATAACCCACCACACCGCCAGCAAAGCGCGGCAACCCGCGCAGCTTGACCGGTCGCCGGTCGGCCATCATCTGCTTGACCACCATCAGGGGATCGCCTTGTTGCGTTTCGATTACTGCTCCGCCTGCTCCGCCAATAATAGCCTGGTCACCGGTCGCAACAATCGTCATGGGCGAATGAACCCCAATAAAGCTGTAACGGCCGATCTGCTCACCTTTTTCCACCGATTCGAGCAGAAAGCTTGGCGCTCCCTTATTCTGTCCACAGAGCTTGAGATAGACCGACACCGGTGTCTCCAGATCGGCGGGCATTTCGCAATAGATTGGGATCAAGTTGCCTTGATTGGTCAACACGCGCACCTCATCCAGACTCGGCTTGTAGTGAATAGCCATCATCTTCTCCTTGTTGGTAGG